>CAZIQO010000053.1:0-21287 GCA_964541465.1 uncultured Oscillospiraceae bacterium
GTCGCCGTGCTCGTCGGACACACGCAGGGCAACCCGTACGGCGGCTATTCCGGCGGCTACAAGCACTGCGCAACGGGCATCAACCACTGGAAGAGCATCGCCTCGCACCACGTGCCGAAGGTCATGCACCTGCCCGATTTTGTGCCGGTTTCTTGCGCGAGCACCATGCGCAGCAAGTTCGACGAGATCGGCCGGCACATGGAGACCAGCATGGGGAAAAATTTCTTCTGCTGCGACGCGGTCCTGGACACGTACTCGCGCCAGATCGAAATCAGCTCCGGCTGGGCGCAGCAGATGCAGCCAATAAGCTGGATTACGGCCGACAAGCGCACGTATGTGCCGTGGGCGAGCAAGAAATACGACGTGATGGTGTTCGGCATGCCTCGTTTCTTCCACTACGGCGACGGCATGGGCACCAACCCCATCATGTTCCTGCAGGCGATCTCGGCGCAGGTCATCCGGCATAAGCGCGTTCTGTCCGACCGCTGCGTGATCATCTGCTCCTCCTTCTGCGACGGCGATTATTCGGAAAAACTGTGGCCGTATACGAAGGAGATGATGCGTCTTTATCAGTATAAAAACACGCTGCCGGATCTCAACGAATACGGCGAGACGTTTGCCCGGAATCAGGAATACATCGACCGGTATCGCTTTCACAACGCGTTCCACCCGTTCCACGGCTTTTCAATGATCAGCTGCGGACATATCGCGGTGATGAATACGAGCGCCATCTACATCGTCGGAGCAAAGGAACCGGGGGTTGCGCGCAGCATGGGGCTTACAACGCGCGCAACGTTTGAAGAAGCGCTCGCGGACGCCATGAAGAAATACGTCGGCCCGAACCCCAACATCCTCGCTCTGCCGAGAACGTTCAAGACGGCCGCCGTGCATCTTTGCATGAAGGAAAACGCGGACGAATAGCCTGGACTCCGGCACCGTCGAATCGTCCGGAAACTGCAACTGCTTTCTTTCGCCAAATGCTCCTGCGCGGCCGGTTCCGGCGCCGCCCGCATTTCTTTTTGTTGGACATACGCGCTTTTTTGACAGGCACAGCGGATCGCCCCGTTCGGGGCGGCTTTCCTGTGCTTTTTGCAGCCCGGAAGCCCGAAGGGCGAGAGCTCCGGAGCAATCATCTCGTCAAAAACGAGATTTGTGACGGCTTCAGGCGGCTGAAGCCGCCTCAGCGTGTCGATACAGGGGTTCCAAATCACCGCTTAGGGCCATAACGGCCCTAAGAACCCATTTCCGCAAGCGCCCTGGAATACGTTTGCGGGTTCAGAAATCCCCAAGGGACATGTCCCTTGGGTGGGGTGCAGGGGTGAAACCCCTGCAAAAGAATTTTTTTGACAGGTACCCGACGGCTGAAACCGCTTTTCGCACTGCTTTGGGAGGAAAACCCAAAAGAAGAAAAGCAGGAATGGTTTCAATCGCAATCTTCAAACCCGCGGCGGGCCCGGCGCCGCGCTTCTTTCCGGTGCGGAACGCGTCTTAAATCCGGCCGCCGTATCCGCATTTGCATCCGCACAGGCACAGAAAAAACCGCCGCATGATGCGCGCGGTTTTTCTCTGCTTGCCCGGGCCGAAGCCGCATGGATCGTGCCGCAGACCCGGGTTGCGTTTGCGAAATGGAATGCCCCGCCGCCATGCCGTTCTGCCGTCATGCCGGAAGGAACGCCAAAGCCGCCCGCCGGAGCCGACGGGACGAACGTCCGGCGCGGGACGTTCTAGAGGTAATGCGGATTCGTGCAGGCGGTGCGCCCGTTCCTGTCGATGAGCTCGATGCGGAAGAAGCCCTCGTCGTTACTCTTCAGCCTGTTCAGGTCGAATTCCACATGCGTGATTTGACCTTCGAGATCCATCGCCGATGCACTCAGCGCCCAGGCCATGCTTTTGAGGAAGACCGAAACGACCGGCGAGCAGTCCAGGCAGATCCGGTCGTCCTCGATATAATACGCCAGAATTTCAGGCCCGCTCGAACAGTAGTAGCGTCCCTCGGTCAGCGCCTCCATGACTGCGGCGTACTCGAGCTTCTGCGCATAGATCATCGTATACCCGCGGCAGCAGTCGAGCGCCGGAATTTTCACTGCGGCATCGGG
The DNA here is from genome assembly GCA_964541465.1 of uncultured Oscillospiraceae bacterium. Taxonomy (GTDB): domain Bacteria; phylum Bacillota; class Clostridia; order Christensenellales; family CAG-138; genus UBA7703. The sequence goes on from CAZIQO010000053.1 coordinate 2,097, forward strand.
CGGACAGGTTTGCGCGCCGGCCGCGTAGGCACCGGCGTATCGGGGGCTGAAGCTGTGGCAGCTGGCGTGGTTGTCGTCCGTGTAGAGCGCAAGCATCCGCCGCCCGGCCTTGAGGCAGGTTTCGTAGTGCAGCTGGTTTTCCGCCGCGTTATAGGTCCAGCTGCACCCACTGTTGAGGAGTTCCATCGCCGTAAGCCCCCGAAGCTCCAGCACCTCGTCCGGCATCTGATTGGACCACGCCGGGTGGTTGAGGTTTACGATGAACCCGTTTTCGCGGAGTCGCCGGATCGCGTCGTTGATCACGCGAAGATCGTACACGCCCTGCCCTTCGATCGGTTCGGCTTTCCCGGGATCGAGTGCGAGCGCGTTGATGTGGCAGGTTTTCGTCGTCCTTCCCTTCGCGTCGCGCCGATTGAAGTTCAGCTCATACCCGGCGATCGGCAGGAAGTTTTCGTCGGCCAGCTCGGTATGGGTGTAATACGCCCTGTGGTCGGTATAGGCGAGCACGCTGTAGCCGTGCCGCCGGTAGAGCTGCTTGAGTTCCTGCGGCATCAGCACGCCGTCCGAACAGGTGGAATGGCTGTGCAGATTGGCTTTGTATGCGTTTTGGTCGGGCGGCAGGAGGTACTCTCTGCTTTTCATACGGTTTTTTCCTTTAGTTATAGATCAGGTCGGGCAGGAACGTCGTCAGCTGCGGCCAAATCATAATCAGGATGACCAGAACCAGCAGCGCCACGATGAACGGCCACACATGCTTGACGAACTGGACGATCGTAACCTTGCACATCTTGCAGACCAGGTACATCACGCCTCCCAGCGGCGGCGTCAGAGAGCCGATCGCGCAGTTGAGGATGATCAGGATGCCAAACTGCACCGCGTTGATGCCGTACGCCTGCGCAACCGGGAACAGCAGCGGCGTCATGATCATCAGAAGCGACGTGCTGCTGATAAACATGCCGAAGATCAGGAGCAGGACGGTCGCGAGAATCATAAACACAGCCGGGCTGTTGGTAAAGGCAAGCATCCATGCCGTGATGTTCTGCGGGATGCGGGCCCAGCTCAGGTACATCCCGAAGACCACCGCGGACAGGATCATGAACATGATCGTGCTCGTGGAGCGGAACGCTTCCTTCAGGATCGCCGGCAGCTCTTTCGGCTTGAGCACTCTGTAGACGAAAAAGCCCACCAGCATGCTGACCACGATGATCAGGGCCGCGCCCTCCGTTGCCGTGAACAGACCCACGCGAAGGCCGCCGATGATCACGATGGGGACGATGAGCGCCCAGATGCTGTCCTTCAGCGAAAACAGGACTTCCTTTGCGGGCGCTCTGTGATCCCTGGACGGCGGATATTTGTTTTTGCGGGAGATCACCACGACGACGACCATCTCCGCTATGCACATCAGCACGCCCGGAACGATGCCGGCGACAAACATTTTGCCGATCGACGTCTCGGTCATCACGCTGTAGAGAATCAGCGCGACGCCCGGCGGTATCATGGGCGCAATCAGGCTGCTTGCCGCGGTGACCGCCGCCGAAAACGCCGGCGGGTAGCCGCGTTTGCTCATCTCCGGAACCAGAATTTTGCACTGCATCGCGGCGTCGGCCGCGCCGGAGCCGCAGATACCGCCGTTGATCGTGCTCAAAAGAACGTTGACCTGCGCCAGACCGCCCACCTTGTGCCCGAGCAGCAGGTCGCAGAATCGCATCATCTGCTGCGTGATGCCGGCGGAATTCATGATCAAACCGGCGAGTATGAAAAACGGCACCGCCAGAAGCGCATAGGACATGTTTGAGGACACCATCTTCTGCACGATCATCGTCAGCGGCATCGTATCGGTGATAAACGCGAAATAAACGATTGACGAGCTCAGCAACGAAACGGCGACCGGAACGCCCAGGAACAACAGAATAAAGGCCATGATGATCGGTATATAGATTCCCATTTTTATTCGCCTTTCTTATTCTGTATCAGCTGCCTGATGTTTTGTACGCAGCGCTGAATTGCAAAGAAAATCATGGTGCCTGCTCCAAACACGATCGCAGCGTCGATATAGCAATACCGTATTTTCAAAACCGGCGTAAATTTCGTGACCGAACGAATGGTCAGCAAAACGGCATAGTACGTCACGACAACGGAAAATGCCAGCACGATAACGTCGATGATGATTTGCACGATCAGATTCGCTTTGCGCGGAAGCACTTTTTCAAGAAGGTCGATCGATATCTGATCCCCCGCTTTATAGAGTTCCCCCATGCCGGCATACACAACCCATACAAAAAGCGCCAGGATAAGCTCCTGCACCTGAGCAAAGCTGCGCCCGGTGAGCCAATAGCCGAACACGTCGAACAGGGTAAGCAAAACGGTGGTCATCAGCATGAAGCCGCCGATAAAGTTCACAATCGAGCCGATGTTGAAATATTTTTTCATGGTATCGCTCCTTCAGTGGAAACGGTATGCCGCAGCGCAGATAACGCTGCGGCATACCTGAAATCCGGACGGAAATCAGTTGAGCGCCTGAACGGCCGCCACGACCTCGTCAAATCTGACGTACTGTTCGCCGACGGGCGCGAACGCCTCCTGGAAGGACGTCAGATCGGGCTCCACCAGCGTTACGCCCGCGTCCACCATTTCCTGAATGAGCGACGCATCCTGGTCGCTGACTTCCTGATTGGCGGTGAGCGCCGCGGTTTCCAGTTCCTCCTGGATGATCACACGGTACGGCTCCGGCAGGCTTTGCCAGAACTCTTCGCCCGTGAACAGGCCGATCACGTTGAGCAGGTGCTTCGTGAGCGAATAGTAGGGCGTTTTCAGCGCTTCCCAGAGCTTCGTCGGCACGGCGTTGCCGGGCGTGACTTCGACCGCCTCGATCATGCCGGTCTGCAGTGCGCTGAAGACCTCGGAGAAGGCCATCGGCATATAGTTTGCGCCCATGGCGCCAAAGAGGTCGGCGTAGATCGTATTGTTGGGCACGCGGATCTTCAGGCCGGCAAAATCGTCAACCGTATTGATCGGCTTGTTGGCCAGCGTGTTGCGGCAGCCGACGACAAAATTGGTAACGATGCCGTGAATGCCGGCGGCATACGCTTCTTCATTGATTTCGGCCATCATATCGGTGTCCATGAATTTTTCCACGTCTTCATACGACTCCCAGAGGTACGGCGCGCAGATGGTCTTGTACACCGGCACATAGTCCGCAAAAGCGCTGGGCGCGATGAAATAGAATACCGCCGTGTTGCTCATGACCGCTTCGATGCCTTCGTCGCCGACCAGCATCTCGCCGCTGGGGTAAACCTGGATGTCCACTTTGCCGTTTGTCCGCTCGGAGATCCGTTCGGTGGCCGCCTGGATCTGCTGCATCCAGATGGCGGTTATGGGATCGTTGGAGGTCAATTTGATCTCATACACCTTTTCGGTATCGTAGCCGGGGTCCTCGGCGACTTCCTCTTCCTCCGTTTCGGCTTCGGCGGTGGGCGCTTCCGTAGCCGCGGCAGGTTCGCTGGCACTTTCCGTCGTAGTAGCAGCCGGTTCGCTGCAGCCGACGACCACCGTCAACAGCAGCGCCAGCACGCACAGAATGCTCAGGACCTTTTTGCTTTTCATATTACCTCTTTCCTTTCGCTTTTTTTCTAATTACCACACGGAAAACCGCGTTTCCCGTGAAATTAGACCTCGATCAAAGCGGGAATGCCGTCCGGTATCCGGCGCGCCGTTTCCGGGCGCTAAAAGCTGCCGGACATCAACTCTTTTAAATCGCGAAGCACGTACGTCGGCCGATACGGCGAGCTCTTCAATGTCTCCCTGTCCGTCATCCCCGTCAGCACCAGCGCGGTCGCGGCTCCATACCGCCGCCCCATTGCGATATCCGTGTCCATGTTGTCCCCAATGACGAGCAGGTCCCCGGGGCGGCAGTTCAGCCGCCTGCACGCGGTGTCAAGGAAATAGCGTTCCGGCTTGCCGGTGTTATGCGGCGCCTGCCCCGTAACGGCCTGCAGATAGGCGGCAAGCGCGCCGGTATGCGGCAGGATATGATCGCCCGAAGGGATCGCATGGTCCAGATCGGTGCACAGAAACTTGCTTCCCGCAAGGATGTCGTTCGCCGCTTTCGCCAGCTCCCGGTAGGTGAAGGACCGGTTATGGCCGATCAGCACGTATTCCGGTCTGTCTGCATCCGGCCGGATGTTCCTGCTCTGCAGAAGAGCTCTTAAAAAAGGGCTTCCCACCACGTAAGCCGAGGCGGCGCCGTTCTCCGTCAGATACTCCGCGGCGATATCGCCGGAGGTTACGATTTCGGTGGCCTGCACAGAAATCCCCATGGCGGCCAGCTTTTGCGACAGTTCCTGCGGAGAGAGACTCGGGTTGTTGGTCATGAGCAGAAACGGAACGCGGGCGGCCTCCAGCTGTTCCAGAAACGCGGCAGCAAACGGCACCGGACAGTCCCCGCGATATATCGTTCCATCCAGATCGATGATACAGGGCCGATGTATCATATTGCGGACCGTCCTCGTTTCCCTCCGGCTTTGCAGCCTTGTCCCACGGCAGTTCATAAGCGGCTTCCGTCAGTCCCGGTTCAGCGCAAACGTTATCGCAACCGCACCAGACGTTTTCCGGTGAACGAGCGCATATCTGCCGAAAATGTCGATGGCCGCCGCGTGCGGGCCGTCCGGGGCGGCTGCACCGGTCGTTACAAAAAATTGAAAACAGGTTCCCGGCACTGCCGGAAAAGGCGTTCTGGTGCGCGCTTACGTCATCCTGCGGGGACAATGTACGGGTCCAATGCTATTATCGTTGCTGTGTCGGGAACCTTGGTAATCGGCTGTGGCCGCATTTGAATTGCTCTGAACAAACGGTTCGAACTCGTTGTGGCATTGCAGCGGCACACGATTCATTTTGCGTTTTTAATATATCTGATCAAAATATCTAAATCAATTGCAAATTACGCAAACGTTATATCGTTCCCCAGGGGCTGCGCCATGGTTCTGCATGCTGAGAATGATGCCGCCTGTGGGCGTCAAACTCGCTGAAACGCCGGCAAATCGAGGGGATCCCGCCGATTCTCCGGAGAACACGTCCCGCTCGGATGCGCAGCCGGTAAGGCCGGCTGTCCGGGCCGCCGGACGGACGGCTGCAGCCGCGCAACGCCGCCTTCCGCTGCGGCCGATCCGCAGCGCGAACGGCAGAAATAACGTTTGCGCTGCAGGACGCCGGCCGCACCTTTACCCGGGGGGTGCTGATGAAGCCAAGGCGCTTCGCAGCCACGCCGGACGGCGGAATCGGCGCGCAGCCCTGTCCCTTCTGTTCGGGAGAGCTTTGCCGGCGATACCGGAGGCGCTTGGAAAAAGACTGCGGGCATGGACGGGGCTGTAGCCAGGGTGTGTTTCTAAAATGCGGTGAGGACAGGCCGAGCGGATTTTTTGTCGGCTTGCGGAGCAAAACCGCAGGAACAGCAGCGCTATTTCAAGGTTTTAGCGACAAGAAACCGGCGAAAAAGGCGTCGGTTCCGTACCGCCGTGCTTTTAGATACACACCCTGACAAACGAAACGGCGGAGGATTGAAGATTGAACTGGAGGCGCGCCCGAAACGACGGATGGAATTCGGGACGATCCTGCGTTTCCCGGTCCTGAATTCCTGCCGCCAACTCGGCGTCCATCTGCCTGTTAAACGGATTGTCATATGTGATTCGGAATCGGCAACTGCCTTTTCTCCGGCCTTGGCGCACGTGTAAACCGGGGCCGATGAACCGTCCCTTTGGGGAATCGGCAAAAAAGTCCGGGCGCCCGTCTGTTAAAAAAACCGCCGGGATCGGCAGGGCCGCAGGCGTTCATGCCGCCGCGTTCCAGCCGTTTCGGCAATGAGAAGGGTCCCTGACTGTCTTGCTCCTTCAGCGGCCGCTTTCCGGCGCCGCCGGCTGCGCCTTTCCGGGGTCCTTGACGAGGATGGCGACGACCAGATTGATCAGCGAAAGCGCCGCGACGGTGTAAAAGATATACTGCGAGCCGAACGTGACCCATGCAACGCCGCCCGTAACGCCGACGATGATGGAAACCACATGGTCCATCATCATCGCCAGCGAAAGCGTCGGCGTCACCTCCGCGTCCGAAATCGCAATCGACTTGAGGTAGACCGTTCGGATGATGCCCATCTGGGACGACAGCCGGTCGACGACGAAGAGCGCGCAGGTCACGAGCACCGGCAGCCCGACCTTCGCGAGTGCACCGCTGTTGAACGACTGGGCCAGCAGCCCGTAGCAGAGGTACACGCCGATGAACGAAAACGCGTCGACGTAGAGCAATTTCTTCACGCCGAAACGATCGATCCACCTGCCGAGCTGCGGCATAAAGAACATGCCGAGCGTGGACGCGATGATACCGAGCAGCACGATGGTGTCGACCTGCTGGCCGAGCGTCTCAATCAGCACCCACGGCCCGAACACCAACATCACTTGTTTCTGGACGCCGAATACGATGGCGAGCACATAATAATATTTATACTTCCTGCGGAAGATGAACTTCACCTTTTCGCGCTTGCTGCGCACCTGGCCGACGCTGCGCCTGAGTCGGACTAGCAGCAGCAGCGCCAGCACATAGAAGACCGCCGCAACGACAAACGTCCATTTTGTGTCGCTCAAAAAGCTGAAAATCCCGAAACGGAACAGAAAAAACACGGCCAGGCCCGCGACCGTCAGGCAGGCAAAGCGCACGCCTGCGAACTGCCCCATGCGTTTGCCGAGCCTGTCCGGCTCGGACAGCGCCATGCCGATGCTGTCGCGAAGCGGTATATACAGGTGCGTGCCCATCGAGGTGGTGAACAGAAAGATCAGCATCACTCCAAAGGACGGCGTAAAAAATCCGAGCGAAAGCAGACCGAACGCCGCGATCCCCTGTGCGACGATCGCGAGCGTGATATCGCCGAGGAACGACACCGCGCTGATGAGGAAGAACACGATGACGCCGGGCAGTTCCCGCGGAAACTCGATCAGCCCGCGCTGGAACCCGTTGACATCGTATACGTCCTTGAAGTAGTTCGAAAACAGCCCGTCGCTGAAGCCGAGCGCCAGATTGACCGCCGCGACAACGACAAAAAATAGCATCAGGTCTTTTTTTTGTTTTTCCGACATTTAAGAACCTTTCGCCGGGTGCATTTCCCTGCTCGGTTTCTGTTATACTACCATAAACCGGCGCATAAGGAAAGGCACTGCTCCCACCGGGGTGAAAAAAAGGCAAACACCACAGGCGGAAAGAAAAACCGGCCGCCGGAAAGCGGGCGGACAGCCTGTCAAAGAAGTCCTTTTGCAGTGGACCCCTGCACCCCACCCAAGGGACATGTCCCTTGGGGATCCCTGACTCTGCAAACGCCCTTTAGGGCGCTTGCAAAAATGGGTTCTTCGGGCCGTTACGGCCCGAAACGGTGGTCTGGATGCAGAACCTCCAACGTCCCCATCCTTATCGACAAGCTGACCGGCCGCCGGAGAACGGGCGGGTCCGTCTGCTTCCTGTCTAATCTGAACGTTTAATAAATCGTATATTTCCCATGGCGCTGCTTCCAAGCGGCACCGGCCGAACACGAGCAGGCGGAACAACGCGTTTTACGTTCCGTGCAGAAACTCCGCCGGTTTTTCCTGCGCCTGCCGGCGGTACTGCTGCGGGGTCACGCCGGTGCGCTGCTTGAACACGCGGCAGAAATGGCTGAGCGAATCGTAGCCGAGCCGGGACGCGATTTCATGCACGGGGAAGTTTGTCGAGAGCAGAAAGCTCTGCGCATAGTCCATTTTTACGCGCGTAAGGTATTCCACAACCGTGCAGCCCTTGCTTTTGCGAAAGCGTTTGATGAGCACGGGCGCGCTGTAGGGGCATAGCGCATACACGTCCGAAGCGCGGCAGGTCAGAAATTCCGGCGAGCGAAGTTTTACCAGCAGCTCGGCGAACCACTCGGCGCCGCCGGCGGCTGCTCGTCTCCGGTACAGCAGCATAAGCGCTTCGGCGATCATTTCCAGCATCAGCCGGGACGCATCGTCCACGCGGTTTCCGCACAGGCTGATCTGCTCGGCACGGTCCAGGAAAAACGCCGTCTCCGAATCGCTGAGCACCGTGCTCAGCGAAGTCCCGGCCTGAACCGCGTCAAGCGGAATACCGAGCGCATCGCAGAGCGCGCGCAGCCGCTCCGGAAGAATCAGCAGGTTCATATGCGTGCAGGATTCTCCGCGCACGGACACAAACCGGTGTACGTCCTGCGGACGGATCAGGTGCAGCGTGTTTCGCCGCAGCGCAAACTCGCCGCCGTTGAGCCGGTGCTCGGCCTTTCCGCGCGTGATGAGGAATATCTCGAAGAAATTGTGGTAATGGAGCGTGGTCGAGCGGTCGTTCCACCAATGAAACGACACGCCCTGCGTCCTCAAGCGCGCGTTTTCATGGTAATCCACTATGTGCATGCCCGCTTCCTCGACGGCGGGTTTTGTAAAATCGCAATGATCCTGAGTTTGGTCCATACCGAAATCATACTATTTTCGTTATATTATCGTCAATGGTTTGCATTTCGTTTAAAATATCACAATGCATCTTCAAAAAATCACAACACGGGCCCGTTTACATGCGGCATGGCCGGTGATACAGTCAAGCTGCAGATCGAAAACAATCATATCAAGGAGTGGCGCTTATGCAGACGAAAAGAACGAGTCCGTTTCGCTATGCCATCGGAATGTTCGGCACGAGTATCCCGATCAACATGTTCAAGACCTACGCCGCGGCGTTTTACGTCATCAAGCACGGCGTGACCACCACGCAGTATGCGCTTGTCCTGTTTCTCTACACGTTTCTAGACGCGATCGACAATCCGGTATACGGGTTTCTCTCCGACCGGACGCGCACCAAATGGGGCCGCCGCAGGCCGTGGCTCGTCATCGGTACGCCGCTGCTGATTCTGTGCTTTGTCGCCTTCTTCAACCTCCCGGCGTTTCTCACCGGAAACAGCATATTCGTGTACATGCTGCTGATGTACATGCTCACCGGCACGCTGGATTCGCTTATCAACGCCAACTACGGCGCGCTGTTCCCCGAGCTGTTCCGGACGGATGCGGAACGCGCCAAATCCAACGCCATGCGGCAGGCGTTTCAGCTGGTCGCCATGGCGATCAGCATCGCGCTGACGCCGATCGTTACGGAGAAGATCGGCTACGGCCTGACTTCCGTTCTCTACGGCATCCTCGCAGCGGCGGTCATTCTGTACATGACGTTTGGCTGTCATGAAACGCCGCATGAGGAGACGGCGGAAAAACCGCAGCTCTGGCCGACGATCAAGGCGCTCGTCATCAATCCCAAATTCTGGATTTTCGGCGTGACCAACGCGCTCTACAGCGCGGCGATGTCGCTGGTGATGCAGGCGGTTTCGTTTTATACCACCTATACGCTCGAGCTCGGCGGAACGGCCTCCACGATCCTGCTTGCCGTCGTACTGCTCCTCGCCATGGGCGGCGTGGCGGTCTGGGCCCTGCTGGTAAAGAAATACACCGTTATGCCGGTCTGGCGCACGGCGCTGATCGTCCTTGCGCTGTCCTTCATCCCGCTGTATTTCATGACGAGCCTCGTCGGCGCGATCATCGCTAGCTGCGTGGTCGGCCTCGGCTTTGCGGGCGCCATCACGACCATGGACCTCATCGGCGCGCGCATCATGGACGAGGACACGAAGAAATACAATCTCCGCAGGGAGGGAACCTACGCCAGCGCAATGGGCGTGATGAACCGGCTCAGCGGCCTGTTTACCAGCCTTGCGTTCCTGCTGGTCGGCACCCTGTATGGGTTTGAAAGCGGCGATAATCCCGGATTGCAGCCGGGGCAGGCGGCCAGATTCCTGATCGCGGTCTTTCCGTTCATCGTGATGGTGCTCAGCGCAATCTGCGCAAGGTTTTTGCATTTCCCGCCGAACGAAAACGCGCCGGTGGCCGAGGAAGCGCAGGGCGAAGCGGGGGAACCGGGCAAAACGGCATGAACGAACGATATCTGATTGTCAACGCGGACGATTTCGGCCTGACGCAGCCGGGCGACGAGGCGATCGGAATGCTGTTTGACGAAAAGCGCATTACCTCCACGACGATCCTTGCGCCGGCGGCGCGCGCCGCGGAGGCGCGCGCGCTTGCCAAAGAACGCCGCCTGCCCGTCGGCGTGCACTGGACGATCCATGCCGAGTGGGCGGACCAGCGGTGGAAGCCGTGCGCCGGTGCGGCGCATGCACCGTCGCTGTGCGAAAACGGCGCGATGCTTCCGAGTTCCGCCCGCGCTTCGAAGCAGGCAAAGAGCGCGGACGTCACGCGCGAACTGGACGCGCAGTATTCCTTCCTTGCGGAAAACGGCGTGCGGCCCGATCATGCGGACAGCCACGGCGGCACGCTCTACGGCATCAACGGGCGGCTGTTTTTCCTCAACGCGTTCCGGCTCTGCAAACGCTACGACCTGCCGTTTCGGTTTCCGCGGCGGAACGACTTTCTGCGGCGGCAGTTCGGGCACGCGCCAGGCGCGCCCGTACGCGCGGCGCATCGGATCATCGTCGCCGCAGCGGACGGTTACGGCGTCCGGCTGATCGACGATTTCATCACCAATCCCGATCCGGTCAGCCGAATCGACGGGTACGCCGCGCTTAGGGACTACTATGGCCGTGAAATCGCCGGCGCCGGAGCGGGCGTGACGGAGGTGTTCCTGCATCCGTCGCTCCCCGACGACGCGCTGCTGAAAAAAACGCCGGAATGGCAGAAGCGCGTCTGGGAGTATGAATATCTCACGAGCGACGCGTTTTCGAACCTGCTCGAGCACGAGGGCTTCCTCTTAACCAGCTGGGGCGACGCGCCGATTCGCGGAAGGAAACGGACAAGACGATGAGATATACGCTGCATATCGATAAAAGCGAAGAACGAACCTATCCCCGGCTGACGTTTCCCGTGCCGGAACAGGCCGAACGCATCGATGTGCGAATGGACTATCCGCGCCGGACGGAAACCGCTTCGGATGGATTCCTCCGCGCGGAAAACGACTGCGTGATCGACCTCGCGCTGGAGTCGCCGGACGGTCGGCTCTTCGGCGCGGCGGGCTCCAACCGAAGGCACGTGTTCGTATCCCCGCTCGGGAGCAGCGCCGGATTTGCCGCCGCTGAACTGCCGGCCGGGAACTGGCGGATCGTCGCCGGGGCATACCACGTGCCGGAAGGCGGCGTGGACGTGGCGTTTGAAATCGAAATCGTCCAAAAGCGCCGCAGGCTGCTTTGCGGCGATACGCACGCGCATACCAGCGCCTCCGACGGCGCGTTTTCGACGGATGCGCTGGCCGTACTGGCGCGCGACGCCGGACTGGATTTTCTGTTTATCACGGATCACAACAACGTGTCCTCCCCGCCGCTGTACCCCGACATCACCGTTCTGCCGGGCGTCGAGTGGACGCACTACCAGGGGCACGCCAATTTTCTGGGGCGCGCGGCGCCGTTTCCGGGGCGGTATGACACGCGCAACCTCTCGCAGGCGCGCACGCTGATGCAGTCCGCGCACGACGGCGGCGCGCTTGTCGTACTCAACCATCCGTTCTGTCCGGTCGTCCCGTGGCTCTGGGGCTTCGACGTCCCGTTTGACGCGCTGGAGGTCTGGAACGGCGTGATGAGCGAGCGCAACGAACGCGCCGTTTCGTACTGGCACGGCGCGCTTTGCAAGGGCAATCGCATCCCCGCGCTCGGCGGCAGCGACTATCACGCGCCGGGGCTTCTCGGCAGCCTCGCAACGCCCACCATGTGCGTTTACGCGCTTTCGCGCAGCCGCGCGGACATTCTGGACGCTCTGCGCCGCGGCGACGGGTTCGTGACCTATCTTCCGAACGGACCAAGGATGGACGCCGACTGCGAAACGGCTGAAGGACGCATCTCCTTCGGCGGGACTGCGCCGAAGGGCGCGGAGGTTACGTTCGCATTCGAAGCCCTCGCCGGCGGCGACGAGATCCGCCTGATTACCGACCGGGACACGGAGCGGATCGTCTGCCCGCCGGACACGATCTCCTATACCGTCACGCACGCATACGCCGATGCGAAATTTGTGCGCGCGGAGCTGAACCGCGTATATGCGCCGGGGCTTCCGCCCATGAAGGCGCTGCTTTCCAACCCCATCTATTTTGATTAGCGGAGGCAAAGGATGGATCGTTCCGGCGTCCGGCGCGTTATCGTCGTATGCAAAACCCATCTTGATGTCGGATATACCGATTACGCGGCGGCCGTGCTGCGGCGGTATGTGGACTCGTTTATTCCGAAGGCGATCGATCTGGCGTTCTCCGTCAATACGCCGGAAAAAAAGCGCTTCGTCTGGACGACCGGCTCCTATCTGATCAAATACTATCTTGAACACGCCTCTCCGGCGGCAAGCGCGCGCTGCATGGAGGCGCTGCGGCTGGGATACGTGCGCTACCATGCGCTCGCGCTGACCACGCACACCGAGCTGATGAGCAGCGAGCTGTTTTCCTACGATCTTTCCATCGCAGGGCGGCTGGACGCGATGCTGGGGCGAAAAACGATCGCCGCCAAGATGACGGACGTACCGGGGCATACGATCGCGATGGTTCCCGCGCTTTCCAAAAGCGGCGTGACCTACCTGCATATCGGGGTCAATCCCGGTTCGCGCGTTCCGCGCGTCCCCGCGCTGTTCCGCTGGCGGTATGAGGATTCGGAAGTGATCGTCAGTTACGCGGGCGCTTACGGCGAGGCGGCGGTTCTGCCAAGCGGCACAGCGCTGGAATTCCTGCACGCGCCGGACAACGCCGACCCGCCGATGGAGGCCGATCTCGACCGGTTTACTGCAGACATGGCGCGGAAATACCCGAACGCGGTCATCGAAGGCGGTTCGCTGGACGATTTTGCCGCGGCGCTTCCCGCCGTACGCGACAGCCTGCCGGTCGTGACCGAGGAGATCGGGGATACGTGGATCCACGGCGTCGCGTCCGATCCGCTGAAAACGGCGCGGACAAAGCGCCTGCTCGCGCTGGCCGACCGGTGGATTTCGGAGGGCGCGCTTGTGCGCGGATCGGCGGCGTATGAAACCATGATGGAAAACCTGCTTCTGGTGTGTGAACACACCTGGGGACTGGACACAAAAAAACACCTGCTCGATTTTACCAACTGGAGCAAGGCGGATTTTACGCGCGCGCGGCAGGCCGACCGGACGGACTATTCGTTTTTCGGAGAGCGAAACCGCCACATCTTCGAAGCGGTGCGATCGGAACTGCGGCAATACCGCGGCGCAACGGAGACGTCCTCCTATTCGCACTTCGAACGTTCGCACCTCGAGCAGCGCGCATACGTGCAAAGCGCCCTGGACGCGCTGCCTGCACCGCTGCGCGAGGAAGCGGACCGTGCGCTTGATTTCTCGTTTCCGGCGTGCAGCGGCGCGCCGTGCGCATTCGGCGTCCCGCTTTCCATCGGAGACTGGACGGCCGCGGTCGCCGCGGACGGCACGCTTGTCTCGGTGCAGAACAAAGCGCTCGGAATCGACCGGCACGTATCGATCGGACGTTTTGCCTACGAAGCGTTCGACGGAAAGGACGTGGACGACTGTTTCTTTGCCTACGGACGCGACCTGAAAACAAACTATGCCTGGGCGGAATGCGACTTTGGAAAGCCCGGCTTGCGGTACGAACCGAGCGTCCGGCACGGGCTGTGGTTTGCGGCGGCGGACGAGCTCCGGCGGGACGGAAACACCCTGACCGTGTTTCTGCACGGCGATCCGGCCGCGGCGGAGCAGTACGGCTGTCCGCGCGAACTGGCGATCACATATGAATTTACGCCGGAGACGATCGAGCTTACGCTCTGTTGGCGCAAAAAGGACGCCGTCCGAAGCCCGGAGGCGCTCTGGCTGCAGATGGATCTTGCTCCGGCAAACCCAAACCGCTGGCGGTTGATCCAGCACGGCCTGCCGGTTTCGCCGCTGAACGTCGTTTCCGGCGGAAACCGAAAGCTGCACGCCGTGGAAGGGCTGATTTGCGAAAGCGCGGCGGAACGGCTGTCCGTCGTGCCGCACGATTCACCGCTGGTCAGCGTCGGCGGGCGGTATCTCTACGATGTGCGCGACACCTTCGGCAGCCCCGGCGACGGATTCTGGTTCCTGCTGTGCAACAATCGCTGGGGAACGAATTTCCCGCAATGGTTCGGAGAGGATCTGCGCGTTTCGTTCACGATCTCCATGCGCGGAACGATCGCTTAAAAGATGCCGCGGAGCCCCTGCATACAACAAAACATAAAAAAGCAGCGGCCATGGAAGAGCGCCGTCAGCGGATTGATCCGGTTCGTTGATCTCGGAAATTTTTTACGATGTATGAATTAAAATCCTGTTACCATACCATAACAGGATTTTTATATGGCGTGGCGGCTGTATGTTTCACAGATAAAAAGCAGGCGCGAACACGCCGCAGGCAGTGCTGCCCGCCGGTCGATTCAGCCGATATGCGTGTCGGGTTTCCGGTAAAGATGCCGCGCGTCCGCCGCGAAAACAACCGTCCTTATTCCGTTTCGTCCGACCGCCGTACGCGACGGCTCGCTTCGGAAGGGCCGGTCCCCGCGCACAATTTTTCGTAGCATTCCGGCCTGCGGTCGCGAAACAGCCCCCACTCGAGCCGCGCCTGCCGCACGCGCGCAAAATCATATTCGGCCAGCACAACCGTTTCGCTCGCGCGGTCGGCCTGAGCAAGAACCGCCCCCGTTTCATCGGTGAGAAACGACGAGCCGTAAAACGTCAGCGCGCTCGACTGGCCGCCGTTTTGCTCGCAGGGAGCAACCGTTTCCGTTCCGACGCGGTTCGCCGCCGCGACGGGCACGATGTTCGCCGCCGCGTGCCCCTGCATGACCCTGCGCCAGTGCGGCATGCTGTCGCACGCCAGAATCGGCTCGCTCCCGATGGCGGTGGGATACAGGAGAACGTCCGCGCCGTTGAGCGCAAGGCAGCGCGCGGCTTCCGGGAACCACTGGTCCCAGCAGATGCCGACGCCGACGCGACCAAACCGTGTTTCAAACACCAAAAAGCCGGTGTCGCCGGGTGAAAAATAGAACTTCTCCTGGTAGAAATGGTCGTCCGGGAGATGCGTTTTGCGGTATACGCCAAGCAGGCCGCCGTCCGCGTCGATCACGGCGGCGGAATTATAGAGCGCGTTCCCGTCGCGCTCATAAAAACTTACGGGCAGGACCACGCCGAACTCCCTTGCCAGGACCCGCATCCGCGCCACCGCCGGATTTTCCGAAACGGGCTGCGCAAACGAGTAATAGCCGTAATTCCGTTCCTGGCAGAAATATTGCCGTTCAAACAGCTCCGGCAGCAGGACGATGTTCGCGCCGCCGTCCGCCGCCCTGCGGACCAGCGATTCTGCCTTTGCGAGGTTCTCCTTCGGGTCCGCCGAACAGCGCATCTGAACGGCGGCAACGGTTGTTTTGCTCACAAAAACGCTCCTTTCGGGATCTGCTGCGTCACGCAGTGAATGCCGCCGCCGCCGAGCAGGATCGCGCGCGCGCGGATCGGCACGATTTCCCGGTCCGGGCAGAGACGGCGCATGATCTTTGCCGCGCGCGCGTCCGAAGCGGCGTTCCCGCCGCCGAACTGCGGAAGCAGCACCGCGCCGTTGGTAAAAAAGAAATTGACGTAGCTTGCCGCCAGCCGTTCGCCTATTTTGCGTTCGCACTCGCCCTTCTCAAACCGATAGTTCGCCAGATCCGCTTTGCTCACGCATACGGGCCGCTCGGGCATGGGCAGTTTGTGCACGGCGATTTTCCGCCCCTTCGCGTCGGTTTCGCGCAGGAGATACGCCCGGTCGGCCCTGCTCGGCAGGTACTGCGGGTCGGCTTCGTCGTCCGTCCAGGCCAGCGCGACCTCGCCGGGGGCCACAAACGCGCAGACATTGTCCACGTGCTCGTTGGTCTCGTCGCCGCAGATCCCGCGCGGCAGCCAGAGGATCTTCTCCGCGCCGAGGTATTCCCTTAGCGTTCGTTCAATCTCCGCCTTGCCGAGGTCCGGGTTCCGCCCCCCGCTGAGCAGGCAGGCTTCGGTGACCAGCAGCGTCCCTTCGCCGTCCGAGCAGACGGAGCCGCCCTCGAGCACGAAACCGCCCGCGTCGTAGCAGCCGCATCCGAGCGCGCCGCAGAACGCTTCCGCCAGCGCGTCGTCCTTCTCCCAGTGCGCGTAGAGCCCGTCGATTCCCCCGCCCCAGGCGTTGAAGCGCCAGCTGATCCCGCGGACGGCGCTTCCGTTTACCACAAACGTCGGCCCGACGTCCCGCGCCCACGCGTCGTCGCTTTCGATCTCCAGAACGGCCGCAACCGCGCCGGCGGCGGCCTTCGCCTCGCTTAGATGCGCCCAGTCGGCAAGCAGATACACCCGTTCACTCCGGGCCGCGGCGCGCATGATCTCGCAGAACGCCGCCTGCGCCGCGGAAGGATCGGCGCCCCAGCTGCCCGGGCGCGTCGGCCAGATCAGCAGCACGGCCTGCTGCTGCTCGAACTCCGCAGGCATATGAAATCCGTCGCGTACCGGAAGCGAGCCGAGCATGGTCACGAAAGCCTCCCCTTAAAATCCCCGTAGCCGAACGTTTTCACCAGCTCGCAGCCGCCGTTTTCCCGTTCGAGCGCGATGGCGGGCAGCGGCATGCCGTTGAACGTGTTGGTCTTCACCATCGAATAGATCGCCATGTCGCCGAACGTCAGGCACTCGCCGATCCCGGGCAGGCGGTCGAAGCTGTAATCGCCGATCACGTCCCCGGCCAGACACGTGCGTCCGCCGAGCCGGCAGGTGACCGCTTTTTCGCCCGGCGAACCCGCGTTTTCCAGCGGCGGACAATACGGCATCTCCAGAACGTCCGGCATATGGCACGCGGCGGACGTATCCAGGATCAGGATCGGCATGCCGTTTTCCACCACGTCCAGCACGCGCGTGATCAGTTCGCCCGCGTTGAGCGCGACCGCTTCGCCGGGCTCAAGGTAGACCTCGACGCCGTAGGTTGAGCGGACGGACCGGATCAGCTCCTCCAGCGCGGCGATATCGTACCCCGGCTTCGTGATATGCTGCCCGCCGCCGAGGTTGAGCCACTTCAGGCGGGGAAGATACGCCCCGAACGCGCGTTTAAACGCATCGAACGTCGTAAGAAGATCGTCCGCGCCCTGCTCGCAGAGCGTATGGAAATGCAGGCCCTCCACGCCCTCCGGCAGGCGTGCGGGAAAGGCCGCCTTGGGAATCCCCAGCCGCGAAAACGGCGCGCAGGGATCGTAGAGCCCGCGTCCCCGCTGCGTGGAGCATTCCGGGTTGACGCGCAGTCCCGCGCTCGCGCCGGAAGGCTGCCACGCGGCGCGGTGCGTTTCCAGCTGGGAAAGCGAATTGAACACGATATGGTCGCAGATCCCGGTCAGTTTACGCATCTCCTCGGCCGTGTACGCAGGCGAAAACACATGGTTCTCGCCGCCCATCTCCTCATGCGCAAGGCGCGCTTCATACAGCCCGCTTGCCGCCGCGCCGTCGAGATAACGCGCGATCAGCGGATACGCGCGGAACATCGAAAACGCCTTCTGCGCGAGCAGAATTTTGCAGCCCGCGCGCTCGCGTACGCCCCGCAGGATTTCGAGGTTTCGTTTCAGCGCCGCTTCGCGCACCACAAAGCACGGCGTGGGCAGTTCGCTTTTTCTCACCTTACTCCACCGCGGCGGGATCTTCGTCGACGACCCAGGGCAGTCCCCATTGATTGAGCATGTCCATATACGGGTCGGGGTCGAACTCGTCCGTGGTAAACACGCCGGGCTTTTTCCACACGCCGCTTAGCACCAGCGCCGCGCCGATCATGGCGGGCACGCCGGTGGTATAGCTGACGGCCTGGCTGCCGAGCTCGCGGTAGCAGGCCTGATGGTCGCACACGTTATAGATATAGATCGTCTTTTGTCTGCCGTTTTTTTCGCCTTTGATCACGCAGCCGATGTTCGTTTTGCCGACCGTGCGCGGCCCGAGCGACGCAGGGTCCGGCAGCAGCGCCTTGAGGAACTGGATCGGCACGATCCTGTGTCCCTGAAACTCGACCGGTTCGGTCGAAAGCATGCCGACGTTTTCGAGGCACTTCATGTGCGTTAAATAACTTTGTCCGAACGTCATGAAGAAACGGATGCGCCTGATCTCCGGGTAGTGCTTCGCCAGCGCCTCGATCTCCTCGTGGTGCAGCAGGTACATATCCTTTCTGCCGACCTTCGGAAAATCGTATTCGCGCCTGATGCTCATCGCCGGGACTTCGATCCAGCGGCCGTCCTCCCAGTAGCTGCCCGGCGCGGAGACCTCGCGAAGGTTGATCTCCGGGTTGAAGTTGGTCGCGAACGGGTGCCCGTGGTCGCCGCCGTTGCAGTCGAGGATGTCCACGGTGTCGATGCGGTCGAAACAGTGCTTCTTTGCGTAGGAAACGAACACGCTGGTCACGCCGGGGTCGAAGCCCGTGCCAAGCAGCGCGGTCAGCCCCGCTTCCTCGAATCTTTTATGATACGCCCACTGCCAGCTGTAATCGAAGTAGGCTGAAAAGCCCTTCTCCCTGATTCGCTTTTCGTAGACCGCGCGCCAGGCGGGATCGCCCGTATCCTCGGGCTCGTAGTTTGCGGTGTCGATATAGTCCACGCCGCATTCAAGGCACGCGTCCATGATCGTCAGATCCTGATACGGCAGCGCCACATTGAGCACCGCGTCCGGCCGGACGCGTCGGATACGTTCGACCAGTTCGGGGACGCTGTCGGCGTCGACCTGCGCCGTGGTGATGCGGGTTTTCGTTTTGCCTTCGAGCTTCTTTGCAAGCGCGTCGCACTTGGATTTCGTGCGGCTTGCGATGCAGAGCTCCTGGAACGTTTCGCTGTTTTGGCAGCACTTTTGAATGGCGACGGACGCGACGCCGCCGCAGCCGATGACGAGAAGTTTTTTCATGTCAGTTTTCTTCCTCCTCCAGTAAGTCTTCCACATACCGCGGCAGCATGAACGCGCCGACGTGCAGGTTCGCCGTATAGTACCAGGTTTTGATGCCGCGCTCCTCCCACCGCTTCTTATCGAAGTGGTCGAGCGGGTGATATTTCTTGGACGCGAACCCAAACAGCCAGTACCCCGCAGGGCAGGTCGGGATATGCGCCTGATAGACGCGGCTGATCGGGAAGCTCCGGTACGCCTTTTTGTGCATCGCGCGGCAGGG
>CAZIQO010000054.1:0-21241 GCA_964541465.1 uncultured Oscillospiraceae bacterium
ATGCATCGATTGCTTCCTGAAAACGGCTCATCGTAACGTACTCCCCGGCCTCGATATATTGATTTTCCTTCGGGAACAACACCCAGCATAACGGTATATTGCAGAACAGCCTGTTTGCTTCCTCAAACTCAAAAACATCCATTTCCTTTAGGGCAAGGTGCCGGTTTAGCAGGACATGTCCGGCAGCCAAACAAATCAGCAGCGCTGCTGTTATGGCAGCAATAATCCGCCGTACTTTCTTTCGATCATACGTTCTTCGTATTTTCGCTTTTGAAAATTCTTCTGATTTTATCGTCTGTATATTGACTGAGGAACGGCGCCTTTTCTGTCCTGCAAATGGTTTCATGGCTTCCGCAGACATTCCGCGGTTTAGCGGCGCTAAATCAATAATAAGATCCTGCATGGAACGATACCGGCGTGTTAGCGATGTCGACATTCCCTTCTTTACAACTTTTATAACTGCATGATACGCTTCGCGTTCCTCATCATTTTCCATATCGGAGTGGCCCTGCAAAACATAGTTCAATAATGCGCAGAATGCATACACATCAGCTTGAACGCCCGCAAAAGCGCCTGCCTTCTGCTCGGGTGACAGAAAAGCATCGGCCGGACGCTCATATTTCCCATTCAGCATGCATCCGGCACGTGTAACTAGAATGCATCCCGGATAAAGACGCAGAAATACGCTTCCCTGATCATGCTTGTTTTTCAGATACTGTGCAATTGGAATGAGCATCGTAACAGCCGACGCGCAATCAAGCGAACCGCCTAGAAGCTCTAGATACTTGGGTAACGGAATCTTCCGTTTTATTCCCACCTTTTTTATAAAGTGCATTGCTGTAAATATCGCCGCTGAAAGTATCACAAACGCGCTGATAAAAATGAGAACCGTTGCCGTTGATAGTCCGGGCTGAGGAATCTGAAATAAATGGTATGTATTTATCAGCGAAATCAGCTCGTCGGATGCGATCGCACCGTTAATCCCCTGCGTATCAATGACGCCAAATGCGTTGATTCCAATTACCTGGCCCTTACTGTTGAGCAGCGGACCGCCGGAATTGCCGGCGTTGATATCTGCGCTGATTTGCAAGAGTTTTATGTTCGTTCCGTTATTCAGAATGCTGATGCTTCGTATGGAACTGATCAGTCCGTTTGTAATCGTCGCTTCGCTTCCAACATGCGCAGTCGTATTGGATAAGGCATCGGCTCCGCTCGGAAATCCGATCGCATAGATTTCTTCACCTTGTTTCGATTCTTTATTTAAAAACAAGGGTTTCGCAGTCATTTCCATGTCAAGATGAACAATCGCAAGGTCCTGCGATTCGCTTTGCGCAACTATGGTCGCTTTCTTGCAGATTGATTTCGAGGTCCAAATTGAAATATTTTGGGTATCATCCTTGACGACGTGGTTGTTTGTTGCAATATACGTCCCGCTTTTGTCCTTGTAAACAATAAACCCGGTTCCCGAAACGCAATCATTGCCGCCCCCAACTTCAATATAAACAACGGAATCTGCCGCATCCAGAACCGAGTTCGGAACATTTGCTGCAACTGCAATTTGCGGCACAAGCATCACTAGAAGGAAAAGCACCAAAATAGCGAACTTCTTTCGCATTTGATCCCCCCCTTTTTCGATTGTAAAATCTCCTGAACTTTGGAATCTTGACAGACTCTTTTATCTTGAATTTGAAAGCTACTCTTGCCGCTACATAAGTCTCAGATACGCCGCCATACCGCCCGTTTGTCCCTTGTCGCGCCGGTGGGAATACAGGATCGGCGTCTCCACGGTGCACACGCCGGAAAGGGAAAAATGCTCCGGCCGCACGCCCGCTTCCAAGAACTGCCGGCAGGCGACCATCCAGAGGTCGACGTGCGCCTTTTCCCCCGCGCGGCTGATCACGCAGGGGACGCCGGGGTACGCCCGCTCGAACAGCTCGGCCACGTTGCGGCCGACCTCGAAGCAGTCCGGGCAGATGGACGGGCCGATCCCCACGATAACGTCCGCCGGATCGGAGCCGAACCGGCCGCGCATCGCGCCGATCAGATTCGCGCCGATCCGCTCCAGCGCGCCGCGCCAGCCCGCGTGGGCCAGACCGATGCAGCGTTTCACGGGGTCCGCACAGAAGAACGCCATGCAGTCGGCATGGCCGGTCATCAGCGTTATGGTCGGATCGTTCGTTACAAGCCCGTCGCAGCTCGGCAGCGGTTCGGTAAGGTAACCGCGCCCCGCGTCTGCACCGTCCACACAAAGAACATTCGTTTCGTGCGCATAGTTGTCCATCACCATGCGCTCGAACGGAATCCCCTCCGCCGCGCAGAACAGGCGGTAGTTTTCCATAACGTTTTCCCGCTTTTCCGGGCGGTTGAAGCTGAGATTGAGCGAAGAAAAGCAGCCCGCGCTGATTCCGCCCGTGCGGGCGGAAAACCCATGCCGAACCCCCGGCAGCGCGTCGAGCGCCGGCAGGGAATACACGCCGATTCCGTTGACAAAGCGCAGCCTGCTGCCGCGCCGGATCGTTTGGTAGACCGCTGAAAAGTCCGTCGTACGCGTCATTTTTCGTCCAGCAGACGCTGCAGTTCCAGCATGAACGTCTGCGTGTCCTTGAATTCCCGGTAAACCGACGCAAACCGCACGTATGCCACCTCGTCCACGGCCTTGAGCTTCTTCATGACGACTTCCCCGATATCGGTCGTGGTGACTTCGGACGCAAGGGTGTTGAACACCTCTCTTGTTACATCCTCGACAAGCTTGTCCTGTACGTCCGCGGCGATCGGCCGTTTCTCACAGGCCTTCCGGATACCGTTGCGGATCTTCTCCGAATCGAACGGTTCGCGCCTGCCGTCCCGCTTGACGACCATGATCGGGATCTCCTCGATCTTCTCGTAGGTTGTAAAGCGTTTCCCGCAGTTGATGCATTCGCGTCTGCGGCGGATGGCGCTTCCGTCGTCGGTCGGGCGCGAGTCGATAACCTTGCTTTCCGTGCTGGCGCAATATCTGCACTTCATGATGGGGCGCTCCTTGTCGGTGCAATTTTATAATAATTTAGTGTATCACAATCAGATAGGTAATTCCAGAGAAATCTCATGTTTCCCGCAGGGGACGGATGTCTACGAGGATCACGTCCTCGCCGATTTTCTGCAGCTTGCAGAACGGGATCACAAGCTCCTCGCCGCTCCTGAGCAGTCCGAAGCAACGCGACGGTCCCGGCACGACCACCGTGAGCACCGTGCCGGTGCACGCGTCGAGCTCCATGTCGCAGATATGTCCGAGCCGCGCGCCGTTGCAGACGTTGATGACTTCCTTGTGTCTCAGCTCGCAAAAAGACGTTTTCTGAAACATTCGATTCGTCCCCCTTCGACAGAGTATGCGCCCTGTCGGCCGCCTATGCGCACTCAGCGCAGAGGCAGTTGCTGTCCGAAACGAATCCGGGAAATAAAAAACGAACCGCTGCAGGCGATCCGTTTTTTCTATTCAATCTGTAAATCTGTTTAATACTTCCGCTTTCTTGCGGCTTCGGCTTTCTTCTTGCGCTTCACACTGGGCTTTTCATAGTGCTCGCGCCGACGGACCTCCGCCAGCACACCGCTGCGAGCGCACTTGCGTTTGAATCGTTTCAGAGCGCTTTCCAGGGACTCGTTTTCACCAACGCGAATTTCCATTTCCTTCCCTCCCCTCTTATACGACTCTTCCTTCAAGAAGACGCTGACAGTTATTATAAGCGAAGCCTATCTTGAAGTCAACAGGTTTTTCCTTATCGGCACGGTCAACCGGGAATGCGGCACGTGTTTTTTTCGTTGTGCCGTATAAACCGTTATGTTATACTGCCATTAGATCAGAATCTAACCGGCGCAGATAAAACGGGGAGGATAAGAAATGAAAAAAGTCATTGCGATTGTCTTGGCACTCGGCTTGATCCTGATGTTCGCAGCCTGCAAGATGCTGCAGTAGAACGCATCGGTGACAAAAAAGAACAACGCCTGAACCGCCGTGGTAGTATTTGGATTGCCCGCAGTCAATACGAAGCGACGGAATAAGTTTTACAAAAGATGGGTGCCATCGCAGCCAGAACCAGACGGACCCCATCCCCCCGAACTGGGCGGGCATTGCGCAGAAAACGCCGGACGTTCCGGGGAAGGAAACGTCCTTTCCGAACTTCATGTTAAAAAGCTTCTGCCCGACCACGCCGATCGCCGTTTTGATCTTTATCATTACGGTCATCCTCATGGATCAGATGCGGTTTGGCCTGTGTCTACGCTTCTGCTGCGAGCGTCTGCAGGCGACGGACTCGGTCAACATCAACGTATGCCGCATGCGCTGCACGGGCAACAAATCCCGCGCGCCCAGGTCCAAAGGCATTCCCTGCGGCAAAACGCGGCCGCCGCTGGCGGTTCCGCCCGGCGCTTATCACCCTGCCCTTGAATCGGAGGTTGCATGGCAAAGCTATACTTTCGCTACGGTGCGATGGGGTCAAGCAAGACCGCCAACGCCATCATGGTCTGGTACAACTACAAGGAGCGCGGAAAGAACGCGCTGCTGGTCAAGCCCGCCGTGGACACGCGCGACGGG
The DNA here is from genome assembly GCA_964541465.1 of uncultured Oscillospiraceae bacterium. Taxonomy (GTDB): domain Bacteria; phylum Bacillota; class Clostridia; order Christensenellales; family CAG-138; genus UBA7703. The sequence goes on from CAZIQO010000054.1 coordinate 4,568, forward strand.
CTGTATGAAATCCGCTCCCGGAGCGGCCTTACGGCAGAATGTGTTCTGTTTCATGAGATCGACTGGGACAGCGTCCGCGCGCACGCATACGATTGCCTGATCATTGACGAAGCGCAGTTTTTAAGCGCGGAGCAGGTCGATCTGCTGCTGCCGATCGTGGACGATTATAACATTCCCGTGATCTGCTACGGCCTCAAGACCGACTTCCGCGGCGAATTCTTCCCCGGCAGCGCGAGGCTGCTCTCGCGCGCGGATACGATCGAGGAGATCAAGACCATCTGCTGGTGCGGCAAGAAGGCAACGAACAATGCGCGCCTCGACGGCAAAGGCGGCATCACGAAGGTGGGCGAGCAGGTCGTGCTCGGCGCGGGAGACAAGTACATCGGCCTTTGCCGCAAGCACTGGATGCAGGGCGACCCCGGGCCGGGACTGCGCGCGGAGGATCTCGGAAAAAAATAACGGCATTGCGGCGGCCGGAAACTTGTTCCCGGCTGTCCTTTTTTGCCGATTCGCAAAGGAAACGGAGTCGAATGAAATTCTATGTGGCAAGCGGCGTACAGAACGCCGAAAAGGTAAACAGGGCCGCGGGAGCGCTCGAATCAAACGGACATGTCCGCACCTACGACTGGACGAAGCACGGCGATGTCTCGCGCGAGTCCCCCGAGCGCAAACGGGCCGTCGCCGCCGCGGAAACGCAGGCGGTCGCGGACGCGGATCTGGTCGTACTGCTTTTGCCGGGGCGCTTCGGCACGCACGCGGAGCTCGGCGTCGCAGTTGCGACGCGCGCCGGCAAGCGCATCCTGCTCTGGTCGGAAACGGACGCGCCGTTTCAGGGCAGCCAGGGCTTCTGCGTGTTTTACCACCATCCCGCCGTCGAACGGTTCTGCTGTCCCTTCGAAGAGTTCCTCACATACCTCGGAACCATATGATTCGCTTTCGAAATTCAGATAATGCCGAAAAGATTCCGGCTGGAAAGAATCCCCGCCGGTCGACCTGCCGATAAAGGGGGCCGTTGGAGGTTCCGCCTCCAAACCACCGCTCCGGGCCGTAACGGCCCTAAGAACCCATTCCCGCAAGCGCCCTAGGATAGGGTCAGGAATTCCCAAGGGACATGGCCCTTGGGTGGGGTACAGGGGGGAACCCCTGTAAAAGAACTTTTGGGGCAGCGACCGGCCGGCCGCCGCATCGCGATCGGCGCGTCGTTCCTCAGCGCCCGTTAACACGGCCGGAAGATCAGCCAGAGTCCAAGCACGACCAGCAGCGCGGAAAACAGCAGCGCGACAAACCACGCCGGCGCGCACAAGAGCAGAATCAGCAGCGCGAGCACGATGCAGCCGATCCCGAGAAACACTCTGGTCGGCGGCGTTTTTCTGCAGCAACTCCTTCGGCATTCGTCCTTTGTCTCCGGCATCGTCGTTCCCCTTTCGTCTCCCCGTCGTCCCGCCCATAATCGGCGATTTGCAAACCCTGCGCAGCGTATCTTCTTCCGGGGCGCTTTTCATGCGCTGCCGGACGCTCCAGCGGAAACAAACCGCGCAGTACACCGCGGCGTCCCCGCGTTTTTCCGAAGGTTTTACAGAGTATAGTATGCGTTCTCCGACGGGTTTCGTTCGCACGGGCGGCAACACGAAAGCGGCCGTGAATTCATAGTATGGCATATCGGAGTTCCCGCACCGGCGCGTCCTGCGCGCTGCCTAAGGGACATCCGCATCGACGCAATCGAAGCCGCGGTGCGTTGCAGGAAGCGGACGCGTTTTTGCGCTGCCGCGCGCGGCTTCGCTTTGGGGGGACTGCATGGAACAACTCGATTCGACGACGGCGCATCCGCTGTTTTCGCCGGCGCAGGACGTTTTTCCCCGCCGGCATACGCTCGTGGAAGTCGAGCATATCGATCTGGTTTATCAGGAACAGACTGCGGAGACACTCGCCATCCGCGATCTGAGTTTCACCGTGGACGCGGGCGAATTCGTTTCGATCGTCGGACCGTCCGGGTGCGGCAAAACGACCGTACTTTCGTTGCTGGCCGGGCTCTTTCCGCCGACCGCCGGCACGGTGCGGCTGTCCTTCGGCGGAAACGCCGGCGCCGCGCAGGTCGGCTATATGCTGCAGCGGGATCACCTCTTCGACTGGCGCACGGTCGAGGAAAACGTGCTGCTCGGGCTCGAGGTCAAGCGCATGCTGACGCCGGAGCGCCGCAGGCATGCGTTCGAACTGCTCGATCGCTACGGTCTGGAATCGTTTCGGAAGCACTTCCCGCGGCAGCTCTCCGGCGGCATGCGGCAGAAAGTGGCGCTGATTCGCACGCTGGCGTTCAATCCCACGCTCCTGCTGCTCGACGAGCCGTTTTCCTCGCTGGACTTTCAGACGCGCCTCCGTCTCTCCGATGAAGTGTACAATATCATTAAGAAAGAGCAGAAAACCGCGGTTCTCGTTACGCACGACATCTCGGAGGCGGTCTCGATGTCCGACCGCGTCCTGGTGTTCACCGAGCGCCCCGCGCGGCTCAAGAGCGAGCATCCGCTGGACTTTGATCTGCTCGAACCGCCGCTGAAACGCCGTAACGACCCCCGTTTTCCCGGTCATTTCAACGCCATCTGGAAGGAGTTGGACGATCATGGAATCTGAAGCCTTCCTGTCCGCCCGCCGAAACGCTTACCTCGCCTCGCTTCGGCGGCGGGAACGCTTCGTTACGTTTATGCGCTATGCGATCCTGCTTGCGCTCGTCGCGCTCTGGGAACTGTTCGCGCGTATCGGGTGGATCGACCCGTTCATCATGAGCAGCCCCTCGCGCGTCGCTTCCACGCTTGTCCGCCTCTTTCAGAATAACGAGCTGTTCGTTCACATCGGCGTTACGCTCTTGGAGACGGTTTCCGGCTTCCTGCTCGGCACGCTGCTCGGCACGCTCATCGCCGCGCTGCTATGGTGGAGCGAAACGCTCTGCCGTATTCTCGACCCGTATCTCGTCGTGCTCAACGCGCTGCCGAAGATCGCGCTCGGCCCGATCCTGATCGTATGGATCGGCGCAGGCATCGGCTCGATCATCGTTATGGCGGTGCTGATCTCGCTCGTGGTGACGATCGTTACGGTGCTCGCAGGCTTCCGCACGGAGACGAACGAAAAGCAGTTCCTCATGCGCACGCTCGGCGCGAACAAGCTCCAGATCTTCCGCCTCGTTGTGCTGCCCGCGAGCGTGCCGACCATCGTCGCCGCGCTCAAGATCTCGGTTTCGATGAGCTGGGTCGGCGTCATCGTCGGGGAATACCTCGTTTCCAAATCCGGCCTGGGATTCCTGATCGTCTACGGCGGGCAGGTGTTCAAGCTCGACCTTGTGATGGCCAGCGTCGTCGTGCTCTGCGCGCTCGCCGCGTTGATGTATTACGGCGTGGCGTTCGTCGAACGGAAGCTCACGCGCTGAAATACGCTCCGTAAAAAAGTGCCGGACGCTGCCAAAAAAGTCCTTTTACGGGGGGTTCACCCCTGGACCCCACCCAAGGGACGCGTCCCTCGGGAATTCCTGACGCTGCTGGCGCCCTGGAATAGAGCGCCTGCAGAATTGGGTTTTCAGGGCCGTTACGGCCCTGAGCGGTGATTCGGAGGCGGAGCCTCCAACATCTCCCACTTTATCGACAAACTGAGCCGGACGCGTTCCGCATCCGGCTCTTCGTGTCTTTTGTTTGCTCCGCTCAGTTGACGATTACGATGCGGCCCTGCCCGTGCGGATCGGCGTATTCCTCGCCGACCGTGCCGTCAAGTCCGTCGATGATGTAGTTGATGAGCACCTGATTGTCGAGCATGATGGAGTCGAGCAGGAACGTGTTGTCCTGAAACATCGTATACCCGTCGCCCGCGTTCTTGAGCAGGTAATCATGGCACGCCAGGGTATAGGTCTTCGTCAGGTCCAGATCCTCGCCGCCGACCTTGACATTCTGCACGCGGTATTCGCCCGCGACGCCCGTGAACATCTTGTTCTCGTCCAGCTCTACGCCGGACACAACGCTCGTATGGATCTCATAGGTCAGGCCGGATACCTGCAGGAAGCCGCCGTTTTCATCCGGCACCGCGCGCGCGCCCATCTCCAGCGCGTCGAGGATCTCCTGTCCGGTCGCCTCCACCATGCAGAGCATGTTCCCGTACGGATGCACCTTGATGATGTTTCCGTAGGTGATCGGGCCCGCGTCGATATTCGCCCGCACGCCGCCGCCGTTCACAAACGCGATGTCCGCGCCCGAAGCGTAGCGGTACGCGTCCGCGCAGAGGTCGCCGAGGTTCGTTTCGCTGTTGCGGACGATGCGCACGGCCGGATCGGTGTCCGGCTCATAGATCGTCAGATCCACCTCGCTCTGCGCGACGACCTGATTGAGCAGTTCCTCATAGCTGGCCTGAATCCCGGCGATGAACGTTTCTGTCGCTTCATCCTTTTCCGTGTAGCCAGTAATCAGTCCGGTCGAGATGCTGCCTTCCTTCGTGATATACGCCATGCCGACGGCGTTGAGATTCGTGCCCGTCTGCGTCAGAAGCACGCGTGTGCCGTCCTTGTTCTTTACGCGCGCGCATTCGATCGTGCTGTGGGAGTGCCCGTCGATCACGATGTCGATCCCGTTCGTGTTGGCGATGAGTTCCGTCGACATGTACGGCGAGCAGGTCGCGTCGATGCCAAGATGCGTCAGTGCAACGACATAATCCGCCCCGTCGGCGATCGCCTCGTCGACGGCACCCTGTACGAGCGCGTAAAACGTGTCCGCGCCGCCGTTCTGACCGAAGCCGTAGATGTAGTCGCCGTTCTCATCCTGAAAGGACGCGGGTGTGGACTGCGTGATCGTCATCGGCGTGCTAACGCCGACAAACGCCACCTTCACGCCGTTGAACTCCAGCATCGCATATGGATCCAGCGCCAGTTCGCCGGTTCTGAGATCGGTGAAATTTGCGGATACGTACGGGAAGTCGGCCATGTCGCGGAGTTCAAAGAAGCGTTCCATGCCGTAGTCGAACTCATGGTTCCCCGGAATAGCCACGTCGTACCCAACCTCGTTCATGATATCGATGAGATACGAGCCCTTTGAAAGCGTTCCGATCGCGTCGCCCTGCACGGCGTCGCCCGCGTCGACCAGCGCAACGTAGCAGCCGTCGTCGAGCAGCTCGCTTTTCAGCGCGGCAACACCGGCATAGCCGATCCCGTTGTCCACCGCGCAGTGTACGTCGTTTGTGTAGAGAATGGCAAGGTCCTTATCCAGTGACGCGGATTCGGGAACAGGTTCCGCCGTTGCCGTTACCGCAGGTTCCTGCGTCACGCCGGGTTCTTCGGCCGTCTGCTGGCAGGCAAATGAAAACGCCAGCGTGAGTGCCAGCAGGCACACGATGAGCTTACGAAGCATCAAAAATCCCTCTCCTTTGTTTGATAGGTTCATCGTATCATACGGCATACCGCTTCACAAGGAAAAATACGTTCGGATACGCGTGCAGTCGGTATTTTAGCTTCAAAATGCTCTTATATATGAACCTTTCGTTCCCTGCGCCGATCCCCCATGGATCGAGGCCGCACGCCATCTGCCCGGCACCGCGCCGCGCGATTTTGCCGCACCTATTTCGTGCGCGGCCGTGAAATCAGCGAGAAGAGATACCCAAAGAAAACCGCCGCCGCCACGCCGCCCGCGGAGGCCGTGATGCCGCCCGTAAACGCGCCGATGAGGCCGCTTTCCTTCGCGCCTTTGATCGCCCCCTTCGCAAGCGCATACCCAAACCCCGTCAGCGGCACGGTCGCGCCGCCGCCCGCAAGCGTTACGAGCGGCTCATAGAGTTCGAGCGCGCCAAGCACGACGCCGAGCGTTACGAACAGCACCAGCACGCGCGCGGCCGTGATTTTCGTGAGGCTGATGAGCAGCTGCCCGACCACGCAGATCGCTCCGCCGATCAGAAACGCGTAAAGATAAATCACAACCCCATCGCCTCCCGGTTCATTTCCAGCACCAGCGCGTGCGCGATGCCGGGGATCGTATCACCCTGCATGCTCGAAAGCGGCGAAAGCAGCGCGCCCGTCGCCAGAAACAGCATGCGTTTCACTTCACCTATTTCGACTTTCCCGAGCAGATGCGCCGCCAGCGTGATGGCGGGACAGCCGCAGCCGGAGCCGCCGCTGTTGAATTTTTGTTTTGTGGAAAAAACAAGATTTCCGCAGTCCAGATGCTTTTTTGTCAGATCCACGCCGTGGTCGTTCAGCAGCGAAAGCAGCATCGACGAACCAAACCGACCGAGATCGCCCGTGATGACGAGGTCATAATCGTCCGGCGTCTCCTCCATATCGCCGAAGTGCGACAGGATCGTATCCGCCGCGGCCGGCGCCATCGCCGCGCCCATGTTGCTCGCGTCCGATATGCCGAGGTCCACTACCCGGCCGATGGTCGCCCCCGTGACCACGATATTCCGAAACGGCGCTCCCTCCATCGGCCCTTTGCCGGAAAGCAGCGCGCAGCCCGCTCCGGTCACGGTGCGCTGCGCCGTCGGCGGAACGGTCGTACCCAGTTCCAGCGGAAAACGGTACTGCCGCTCGGCGGTTGAAAAATGGCTGGACGCGGCGCAGGCCACCGTGTCGGCATACCCGCCGTCGACGAGCACGCTCCCGATCAGCAGCGATTCCGCGATGGTCGAGCACGCGCCGTACAGGCCGAGAAACGGCACGTTGAGCTGACGCGCGGCGAAGTTGGCGGAGACGATCTGGTTGAGCAGATCGCCGCCGAGCAGGCAGTGCAGCGAGCCGCTCCTGAGCTTCGCCTTGTCGAGCGCGATGCGCACCGCTGACTCAAACATCTTGCGCTCTGCCTTTTCAAAGCTGTTCTCGCCCCACGTATCGTCCTCGAGCACCATGTCGAACAGCGAACCGAGCGGCCCTGCCGCCTCGTTCTGCGCCGCCACGGAGCCTGCGGACACGACGTGCGGCCGCGTCGGAAAGATCAGCGAACGCTCGCCCCTTCGTTTGCCCGCCATATCGCTATCCTCCGAACGCGAGCGAAACCAGCCCGACGATGATCGACGAGCCGATGCCGTATACCAGCACGGGACCCGCGATGCTGAACAGCTTCGCCCCCACGCCCATGACCAGCCCTTCCGGGCGGTACTCGATCGCCGGCGCCACGACGGAATTGGCAAAGCCCGTGATCGGCACAACCGATCCCGCGCCGGCATAGGCGCCGATTTGATCGTATACGCCCACGGCGGTCAGAAATCCGCCGGCGAACACCAGGATGATCGCGGTTGCGGCGGATAATTCGTCCTCGGTCAGCGGGAAACAGTAATCCAGCAGATCGCGCACCGCCTGCCCCACGCAGCAGATCAGTCCGCCGACCCAGAACGCGCGCAGGCAGAACAGCAGCGTTTTGCTTTTCGGCGCTCGCTGCTTCACACGCTCGCGGTAACGGGCCGCATCGAACGGAATCTTCTGCATTTTATTCGCCTCCGATCATAGCGTTAGGTTGTGCCGCCTTGCGGAATTCATGTATAATACTGCTGAGTCCTGCGTCGTCCGCGCGGTTCGGCCAAGCGCCGGAGCGCAGGCGGGAAAGGAGACGGCTGTTGAAAAGCGGCGGCTATCGGAACGTTTTGCACCTGACCGATTACGGCGCGCCCTACGAGGGCAATTTCGTCGCGTCCCTTTGTTCGCTCGAACGTCGGCTCGGCGAAAACGGCCATTCCATGACATACGTTTTCCCGCCCCGTGCGCTCGACTGCGACTGGGCGCGCCGGATGCATACAGAGCGTTCGAACGTGTTTTTTACCCCGGAAGGCGGCTTCTTTTCCTATGCTCGGTTTGTCCGGCGGCTGCTGATCGAACGCGACGTGGATATTCTGCACGTGCATTTCATCCACTACCGCGAAAAGCTCGCCGCGCTGCTGGCCTGCCGCACGTGCGGCCACAGGGTTCAAACGGTCTGCCATCTGCATAACCACCTTGCTGTCCCAAGGTCGCTGTTCCGTGGCCTTCCCCAGCGGTTCTATCTGCGCGCGGCGGACCTCTTCCTTTGCTGCAGCCGCTCCGTTGCGGAGCAGCTGATCGCGGACGGCGCGCGGCCGGGCAAGGTCGCCGTTGCGGAAAACGCCATCGCGTTCGGCCGGCTCGATGCGTACGAAACGCTCGACCGGCGCGCATACGGCATCGGCGCGGATGCGTTCGTCGTGCTGCTGTTCGGCTTCGACTTTCGGCGCAAAGGCGTCGATCTCGCGGTCGAAGCCGTGCTATCCCTCCGGGAACGCGGCGGACCGGATATCACGCTCGCCGTCGTCCTCTCCTCCCGCCGGCAGGAGGTGGAACGCGCCATCCAAAGCCTTCTCGGAGCGGATTCGCTTCCCGCCTGGATCGTTCTTCTGCCGCCGCGCGGCGACGTGGGGACCTACTACCATTTCGCGGATGTGTTCATCTCGCCCAGCCGCGAGGAGGGATTTTGCTATTCGCTCGTCGAGGCGGCCTACTGTGAAACGCCGACCGTCGCTTCCGCGATCGACGCGCAGCGGGATCTCGCGCTGACGCCGGATAGTTTCTGCCGTCCGGATGACGCGCAGGCCCTTGCTAACGCAATCCGCCTGCAACTGAGCGAGCGCTTATCCGAAGGCCGCGCCGCGCGATTGCTGGAAGCGAAGCGCCGCGTTGTGGAAACATATTCGCTCGACGCGTGGTCCGGCGCCGTCTGCAGAGCGTACGACGCGCTGTACGGGCGCTGACCCGTCCGCTTCGGCATTCGCCCTGTTATGCGAAACATATTTTTCTTACAGCACGATACCCCGATTATGAAAGCCCGACGCGCCTATGATTTTTCCTCGCGGCTCGCGTCGTATGCGCGGTAACGGATCTCCCGGTCGCCCGGCGTGTTTTCTCCGCCGCCGCCGTGGGACAGTGTCACCGGGCGTCGGATCCGTTCCCGTATGTTCACGCGCTTCCTCCGGACCGAACGAAGTAAACGCCGCTCCCCGCAAGATTGTTGTCCCGCAGCGCAAAGATGACGCAGGCGATTGCGATCACCGCCAGAACAAGCATCAGCACAACCAGCCACAGCGTGCGTTTTGCCATGAAAACCCGCTCCCCGCGTAATGTTTTTCTTAGTATGGCACGGCAAAACCGCTTGCATGCGCAAAGCTGCCGCACTCGTTTTTCTCTTGTGCGCGGATTCCCGGAAAAGGCCGTCGATCCGGCGTTTTTTTCACAGTTTGGGGTTGACACAAAGCCCCGATTTTGCTAGACTAATCGGTGTGCCATTGGGTCGGGAACTGCCACAGCCCCGGGAGTGCGCGCTCAATTACACGCCGAATTGAACCTGATTACCGAAATTTATTTGGAGGAATCGCCATGAAAACCTATATGGCAAAAGGCGAAACCGTTGAGCGCAACTGGTATGTCGTCGACGCGGAAGGCATGGTCCTCGGCCGTCTGTCGTCGCAGGTAGCAGCCATTCTCAGAGGGAAGCACAAGCCAATATTCACCCCGCATGTCGACACCGGCGATCACGTGATCATCGTCAACGCCGCGAAGGTTCGTCTCACGGGAAAGAAACTGGACAATAAAAAATACATCCATCATACCGGTTTCCCGGGCGGTATTCGTGAGGTCAGCTATCGCAAGCTGCTTTCTACGAAGCCCGAGTTCGCGGTATACGAGTCGATTCGCCGTATGATGCCGAAGGGCCCTCTCGGCGACAAGATGCTCTCCAAGCTCCGCATCTACGCGGGCCCCGAGCATAAGAACGCCGCGCAGAAGCCCCAGCCGCTGGTGCTGAAATAACAGGAGGAGGAACAGAACATGGCAAGTACGCAATATCTTGGCACCGGCAGACGGAAGAAGTCCGTCGCCCGCGTTCGGCTGCTCCCCGGCACCGGTAAAATCACGATCAACAAGCGCGATATCGACGACTATTTCGGCATGGAAACGCTGAAAATGCTCGTTCGCGCGCCTCTCGTGCTCACCGGCACGCTCAGCAAGTACGACGTTCTCGTCAACGTCTACGGCGGCGGCATCGCCGGGCAGGCGGGCGCCATCCGTCACGGCATCGCGCGTTCGCTGCTCGTTGCGGAGCCCGCGCTTCGTCCCGCGCTCAAGAAGGCCGGGTATCTCACCCGCGATCCGCGCATGAAGGAGCGCAAGAAGTACGGCCTGCACGCAGCCCGCAGAGCGCCCCAGTTCAGCAAGAGATAATCCGAACGCATTGGTTCAACACACAGAATCCCGCCTGATTGGCGGGATTCTTTTTTGCATACATTTCTTTTTTCCTGCCCGCTTTATGACGCTTGCAGGACGGAATCGCCGCGTCCCGCCGTCATTTTTCGGGACACGCACGTTCCTTTCTGCAGCAATCCGGTCAGCCGGGCACTTTCACGTACTCGGCGCAATTGAAAGGCCCGGTGATCCGGCAGCGCCAATTGCAACGATATTCTAAGCCGGCCGGGCACGTCCGCCGATTCGCCTGCTTTATGCGGGATACCCGCTCCTGCGCTTTCCTGTGGTCTCGCGTGCGGTATTAAGCACAAACGCCGCCACCGGTGAGCAGCCGTTGCAGATCGGCGGCGGACCGTGCCGCTCCAATCAAAAGTGTCCGTTCAACAAACCGGGCCGGACACAAAACGCGTCCGGCCCGGTTGTGTTCCTTTATCGCTGATCCCGATCGTCAGGCGGTCGCCTCAAGGGACGATCCCGTAATCAGTTCGATGACGAACTCGTACGCATCCGCCGCCGATTCAAACGCATCGGCGCCTTCCAGTTCCGCATAGATCTCCGCCGTCAGATCCGCTATGGCGCGTATATCCGCCGTTGCGTCGCGCTTTACCGGCGCGTTCTCAAATGCCGCACACAGCGCCTGTACGTCCGTCTCAAGCTGCGCAATCAGCGCAGGATACGCCGTGCTCCACTTTGCTTTAAACGCCTCAAACCGCTCGTCTGCGGTCTGTGCGTCCGCCGCGCCGTAGATAGCCGCCAGCTCGTCGAGAATCTCGTCCAGATCGCTGTCCGCCACGGAAATCGTGCCGTCAAGCACCATCATCAGCGCCATCGTGCTCACGATTGTCGTACGGAACGCCTCCACGGCCGCCGTATCGAACGCGCCGGTATCGGGCACGAAGAGGATGTCGATCGAGCGCACGCCGTGCTCATAGAGATTCTCCAGAATATTCGTTCCGATCTCCGTATCGCCCGCCGCCCCGAGGTAGAAGCCGAGCAGTTGCGCCCCGCCGGCGCTCAGCGCGCCGAACGCCACGTAAAGCGTCATCTGCAGGATCGTACCGCTTGCGTCCTTGATGCGGATCGGTATTGCGGCGATCAGCACGCTCCGGTACGCGTTCCCCTCCTCCTGCCCCGCCGCCGAGTAGATATTGACCACATGGCTGAATCCGAAGAGCGAATTCACCGTCACGACGCCTGAAATGTTGACGATCAGCGGGCACGCCGTGGAACCGACATCGCCGAGCGCCTCGATCGACAGCTGCGAACCGGAGATGACGCCGCCGTTGAGCGTTCCGCCGGTCTGGATGCCGACGGCCCCGCCGCAGGTGAAATTGCCCATGTTCAGGTCACCGAGCGAATTCAGGAACGCGTTCCCGCCGGCGCCGCCGCTCAGCGTGCCGTGCGCATTCAGCGCAATTGGCGCAGACTGGGTCCCGATGGAGCCACCGGCCTGCAGATACAGATTCCCCAGCGTCGTGATGTTCGTTCCGTTCTGCTGCTGAATCGAACCGCTCGTCTGTATGCCGGCATCGCCGCCCGCAAAGAGATTGCCAAGGTTCAGATTACCGCTGTTGCTGAGCAGGAAATTGCCCGCCGCCGACCCGGAGAGATTGGTGACGTTCGTGTTCAGCACCCCGCCGGTTCCGCTTCCTCCGACGCTGCCGGAAAGCGAATTCAAAACCGCGCCGCTTCCGCTCAGCGTGCTGCCGCCGCCTGTGACTGCGCCGGTAATGCTGCCGAGCGTACCGAGCGAAATTTCGCCGCCTGTTGTGATATTCAGGATATTCAGATCGTCCAGGCTGACGATGTGTACATCGTCGTTCAGACCGCTGCCGCCGCTGATGAGCATCGTGCCGCCGATGGATACGGACAGCGGATCATTGCCGACGCACCCGTTCGCCTGGATGGTGAGGTTCCCGCCCGTGCGCACCGTCGGCATTGCGCCCGACGACGGCACGGAGACCAGGAAGCGCGCGAGCAGCGTATCCCATTCGTCCTGCGTGCTGTCGACTTCCGCGACCAGCTGCGCGCGCGTCGCCGCAAGCGCTGCCGCGTCGCCGGAGCCAAGCTGTTCGATCAGCGCCGCGATCGAGTCGTTCGCCTCGGTCAGCTCTGCTTTCGCCTGCAGATACGCCTCCAGCGCGCTCTGCACGCTCGCGGCGCTGTACAGCGGATCGTTATTTGCATCCAGCTCCGCCTGCAGCCGCGCCGCGTCGTAGGCAGTCAGCGCCGCGTTCACCGCATCCTCCAGCGCGGGTAGGCCGGCCGTCAGCGTGTTGAGCTGTCCGACCAGCGCGTCAAAGTTCGCCAGCGCGTTCACAGCGGCCGTATGCGCCGCCTCCGCGGCATCCAGCTCGCTCTGCGTCGTATATTGGTTCTTGAGCAGGGCCAGCGCATCCTGCGCGTCCGTAACATCGTTTTTCGCCGCCTCCAGCTCGTTCAGCGCAAGCTGGTATTCAGCGTTTGCCTGCAGTTCGTCCCTCGCCGCCTGCTTCTGTTCGTCTGTATACAGGCCTGTCGTATCGTTCGCGATCAGAAGCAGATTTGCGATCTCCTCCGTCTCCTCGAGCGCATCCACAATCGCCTGTTTCTCATTGCGCGTCTGAATCGCGTTCAGCAGCGTTTTCAGCGCGTCGCGCGTGTTTTCCGCATCCGCGCGCACCGCGGCGTCCGTCGCTTCCTCGGCGGCGCGCATCGCTTTGAGCAGGTCCGAAATCACCTGCTGCTCCTCGCTCGTCGTCAGTTCGTTCATCACGCATTCGTAGAGCGAAACCGCTTCGTTCAGCGCTTCCGTCGCCGCAGCCAGCGCAACCGCGTCGCCGTAAACCGCAGGATCATTCATCAGTTCCTGCGCGTTCAGCGCGGCCTGCGCCGCTCCGAGCGCGTTTTCCGCAACCAGTATCTCATATGCGCTGCCGTATGTGAGCGCTTCGTCATAGCGGGTCTGCGCGCCGTTCATGCGCGCCTGCGCCGCCATCAGGTCCGTCGCGCGCTTCAGCGCCGCTTCGGCTTGTGCAAGCTGAGCCGCCAGCGAGTTCAGCAGCGTTTCATCCGCCGGGCCGGCCGACGTAATAACGGAGGCGGCAAGCAGCGCTTCGTTGGGATCCGTATAGCTTGCCCTGAGAACCGTATTCATTTCCGCAAGCGCCGCATCCACCTGCTGCTGCGCGGCGGCCTTTTGCGCCGCTGTCGCCGTCGGATCCGCCAGCAAGGCGTTCTGCGCCGTAACCGCGTCGTTCAGCTTCGTCTCCGCATCGCTCACATACTGGATGTACGCGTTCTGCACGTTGACCCAGGCAAGCTCCTGATCGTATGCGTCAAGCAGATCGTCGTACTGCCTCTGCAGCGCAATGGCATCCGCCACCATCGCCGCAATCTCGCCGTTCGAATTGACGTCGTAGAGATTGCCGTTGACGACGAGCACCGCTTCGCCGAACGCGGTCAGGTTGCTCAGGTAAACGTCTCCCGCTTCCTCGGTCGCGTATACGTTATAACCCGTCAGGCTCAGTAGACCCGCGCCCGAACGGTTTGCGTCGATCAGGAAATGCGCGTCGCTCGTGCCGATATCGCCTGCCGTCGTCAGAGACACGCCGTTGCCCGCCTGGATAAAGCCGGTCACCGTGCCGCTGCCGTAATCGTTCAGCGTCACCGCGCCCGCGCCGTTGTCGCTGATTTCATAATGGCTTGTTCCGCTGACCGCGTTGAGCGTGAGATCGCCCGTTACGTTAAGGAATACGCCGCCGGTTACGACCACGTTCATCTCGCCGCCGACCTGCACGTCCATCGCGTCCGAATCGCCCTGCTCATAGATCATCACGTACATGTTGTTCTGCGCGTCCGTTCCGAACACCGCCGTGCGGCTTTCCACGACCGTTCCGCTGACCAGATCGACAACCTCCGGCTCGCCGGATGCGTTGACGCGGATGCCGTTTCCGGCCGCGTCGGTCAGACGAGCGTCGAACTCGTCGAGCAGATATCCTTCCGCATCCTTCTTGAGCGTGCCGTTTGTATTCTTTACAACCAGAATCTGCTCTTCAAGGCGGTTGTAGGTCGCCGGGCCGAGATCGCCCGTCGCCACGATGGTCACATCTCCGCCGGCGGTCAGGTTCCGTTCGCCCGCGTCGACCTGCGCGGCGCTGCGCGTGTCGGTTACCGTTCCTCCCGCCGTGATGCCGATGTTCTCGCCCGCCGAGATCACGCCCACGCCGAAGCTGCCGCTCGTTTCCGTCAGGTACACGCTGCCGTTCGTCGCGTTCGCATCGATGCGCGTTTCGGCAAGCGGATCGTCCACGCGGAGCCAGTCGTAGCGCAACGACACCTGGAAGGTCCATTCGCCGTCGATCTCCTGCAGCACGTACACGATCGCGTCGCTCGACGTGCCGACGGGAAGCGTCGGATACTGCATCGTATGGATGCCGGGCACGGCTGTGCTCATGCCGAACGGATTGTAGGTCCTGCCGAATTCCGTTCCGAACGCGCTCCTGCCGCGGGCCGTCATCGTTCTGGTATAGTAGTTTTCATCGATATTGAGCACGCGCGTGAGCGTGTAATCATGCTGGTTGATCGAAAGCGGCGTGCTCGCCGTTCCAATTTCGTTCAGCGCGCTGAATGCGATATCCCGGCCTTCCACGGCGGGTTCGCCGTCCGCGGAACCGTCAAATATACTGCCCGCCGTCGCGGTGACGGAAACGTCGCCGCGCTCGGAGCAGATGCACTCGATCGTTACGTCGCCCGTATCCTGCACAAGCGTGATGTCGCCTGCGTTCTCCACGTTTGCATTCCCCGTGCTCAGCCCGATACTCAGCGTCATCGCGCGCGCCTCGGGATCCGCGCAGACGTCCGTCGGCGTTTCCGCCGTCTCAACCGCCAGCGTATACAGCGCCGCAATCTCCTCCGCCGTCAGCGTGCCGCCGAGCAGCAGGCCCAGGTTCGTGACGCCGTCCTGTTCGGCGATTGCCGTCAGGATAGCCGTCACCTGTTCGTCGGTCAGCAGGTACTCCGTCGTGGGCTGGCCGAATTCGTCCATCTGATACTGCGTCAGCAGCGCAACCAGATCCGCGCCGGATGTGATCGGGTTCTCGTCCGTCACGATCGTCTGCAGCGCCTCGAACAGATCCGCGTCGGCGTCGATGACCGTTTCGTCGATGTTATCGGCATACAGGCGATCGATCATGCGCTCGACCAGCCAGGCGGCGATTTCGTCCGGTTCGTTCGGCACCACGCCGAATTCGAAGAACTGCTCGTCGCTGTAGCGGATGTACGAGCCGTTGATCAGAAGCCCGCTGGTATACCCGTCCTCGTCGGCATAGCCCGTGCCGATCGCGTAGGCCGGCGCCGCCGTGACGGACGAGTCGACGCCTTCGATGTAGAAGTTGTCGACGCGGTTGATGCGCGTCGTCAGCGCGGCGGGTATGTCGAGCAGCAGCGGCAGCGTCTTTTCGGCGATATCGCCGTGATCCGCCGACAGCGTCAGCGAAGCCGTCGCGTTGGTATCCGCTGCGTCGAATATAATCTGCGGGCTGCCCGTCGGCTCGGCAACGGACGGCAGCCAGCCGAGATTTCGATCCGCCAGCAGCGAAACGTCGCTTGCCGCAGCGCTGAGCGTATTGAACAGGACGTCCCCGTCCGTGCTGGTCAGCGACAGAACCGCGCCGTTTTCGGCCGTGAGTTCCGGCACTGTGACGCTTCCGCAGACGTTCGCAACGAGGCTGCCCGCGTCAACGTCGATCGAATCGGTCACGCTCAGGCCGCCGTACGCGCCCGTTTCTCCCTTGTTGTACATCAGCACGTCGCCACCGGCGTTCACCGTGATGGACCCGATCGTGGAATCGCCATGGATGTTCGTCGTCACCTGCGAATCGGTCACACTCCATTCGTTGGACGTCAGCCCGCCCAGTTCGCTCGTGAGAGTCGTAATGCTGCCGTCGTCGGATTCGAGCGTGTCGATGACGATATCGCCGTCCGCAATCAGGAAGGCATTGCTCTGACCCACGGAGAGGTAATTCGTCAGCGGATCGTTCGCGTCCGGATCGTCCAGCACCCGCAGGTTTGTGATCTCAATCCCGCCCGCGGTGACGGCGCTGTCGAGCGTGTTCGCGTCGAGCAGGAGCGAACCGTAGAGCACGGAAACGTTCTTGCCGATGATGTCCCCGTTCGTCGTGTGGATCGAGTACACCGCGCCGTTGATGATGATCGTGTCGTCCTCAAGATGGTACGATCCCTCGTCCGCGGGGACGATATAGTAGAAGCTCGTCGAAACGATACCGGCGCTCCCCGTCGTGAGATCGTACTGGCGGAACAGCCCGCCCGCCGCGGTCTCCAGCTCGTTGTCGCGCGTGCCGAACGAGCCGACGCTGCGCGAGTAGACCGTAATGTTGTTCCCGGCGGCAAGGTTGAGCGCCTCATTGCCGGCGGTGTCGTTGTAATCGTACACGGAGGACGCGCCGTCGCGCATCGTGATGGTGATGTTGCCGTCCGCCGCG
>CAZIQO010000055.1:0-21177 GCA_964541465.1 uncultured Oscillospiraceae bacterium
GTGGGGTGCAGGGGTAAAACCCCTGCAAAAGAATTTCTTTGGCAGACGAAAACGGCCCTCCGTTCGAGAGCCGTTTCAAAGCTGCCGCGGAACAATCCGCCGGCGGATCGTTCCGCTCGCATCATTTCTTCTCTAATCTACTTCAGCATCTATTTCAGCGTCGCGGGGATAAACTCCTTTGCGTTGAGAATATGGTCCCGCAGCAGGTCGCCGGCCTTCTCCAGTTCGCCGTTCCGGCAGGCGTTCAGAATCGCTTCGTGCTGGTTGATCGAAACCTCGCGCGTCTGCTCCGTTCCGTAGAAGCTCGCCCTGAGGTACCGGTCGATATTGGCGTGCACCATCTCCATGAGGAGTTCTGCGAAGGAATTGTCGTCGTGCGAAGACAGGATATCGTGGAAGCGGTAGTTCAGTTCCTCCGACTGGAAGAGGTCCTCGGCCGCGCGCTGTTCGGCAATGATCGCCTCCATCCTGTCGAAATCCTCCTGCGTCAGATACGGCGCGCTGTTTTTGAGCATCATTACCGAGAGCGTCGCGCGGACCTCCATCATATCGAGCAGTTGCTCCCGGTTAAGCTGCGTGACGGACGCGCCACGGTTCGGATGGATGCGCACAAGCCCCTGCGATTCCAGGCGGCGCAGCGCCTCCCGTACGGGGATATGACTTACGTTCAGCGCGGCGGAAATCTCGTCCTGCTTGAGCTGCGTTCCACCCGGCAGTTTTCCGTCGACGATCCCCCCGCGCAGCACCTGGTAAATCCACTCCTGCGTAGCTCCCACGCGCGGACCCATCCGCTCGGCAATGGCTTTGTAATCCATCTTCAATCCCCCCTTTGATCATCGCTGATTGTCGCCCGGTCCTCGTCTGGTCGCCGTTTGTTTTCAGAACCGAATTGTCGCAGAATGATCACCGGCCGTCTGGGCCGGTGATATGCAGCAGCGCCCGCATAAACGCTGCCCGTGAACCTTATTTATTATATAGGATATGCGCCTCGTCCGCAACCCCGCATCGTGACGAAAACGACGGTTTCCCTTCCTGACCGCGGCGCAAAAGCCATAAAAAAAGCGGGGGTCCGCCCCGGTTCGATTCCGACATTTCGACGCTTCCGCTTTGTACGGCAAAACAACGCCTTCGCCGGGCGTATGGTAATCCGCTCTCAATCGGCGCTTCCTGGTGATTGCCCGAAGATATGATTCGCTGCGATGCCGGTCGGCATCCGACCGGCTATAAGCCGCAACTGCAAACGTTTCCGACAATTGCTGCCGCACAATCCCGCGGGCAGCGCGCTTTCGCCGCTCCGCACAGGACAGCTCCGCGTTCTTTTACCTTCCCGACCTGGCACGCTCCAGCCGGATCAGCGCGAGCACGCCCTCGCGGATATCGGCGGGAAGTCTGTCCGCCAGAGCCATATCGTTCCGATAGGACTCGGTGTCTTCCCGACCGAAATACCCGCCTTCGTCCGCAAGACCAAGAATGGAGTCTGTGGACGTTCCGTAGTGCGTCGCAATCGCAACCAGCGACTTGATGTCCGGCATGCAGCGGTTGGATTCCCACGCGGCGACGGACTGCTGTACGACGCCGACGGCCTCGCCCAGCTGCTGCTGCGTTTCCCCGTGGGATTTCCTCAGTCGTTTGATACTTGCTCCAATGTCCATGTTGCACCTCGTTTACTTACTTCCGTGCCGCTTCTCGCGCCCGGCGGACGCACCGGATCCGAAACGCGGCCTCGCAGGAAGCGCTTGATTCCCGGCAAATCCGCTCGGTGAGCCGCGCCTCTGAACAGAACGCTTCCGATGTATTGTACTATACTTCGAACCGGATGAAAAGATCCAAAATCAACATAAATGGTACTTTTTGTAGACAAATTATATTGAAAATTTATCATATAGCGGTTTTATTTGTTTCATATCCACATTTTCCCCTCTTTCGTCGCCTTTTGCGCGCGCCGGCGAACGCAGCCGGAAACACCCGGCCGCTGCATCTATTACGCCGAACACGGCAGTTCCACGCAGAAGCGATTGCCGCCGGGAACGCCCTCCGCCCAAATCTTCCCGTGGTGCTGTTCGACGATTCCCTTCGCGATCGCAAGCCCGAGCCCGCAGCCGCCGGCCGTGCGCGCTTCGTCAAGGCGGTAGAACCGCTCGAAGATGCGTCCCAGCCGATCCTTCGGAATCGGTTCGCCGGTATTCTCCACCGCAAGGAACGCCTTCTTCCCCCGGCGCATCAGCGTGAGCCGGATCCGCCCGCCGTCGTCCGAATACAGGATCGCGTTGCTTAAGAGGTTATCCAGCAGCTGCTGCAGACGGTTTTTCAGCCCGTTCACCTGGATATCGTCCGTGATTTCGGTTTCGAGCGTCTTCCCCGCCTCGTAGACCGCCGCCTCAATCTGCAGCGCGGCGTCGGTCGCAAGCGCGGAAAGATCGATCCGCTCCGAGTCGGACCGGACCGCGCCCGTATTCTCCACGCGCGCAAGCGCGAGCATGTCCTCGACGAGCG
Organism: uncultured Oscillospiraceae bacterium; assembly: GCA_964541465.1. GTDB lineage: Bacteria > Bacillota > Clostridia > Christensenellales > CAG-138 > UBA7703. Next base: position 2,494 of record CAZIQO010000055.1, read on the forward strand.
ACCGCATGCGATGGGACTCCTCTTTGATATTCCGGGCCCACTGCACGGCGCGTCCGTCCTGTCCGTCCGGATGCGCAAGCAGCATATCCGCGCTGGAAAGCACGACGGTGAGCGGCGTTTTCAGTTCGTGCGACGCGTCCTCGACAAACCGCTTCTGCCGGGTCCACGCCTCCTCGACCGGCCGGACCGCCCAGCGCGCAAGCAGCACGCTGATGCCGAAAAAGACGGCGAGCGCCGCGCCGCCGATGATCAGCGCGTTCTCGACGAACCGGCTCGTCACGCTGTTTTCAAACGACATATCCGCGTATGCAATCCGCACGCCGCTTGGCAGAATCTGGCGGTAGAAGCGCAGACCGAACTCGTCGAGCATGCCGACCTCCGTGTTCTGCCGGATGCTCGCGGACACGATATCCCGGATCGAATCGTGATCCGCCAGATCGTAATAGCTGCCGTTCAGCACGACGATATGCCCCGCCGCGTCCACGTCCACCGTAAAGAACGGGATCTGCACCTGCGAAACGTTCTCGGAGAGCGTGTTGGTCAGATCGGGGCCCGAAACGGCGCGCCGCAGGACCAGCATGCTGTCGGAAACCGCGCCCGCCTTGGTCATGCTCAGCAGCACGAGAAACACCGCCGCGAGAATCACGGTCACGATGCTCATGTTGATCAGCACGAATTTCCAGCGCAGCTTCCGGATCATACGGCGTCCGCCTCCTCCCCGCCGTCCGCCTGCAGGTGATAGCCCACGCGGCGGATCGAGCGGATCTCAAGCCCGGACCGGATCCGCCCGAGCTTTTTCCTGAGAAAAGAAATATATACCTCCACGCTGCTTTCATCAACATCCGCGTCGTAGCCCCAGACCTTGAGCAGCAGCGTTTCCTTCGGAATGATCGCGCCCTTCTGCAGCATCAGCAGGCGCATCACCTCAAACTCCGTGGCGCTCAGGCGGATCGACCGGCCGTGGCAGAGCATGAGGTAGTTGGCGGGATTCAGGCGCGTGTCCCCGAACGCGATCTCGTCGACGCGCACGTCGCCGGGCCTGCGCAGCAGCGCGCGCACGCACGCGAGGAATTCCTCCATTTCAAAGGGTTTTGTCAGATAGTAGTCCGCGCCGCAGTCGAGGCCGTACACCTTGTCGCTCGTTTCGCTGCGCGCGGTCAGCATCAGCACGGGGGTTTTGACGTTCTCCGCGCGCATCTTGCGCACCACCTCGAAGCCGTCCATACCCGGCAGCATGACGTCGAGAATCACGATGTCGTAAATGCCGCTCATCGCCTCGTCCAGCCCCGTCACGCCGTCGCCTGCGACCGCGGCCTGATAGTTGTTTTCCGTCAGGATGTCCCTGAGGGTGGCCGACAGGCGCGCTTCATCCTCCACGACCAGCACACGCATGAAACCAACCCCTTCCTTCCGCGCGGATTTTCCCGCCTGATTTTTGCGCGCGAACCTGAAACGAAGCTGAAAGCCTCTTTCAGCCTGCTTCAATCATCGCGCGCTACCATACGCTTATCCGGGCAGCCGACCGTGCGGCGGCCGCCGGACCGGTTCCTTCCCATTAGAGTATGAAGCCGGTTTATGCAATCATTATGGCACAAATTGAGCGAAAGGAGAACGGAGTGAAACGAAACGCGTTCTTTATCCTGTGGATTTCGTTTCTTGCCGCGCTTTCCATCGCGCTCTTCGGCGGCTGCGCCGACAGACAGACGAGCGAATCTTCCCCGGTTTCGGAAGACGCGGACTTCGTCGTCGTTGAAAAAACGGAAAACGGCTGGAAGGAAGCGGACGAATCGGACCTCGATCGCACCGTCGGCACAAGCGCCTCGTTTCTCGGCGAAGACGGCGCGCCGATCGCCGACCTGCCCGTTACGTTCTACGACGACGATTCGGTCTTCTCCTCGCTGACGACAAACGAATCGGGCGCCGTATCCGTCGGCGCGCTTCCGTACGACGCCGATCTGGTGTGCGAGGCGGAGCGCCTGGGACGGACGGCGTCCTCCGTATTCCGTTTTCTTTTATCCGACGAGGGCTTATCCGTTTACATGGACGACGACGTGACGGTCGTCTCGCCGAACGCGGACCTCAACGGCGCGCTTTCGGCCGATCTGATCTTCCTGCTGGGCTCGAACGATGAAACCGCGGTCTTGCCGGGCGGCGCCGCGCAGGACGATTCCGGCTTCGTGATCGCCATGCGCTGGAGCGACTGACCGGCGAATCTCCGGCTTCCTTCCGCAGGCGGCCGCCCGCAAACGGGCGCCGCTTCAGCTTATCGATAAGGGGGTACGTTGGAGGCTCCACCTCCAAACCACCGCTCAGGGCCGTAACGACCCTAGGACCCCATTTGCGCAAGCGCCCCTTGGGGCGCTGCGAGGTCAGAGATTCCCAAGGGACGTGTCCCTTAGGTGGGGTACAGGGATGAATCCCCTGTAAAAGAACTTTTTTGACAGACTGAACAAGGTCGCCCGCAGGTGGGCGCCGCTTTTTTATTTTTTCGCCGATTCCTGCCAAAAAACGTTGCGTATTGTGCTATACTGAATTTTAAGGGCGGCGGCCACGCCGTTATGTTGATTGTTTCCGTTTTTTCTTCAAATTCACCATTTATCGTCGTTTTCGTCCCGGCTTCCGGACCGGGAACGGCAGGTTTTTCATCGGATTCGGAGGTTCCAAAGTGGGAATTCGTCTTGCGGTTGTCGGCGCGGGCAGCTCGTACTGCCCCGAACTGATGCAGGGGCTGATCCGGCGAAAGGAACTCCTGCCGGTCGACGAGCTGCGCCTCACGGACATCGACGAGGAGCGGTTGACCGTCGTCGGCGGGTTCTGCGAGCGGGCGCTGCGGCACGAGGGGCTCTCCGCGCGCGTGCTGCGCACTCTGTCGCTCGAAGAGGCCGTAGAAGGGACGGATTTTGTCATCACGCAGATCCGCGCCGGCAAGCTCGACGCGCGCATCCGCGACGAGAAGATCCCGCTCCGCTTTGGTCTCCTCGGCCAGGAGACCACGGGCATCGGCGGCTTCGTCAACGCGCTGCGGACCATTCCGCAGATGGAGCGCATCGCGTCCGCCGTCGCCGAACGCGCTCCCCGGGCCTGGCTGATCAACTTTACGAATCCTTCCGGCATTGTAACGGAATACCTGCTCAATCACGCGCACGCGCGCGCGATCGGGCTTTGCAATCTGCCCATCTGTACGCAGGAGCGCCTTGCGCGGCTAATCGGCGTTCCGACGGAACAGATGCGGCTGGAAACCGTTTCGCTCAACCACTGCGGCGCGGTCACCGGTGTTTACGTCGGCGAACAAAACGTCCTCCCCGCACTGCTCGCGCCCGAATCGCTGGACGCGGCCGCCGAACAGGACGAATGGGTTCGGACTTACCGGCCTCTCATCGAACTGCTCGGCGCCATTCCGAACGACTATCTGCAGTATTTTTTCTTTCGGGAACGCAAGCTTTCCGAGTGCAAAAGCGCGAAGCTGTCCCGCGGCGAGGTCTGCCGGGACATCGAATCGCGCCTGCTTTCCTACTATGCGGACCCGGATCACGCCGAGATCCCCGCCATGCTCGCCGAGCGCGGCGGGCACCTCTACTCCGAGGCGGCAATCGCGCTGATCGCCTCGCTCTGCGGCGTTTCGCCGGGATACCACGTGCTCGACGTGCAGAACCGCGGCGCGCTCGGGTTCCTGCCGGACGACAGCGTCGTGGAAACGTGCTGCCGCGTCGAACGCGGGAGCGTTGTGTGCGAGCCGGTCCGCGCGCGGCCGAACGAGGCGCTTGTTTCGCTGCTTACCTGCGTCAAGGCGTATGAAACGCTGACGGTCCGATCCGCGCTTTCGGGCGACCGGGCGCTGGCGCGCCGCGCGCTCTCCTGCAACCCGCTCACGATGGACCTGGACCAGGCGGCTCCCTGCCTTGCCGAAATGCTTTTGCAGAGCCGCGCGGATCTGCCGCGTTTCTTCCGTTCCTGACGCGGCGTTTCACCTCCCCTTCGCACCTGTTTGAACCGAGGCGCTGAAAACGTTATGAAAGCATCGCGTTGTTATCTGGCCGTCGACGGAGGCAACACCAAAACCGAGTACCGCCTGCTCGACGAGCGGGGGGCCGTCGTCGCCTCCTATCGGGGCGGCGGCACCAACCATGAAAACCTGCCGGGCGGGTTCGAGGACGCGGCAAAGCTCCTTTGCGAAGGCGCTCTCGTCCTGCTCGCCGAACGGGGGTGTTCGCTCGCATGCGTGGCCGACGCGGTGCTTGGGCTCGCCGGGGCGGATTACGAGCCGCAGGTCGAAGCGCTCTCCGCCTGCCTCCGCGCGGCGGGACTGAAGCGCTTCCTCGTCTGCAACGACGGTTATCTCGGGGTGATGGCCGGCTCCGAGGACGGCGTGGGCGTCTGCCTTTCCGCCGGTACGGGCGTTACCTGCGCGGGCATCGCGCCCGACGGGCGGCGTGTGCAGATCGGCGGCCTCGGGGTGCTCTCCGGCGACATCGGCGGCGGGTACGACATTGCGGCGTTCGTGTTCCGCGCCATCTACCGGCAGCTTTTTCTGAACAAGTCCCCCACCTCGCTTCGGGACGCGTTCTTTACGCTTTTCGACGTCCATACGCGTGAGGAGTTCCTCGCCTCCGCCGCGCGTCTGGTCGACGACGAAGCGGCGCAGAAGCTCATCGGCCTGTATTTCGCCGCGGTGGAAACGGGGGATTCCATCGCGCTCTGCCATGCCGCCCGCTGCGCCGGCTACGCCGCGGACTGCATCATTTCCGCGGCGGACGCGCTCTCGCTTCCCGCGCCGGTGCGCTGCTCGTTTTCCGGCACGATCCTTGCCAAGGTGGCGCCGCCTAGCTACCGCCATATGATCGAATACGAACTGCGGCGCCGCCGGGGCGACGCGTTCCGCACGCAGGTGAACGACCGCCCGCCCGTCGACGGCGCGGCGCGCTGGGTCCGCCTGCGCAACAATCTTCCCGCCGGGGCGTAACGCTTTGCCGGGCGCCGGCAAACGCCTTTCCGCCGTCCGCGACCGGGCCGTCTTTTTTTTCGCAGATCATATTTTCCGAAGCGCGGCCGTTTTCAGAACGGCCTGCTTTGCGTTGCCGCGGTATGGTATAATGCCGTATGAAACCGCGCAGAGAATGCGCGGGATAAAAACGGAAAGGAGGGCGCGGACATGGAGGTTCGTTCGCTTTCGTTCTCGCTCGACCGTCCCGTGATCGACGCATTCTACGCGCGCGCCGGGATCCGCCTCGACAAAGGCGTGACCGCGCTGTTCGGCGTGTACGAAGGAGAGGAACTCCTCGCGCTCGGCGGCATCGCGGGCTGTTCGATCCGCTCGCTGGCCGTCGACGACGCGTCGCGCGGGGAGGGACTGCTCGGCATCCTCGTCTCCCACCTGTACCGCACGCTCCGGGACGCTGGCGCGGAGAACGTGTTCGTCGTCACAAAGCCCCGCTACGCAAAGCTGTTCGAATCGCTCGGCTTCCACGAGCGCGCGCATACGGCCGACGCCGCGCTGCTCGAAAGCCGGCGGGACGGCCTTTCAACCTTCCTTGCCGCGCTTCCGGAGGCGGACGGCGCGATCGTGATGAACGCCGACCCGTTCACGAACGGGCACCGCCATCTCGTGGAAACCGCCGCCGCCCGCTGCGCGCGCCTTACGGTGTTCGTTCTCTCGGCGGACGCCGCGCACGTTCCCGCCTCCGTGCGGCTGCGCCTTGCGCGCAAAGGATGCGCATCGTTTCGAAACGTATCCGTCGTCCCCGGCGGCGATTACATCATCTCAGCGGCGACGTTTCCGGACTACTTCTTCAAGGACGCCACTGAGGCGGCGTTCGCGCACGCGCGGCTGGACGCGACGCTGTTTGCCGAGGAAATCGCCCCGGCGTGCGGCGTAAGGACCCGCTTTGTCGGCGAGGAGCCGCTCGATCCGCTCACGCGCGGCTACAACGAGGCGCTTTTGTCCATCCTGCCGCCGCGCGGCGTTTCGGTGGAGGTCGTGCCGCGGATCGCGCATTGCGGCGAACCGATTTCGGCTTCCCGCGTCCGCGCGCTGTGGAAAAGCGGCGACTTTGCCGCGCTGACGCCGCTCGTGCCTGAAACGACGCTCGCCTACGTCCGGGAGCACGCGTTATGAACCCGTCCCCGGATGCGATCGGCCGGGCGGCGGCCGATGCGCTGCTGTTTGAAGCGCGGCTTACGCCGAAACCCGGCCTCGTGGACGCAAACGGGCCCGGCGCGCACGCGGATATGGACCTTCCGCTGCTCGAGCGCAGCGCGGAGGCGCTCCTGCCGTTCTTTCGGCTGTTCGCCGCGCGGGGCGCGGCATGCGCGTCCGTTCCGCCCGACGGGCTGCTTCACGTCATCCGCGCGGACGGCGTCGAAGCGGAGCGGACCATGTTTGCCGCAACGAACGGCGTCAACACGCACAAGGGCGCGATCTTCCTGCTCGGCGCGCTGTGCTTTTCCGCGGGCCGCAGGAGCGCGCGGCGCGAATCCCTCGTCGCGGACGCGGTCGCCCGCGACGCGGGCGCGGTCTGCCGGGGCGTCACGCGCGAACTCGGCGGCGGCGCGGGGCGCGCCTTTTCGCGCTATGGCGCGGCGGGCGCGCGCGGGGAGGCCGAAGCGGGATATCCGGGCGCCGTTTCCGTCGCGCTGCCGGCTTACGCCGCGGCCTGCGCGCACGGCTCCTGCGAACGGGACGCGTGGCTGCTTGCGCTGCTCGCTCTGATCGGCGAACTGGAGGACGCGAACGTACTCGCGCGCTGCGGCGCGGAAACCGCGGCGTGGCTGCGCCGCACATCTCGCGCGCTCGCGGCCGCGCATCCGTCCGGCGGCGCGGCGCTGATCGAATCGATCGTTTCGCTGGACGGCGAATGCCGGAGACGGAACGCCAGCCCCGGCGGCGCGGCCGACCTTCTTGCGTGCACGGCGTTCCTGCGGTCGCTGGAACGCGGCCTGACCGGTCCGCCGATTACAGCGCAGGGGGGAATCTCATGAACGAGCAACCCGCCCCGCGCCGGGAACCGAATTGCTTCCGCGGAGCCGCCGACGAAGCGGTCGCCTCCCGCGTCGCCGCGCTGCTGGCTATTCGGCCGCGCGTGATCGTGGCCGTCGACGGAAACTGCTGCTCGGGCAAGACCACCGCCGCAAACCGTCTCGCCGGCCTGCTGGACGCGGACGTGTTCCATATGGACGATTTCTTTCTGCGCCCCGAGATGCGCACCGAGGCGCGTCTTCGCACGCCCGGCGGCAACGTGGACGCGGAGCGGTTCCTTTTAGAGGTGCTTGAACCGCTTTCAAAGGGCGGGCCCGTCACCTTCCGTCGGTACGACTGCCGCAGCGGCGCGTATTCCCCGCCCGTTTCGGTGCGGCCACGCGCGGTGTCGATCGTCGAGGGCGCATACTGCCTGCACCCGCTGCTCGCGCCGTACTACGATCTGAAGGTGTTCTATCGCGTCGGCCCGGCGGCCCAGGCCGAACGCATCCGCGCGCGCAACGGCGAGGCCGCGCTCGAACGTTTCCTTGGGCTTTGGGTCCCGCTGGAAAACGCTTACTTCTCCGCCCTCAACGTCGAGCGGAGCTGCGATATCGCCGTGGACACGACGGACGGCTGAACGCTCCGCCCGCGCTGTTTTGATTCAAAACACAATATAGAAAAAAGCCGGACCATTCTTCCGCTCCGGCTCAGCCTGTCGAAAAAGTTCTTTTACAGGGGTTTCACCCCTGCACCCCACCCAAGGGACTCATCCCTTGGGAATCCCTCTCCCCGCAAGCGCCCAATTCTGGGCGCTTGCAAAAACGGGTTCTTAGGGCCGTAACGGCCCTAAGCGGCGGCTTGGAGGCAGAGCCTCCAACGTACCCTCTTGACAGACTGCAACGCCGGACCGTTCTTTCGCTCCGGCGTTGTTTTCGGATTCGTCAGTCGATCGTCACCTGCACGCGGTGCGAAGCCTCGCCGGTGAGCATCTGCCCGGCGATCTCGAGCTGCGGGTGCACCGGAATGACGTAATAGTAGTATGTGCCCTTCTGCCGGATGGTCTCGTCGGTGAACGCGACGCTGCCGCCCTCGCCGGAGAAGGTGCCCACGAGCACCGATTTCCCCTCGCTGTTCTCGCGGTAGAGCCGGTAGAGCATATACCGGCTCGGCGTTTCAAAATACACCAGCGCCAGTCCGTCGGACGCGGTGACCGTGATGCGTTCCGGCGGGGAGGGAATCTGCCAGTAGCTCGTCATCTCGCCCGGCTCGGTGCCGACGACGAACACCTCCGAGTAGGACTCGTTTTCGGGCGTCAGCGCGTTGGCCAGCACCGCCGTATGCTCGTTTTCGAGCGTATGGCTGTCGATGCGGTACTCCCGCACGCCCTGCGGCATCACGAAATCCGGCGCTTCGCTGTCCGCATAGATGTCCCCGAAGAGCTTCTTTAGAATCAGCGCGGGATAGGTGCCGCCCGTTACATTCTCCGGCAGCGTGTTCCCGCCGCCCTCGTCGATGCCGATCCACACCGCCGCCGCATAGGACGGGTTATAGGCCGCCATCCATACGTCCCGGTTGCCGCTCTCGTCGCCCGTGGTGCCCGTCTTGCCCGCAAGCGGGATCTCCAGTTCCCCCAGCCGGTGGCCCGTGCCCGACTCCACGACGCTTTCGAGCATGCTCGTGAGCACATATGCGTTTGCCGCGCTCATCACCTGCGTGCCGGAGGCGGCGCTCTGATACACGACGTTGCCGTCCCGGTCGCAGATCCGCCGGATACACGAGGACGCGTTATAGACGCCGCCGTTTCCGAACGCGGCGTAGGCGCTCGCGATCTGCAGCGGCGAAACGCCGTAGGTAAATCCTCCGAGCGCAAGCACAAGGCTGTCGTCGCTTTCGTCGAATTCGATGCCGAGCCGCGCTGCGAACTCCTTGCAGGTTTCGAGCCCCACGCGGTTCATCACCGCCACGGCCGGTATGTTCAGCGAGCGCGTCACCGCCTCGCGCATCGTCACCCATCCGGAATATGTGCCGTTGGAATTGCGCGGCACGTAACCGCCGAAATCCATCTGTTCGTCAAGCAGCATCGTCGCGGTGGTATAACCGGACTCGAGCGCCGGCGCGTAGACGATGACGGGCTTGATGACCGACCCCGGCTGCCGCCGCATGCGCACGGCGCGGTTGTAGGAGAGCGCCACGTCGTCGTCCCGTCCGCCGCGCACGGCCGCGATGCCGCCCGTCTGCACGTCCACGACGGCTATGGCCGCCTCCACGGATACGCCGTTCACCGCCGCGGGGAAATTGTCGTCGTCCTCGAAGATCTCGTCGACGACGCGCTGCGCGGTCGGGTCCATCGCCGTGTAGATGCGGTATCCGCCGGTCAGCAGCGTGTCCATATCCACGCCGAGCAGGTCGCAGGATTCCGTCAGCGCGAGGTCGACGTAGTATCCCCGGCGGCTGCGGCCCGCGCCGTCGGCAAGCACGACCTCCTCCTGCTCCGCCTCGGCGCGCTGCTCGGCCGTGATATACCCGTATTCCTCCATGAGCGAGAGGACCACGTTCCTGCGCCCGACGCTCGCCTCCATGTCCAGGTGCGGCGCGAAGCGCGCGGGGGACTTGAGGATGCCCGCAAGCTGTGCGCTCTGCGCGATGCTCAGTTCGCTTGCCGAAATCCCGAAATATCCGCGCGCGGCCGCCTCGACGCCGTAATACCCGCCGCCGAAATACACGTAATTGAGATACATCTCGAGAATCTCGTCCTTGGAGTAGATCTGCTCGAGCCGGTAGGCCAGAACGGCTTCCTCCAGCTTGCGGCGCATCTGCTTTTCGCTGGAGAGATGGCTCAGCTTGATGAGCTGCTGGCTGATCGTAGAGGCGCCCTGCGCGTAGGAGCCCGATTTCAGGTCGGCCCAGGCCGCGCCGAGGATGCGGATGACGTCCACGCCGAAATGGCTGTAGAAGCGCGCGTCCTCCGCGGAGATGAACGCGTCCCGCGTGACCTTCGGGATCTGCTCGAGCGGCACCCAGATGCGGTCCTCGCTCGCGTGCAGCGTCGAAACCTCCGCGTCGTAGCGGTCGTAGAGAATCAGCGACTGATCGACGTTTGTGATCTTGGTTGCGTCGAGCTCGTTCCACGCGTCCATATCGAAGACCGCGGCGGCGGCGAACGCCAGGCCGGCCAGAACCAGCGCGAGCGCCGCGAACAGCACGCGGCGGCGGCGGCGCCTCCGGTACAGACGGTAAACGACGGCATAATCCGGCTGCATACGCTTCATGGAGCGTATTCTTCCGAACCGACGCGCAAACTATGCGAAGCCGGTCTGATTTTTAGAATGATTTTCCAGAAAGATACGGTAAGCTCCGAAAGGGGCCGGCATCCGGCCCGGAACGCACGGTCAGCAGCCGCCGCCGCAGCAGCAGTTGAGGCACATCAGAAGCGAGCACGCGTCGCAGCAGGTGTCGGAATTGAACGCGCCTCCGTTGGAACGCGCGTACGGCCGCCCGGAATTGTTGAGGTAGGTATAGGCGCTGCGGTAATCCGCGTTGTCGGGGTTCATTTCGTAGGCGCGGCTGATGCAGGCGTAGGCTTTTTCATACCAGCCCTGCCGTAGATAGATGATGCCGTAGAGGTAGTTCCATTCGGCGTTATGCGTGGGCACGGAATCGAGTATGGCGCGCGCCGCGTTGAGATTGTTCTGGTTGATCAGAGAACGCGCGCGGGCGAATTCCGCGGCGTTCGGCCCGCTGTACGGCGAGCCGTGCTCGCGCGTGGAATACCCCGGTCCATAGGACGACGAACCGTACGCGCCCGAGGCGCCGCGTGCGCCGGACGGACCGTATCCGCTGGTCGTGTTCTGCTTCTTGGTCAGCATTTCGTAGGCCTGGTTGATCTCCTTGAGCTTTTCGCCCGCCAGTTCCTTGAGGGGATTATCGGCATATTTATCCGGATGGTATTTTTTCACCAACTCCAGATACGCCGCGCGGATCTCCTCCTGCGTCGCGTTTTCGCTCACGCCCAGGACCTTGTAGGGATTCATCTGGCTTCTCCTTTTCCCGTTCGCTGCGCGCGTCCCGCACAGGCGGCGGTTTCCGGGCGCAGCACGCGCCGCTGTACGCTGCGCATGCCGAGCCGCATGATGTTCTCGATCAGCCCGCTCGGCGGGTCGATCGTAAGCAGGTCGTATCCCTTCTCCGCCTCGGCCAGGGTGACGTTGAGGAGGAACTCCGCCGCGTCCGCGTCCATGTTGGTCGAAAGGAACGGATTATAGCCGCCGCGCTTTTTGTCGTCCTCACGGTCGTCCCATGCGTCGATCAGGTACACCCATTTGCCGAGGTTGTAAAACATCCACCCGCAGGCTGCGGCGTCGCCCTGCGGCAGCATCGGCGCGCGGCGGATCACCGCCGAGAGCAGCGTTCCGAACGCGTCGGACGGTTCGTCCGTGGACGCGACGTTCTTTTTTTCGATCTCCCGGAGCCGGGAAACGCAGCCGCGGATCTCGCCGTCCAGCGCCGCGTGCCTTCGCGCGGCCCTGTGGAACGCGCGCCGGAGCGCCGCCCGCGAAACCACGGCGGGCAGCCGTCCCTCGTCGAGCACGTCGTCGCAGGACTGGTACCACGCCAGCAGCACATTGACGTCCGCCGCGTAGTCCAGTTCCGGCGAGGCGGACGCGATCGGGCGGCCGCCGCGGTAGCAGCGGGGCATGCAGTTGCCGCGGTAAAACGCCGCGCCGCCGGACAGCGCCGAAAGGAACGCCGCGAGAAACGCGCAGTCGTAACTCAGCGACAGCCGCTCGCAAAGCCCGTAGCGCGTTCCGATGGTCTTGCACAGCCCGCAGTAAAACGCGCGGTATTCCGCCTGCTCTCGCACCTTCAGTTCGCATTCCAGCGGACGGATATATCCGAACATGCATCCTCCCGATTCGTTGGAAACCCTGCGTTTACTGTGTATTCTATCATGGAACCCCGCTTGTTTCCACCTGCTTTTCGTTCGAGCGTGTGAACGAATGTGTCAGACGCCCGGCATTTCCGGCCCGCCGCGCCCCCGTGTCGATCGCGCGCCGATCCGCTCGGATCGCTTCGACGTTTGTCAAACGTGCAGGAAGTCCCCCGCGCGCGTCGAACGCATGCTTGAAAAGGGGGCGGATCAGATGCGTTCGACGCTTGCGCAGCAGCCGGCGCGCTCCACGCGCGTCAAGGAACCGGACATGCAGCTGATGATGCTGCCGATCGACTGCATCCGGCCGAATCCGTATCAGCCTAGACGGTCGTTCGACGAGGAATCCCTCGCGGAGCTGACGGAGTCCATCCGTCAGGCGGGCCTGATTCAGCCGCTCGTTGTGCGCAAGACCATGCGCGGCTTCGAGCTCATCGCCGGGGAGCGGCGGCTCCGCGCCTGCCGGAAGCTCGGCATGCGGGAGATCCCCTGCGTCGTGCAGTCGTTCACGGCGGAGGTGGACAGCGCGCTCATGGCGCTGATCGAGAACGTCCAGCGCGAGGACCTGCATTTTCTCGAGGAAGCGGAGTGCTACCGCGAGCTGCTGAAAACCTGCTTCATCACCCAGGAGCAGCTCGCCGCGCAGCTCGGCAAGAGTCAGTCGTTCCTCGCAAACAAGCTCCGCTTATTGCGGCTTTCGCCCGCCGTCCGCCGCGCCATGCTCGACGCGGGACTGACCGAGCGGCATGCGCGCGCGCTGCTCCGCCTTTCGGACGAAAAGCTGCAGCTCGAACTGATCGCCCGCATCGCGGAAAAGCACCTCAACGTCAAGGACACCGAGCGGCTGGTCGACCGCACGATCGCGTCCGTCAGCGCGCCGCCGCGGCCGAAGCTGCTGCGGTTGCTGCGGGACTACCGGCTGTTTCTCAACGCCGTCAAGAGCGGCGCGGAGCAGCTCCGCGACACGGGCCTGAAGGTGGAGCTGATCCAGACCGACCTCGAGGACGGCGTGGATATGCTCGTGCGCGTCCGCAGATAGGCCGCAGGGCATCCGGTCCCGAAGAGTCCCGGGATTTCCCGACAAGCCGGGCGGCCGTCCGAAAGGACGGCCGCCCGGCTTTGTTGCTGCAAATTACCGCTTCGCCAGGTATGCGTTGATCTCGCTTACGAGCGCGTCGGCGTCGATGCCGTGCACCGCGCACGCCTGCTCGACCGTCTCGCCGTGCGCCATCGCACACCCGATGCACTCCATGCCCGAATTCATCAGAATGTCGGCGGTGCCTTCGTCCAGTTCGATGACCTTCTGAATGAGCATGTCCTTGGTTGCCTGCATAATCGTTCTCCTTCCGTCAAGATCGTTTCCGTCCGGCGCGGCCGGGCGTTCGGATTCGTTTTCGATAGTATACCACACGATCCCGGGGTTCGTCAGCTTTTGGTTTCAAACACGTTTCCGCAGTGCGTGCACGTCACCCGGATGCGCCCCTTGCCGCGCGGAACGCGAAGGCGCTGCGCGCACTGCGGGCAGATAAAATACTTATACTGCCGTATCTCGCTCCACGTGGGATTCCTGCGGGCCTTTCGCGCGCGGTGCGCGCGCGGTTGCCCGCCGGAGCGGAACGTGCGGCGGAACCAGCCGCGCACGGCGGTCATGGCGGTTAAAAACTTCATGTTTTCATAGTCGCGCCTTCGTGCGTTGCGGCTGAACATGCGAAGCACCACCAATACCAGGAGCACCGTCGCCAACCCCGTAAGCACGTAGCGCGGCCACGTCCCGTACTGGAAGAAGAGCATGCCGATGATCGAAAACACCAGCGCCGCGATGAGCATCGTGCGGTTGAGTTCATCCAGTCTTCTTTGCTGCTGAAACATGCGTATCCCTCGTTTTCCCCGCCTCGTTCGGCGGAAATCGTCGCCGCCGGCCGCTCAGCCGATCCAGAGCCGCGCGGTCTGCGGCGGAATTGTCGTCTTCAGTTCGCCCTGCGACGGGACGATCGCCTCGCCCGTGAGGACGTCGGTCATCTTCGCCGGCAGCGGAACAGACGTTTCGCCGTCCGGCCCCTCGCAGAGACGGTCGGGCCGCAGCGACACGGCCTGCTCCCGCTCGCTGCGGTTGAGCGCAAGCACCGCGGCGCTCCCGCCCTCCGGCAGATAGCGGATCACCGCAAACACCTCCGGCGAAAGCGCGCCCATGCGGCACAGTCCGCGCCGAAGCGAAGGCGTGTCCCGCCTCGCGTGCATCAGAGCCGTATACGCGCTCAGCGTAGCCTGGTTCTCGCTTCCCCAGGGATAGGGGGCGCGGTTGAACGGGTCCGCCATACCGGTCATGCCCGCCTCGTCCCCGTAATACACGCACGGAACGCCCGGGAGCGCCATCTGCAGCGCCGCCGCGAGCACCAGCAGACGCAAACCCTTTTCCACATCCGCCTCATCCGGCCGGTATGCGGCCTGCTTCGCGCGGGACACGGCGTTCCGGTCAGGCGCGCCCGCAAGCGCGGTCGCCGCGCGCACGATGTCGTGCGACGAAATCAGATTCAGGCACGCTTCGTAAAACGGCCGCGGATAATGCTCGCGCAGCGTCTGCAGGGCCTGGTTGAGCGCATAGGCGTCCGCGCGCCCCGCAAGGAACGCGATCGCCGCCTCGGTAAACGGATAATTCATCGCGCAGTCCAGCTCGTCGCCGTTGACGTATCCGCGCCGTCCGGCGGGGCCGTACTTGTTGGAGCAGTCGTCCCATACCTCGCCGAGCAGCACGCCGTCCAAATCGTCCCGCTTGACGCGCGCGCGCAGAATGCGGATAAACTCGTCCGGCAGTTCGTCCGCCACGTCGAGCCGCCAGTCGGCGGCACCCGCGTCCGCCCAGTGGCGGATCACACCGTCGTCGCCCGCGATAAACTCCGTATAGGACGGTTCGAGCTCGTTCACGTTCGGCAGCGACGGGAACCCCCACCAGCAGTCGTACCGGTCGCGGCTGCCGTGAAAGGTGTACCACCGGCGATAGGGCGAATCCTCGCTTTCGTAGGCACCCACGTCGTCGTAGCGCGAATACCGGTCGAAATACCGGCTGTCCGCGCCGGTGTGCGAAAACACGCCGTCGAGCATGATCCGTATGCCGAGCGCCCTTGCCTCCGTGCAGAGCCGGCGGAACGCCTCCTCGTCCCCGAGGATGGGGTCGATGCGGCGATAGTCCGCCGTGTTGTAGCGGTGGTTGCTCGACGATTCGAACACGGGGGTGAGGTAGATCGCCGTCACGCCCAGGCCGCTCAGATACGGCAGCTTTTCGCGGATGCCTTCGAGGTCGCCCCCGAAGAAGTCGTCCGGCGCGTAGGCGGGCTGGCCGGGCGACGGCGCGTAGCAGACCTCCTCCGACCAGCGGTCGTGGATGCGCAGGAACCGGCCCATGCGGATATGATACTCTGCGCGCGCGCGGAAATCCTCCCAGCTGCTGCGCTTGAAACGGTCGGGAAAGATCTGGTAGACGATCCCCTCGCGCCAGCGCGCGGGCGTTTCGAACGCGCCGTCGTATACGGTGATCTGGTACGCGCGCGGCTCGTGCATGACGAACATGCCTTCGCCGCTGTCGGTCCCGTAGTAAAACGTCTGTCCCTCGGACGTATGAATCACAAAAAAGTACCATACGAGGCACGGCTTGCCGGGCATGGTGATCGTCGTGCGCGCGCGGCCGTTTTCGACCGGCATATCGTAGAACGACTCCACGCCGTCCTGCGTAAACAGCCGCAGTTTGATGGACGCGCCCGCGTCGCCGCCGCACTCCGCCTCAATATGAACGGACGTACCGCATGGCACCGCGCCCTGCGGACGGCGAAACGAAGCGTAGCGCGAATGATGCCTGAAAGAGATCATATGTCAATTATAGCGGACAAGCGCAACGGTAAGAGGGAATTCTATGGAAAGTTACGCGGTTTTCACATTTCGTCCGACATCGGCGGCGCGCCTGCCGGAACGGACCGCGGAGGCGGAAACGGACGGCGGTTACACCCGCTCCACGATATCGGTCTGGGACTTGAAAATATGCCCGCGCTTCACCACGCCGCGCACGCGCGAGAGGGGGTAGACCGAAACGTACGGCTCGAGCACCGCGCCGGGGCAGAGCACGCTGTTGCAACCGACCTCGACATGGTCGCCGAGGATCGCGCCGAACTTTTTCAGACCCGTCTCCACCGTCTCCTCGCCGCGTACAATCACAAGCGTCCGGTCGCTTTTCACGTTTGAGCAGATCGAGCCGGCGCCCATGTGCGCGTAGGTCCCGAGGACGCTGTCGCCCACGTAGTTGTAGTGCGGCACCTGCACATGATCGAAGAGAATGCAGTTCTTCAGTTCCGTGGAGTTGCCCACAACGCATTCCCGCCCGACCAGCGCGCTGCCGCGGATGAACGCGCCGCAGCGCACCTCGGTTCCGGCGCATACGATTGCGGGACCGTCGATATAGACGTTTGGGAACCGCTTCACGCTTTTATGCACCCATACTTCTTCGGACGGGTGGTCGTACTCCGCCGGGTCGAGCGTCGGCCCCAGCGCACGCAGGAACGCCTTGATCAGCGGAAGCACCTCCCAGGGGTAGGTTGTTTCCAAAAAGAGCTTCGCCGCCAGCGTGGCGGCCGGGTCTTCAAACATATCGCGGTTTTTCATGCGTTTCCCCCGTTATTTTTCCGCCTCGCGCTCGATGTTCTTCGCAATCGAGCGGAAGCGGGTATATTCGCCCTGCCAGAGCAGCTCGACCACGCCCGTCGGGCCGTGGCGGTGCTTGGCGATGATCACCTGACTCTTGTTGTCGCCCGTCTCATACTCCACCGTGTCGTGATAGGCCGCGGGGCGGTAGAGCAGCAGCACCATGTCCGCATCCTGTTCGATCGATCCGCTTTCGCGGAGGTCCGAGATCACGGGCGTATGGTCCGCGCGCTGCTCGGGCCCGCGGTTGAGCTGGCAGAGCAGCATGATAGGCACGCTCAGCTCGCGCGCAAGGAGCTTGAGCTGCCGCGTCATGTCGGAGATCTCCTGCATACGGTTGTCGCTCCTGCGTCCGCCGGCGGCCTGCATGAGCTGCAGATAGTCGATCACGACCAGATCGAGCCCGACGCGCGCCTTGAGCCGGCGGCACTTGCTGCGAATCAGCGGCACCGTCGCGCCGCCCGTATCGTCGATGTAGATCCGCGAGCGGCTCACCGGGTCCATGACCTCCATCAGAAGGCCCATCTCGTTGGTGCCGATGAGCCCCTCCTTGATACGCTGCGAGTCGACGGAAGCCTCGGTGCAGAGCAGGCGCATCACGAGCTGGTCGCGGCTCATCTCGAGGCTGAACACGACCACCTTGCGCCCGTCGCGGAGCGCCGCGTGCTGCGCGATGTTCATCGCAAAGCTCGTCTTGCCCATGGCCGGGCGGCTCGCGACGATGATCAGGTCGCTCTTCTGGAACCCGTTCGTAAGTCGGTCCAGATCGGTAAACCCGCTCGCCACGCCCGTGATCTTGCCGCGGCGCTGCGCGAGCTCCCCGATGAGGTTGTACGCCACGGGGACGATCTGGTCGATCGGCACGAGCGAATCCTCGGTTTTGCGCATCGAAATATCGTAGATGCGCCGCTCGGCGGCGTTGAGCGTATCCTCGATGTCCTTCTCGTCGTCCATACCGTCGCGAACGATCTCCCCGCCCGCGCGGATGAGCTGGCGCTGGACGCTCTTGGTCTCGACGATGCCGATATAGTTCTGCACGTTCGCCGCCGTCGGCACGAACGTGACGAGGTCCGTCAGATACGTCAGTCCGCCGGCGTGTTCGAGCCTGCCGTGCCGTTCGAGCTCGGCGGTCAGCGTCACGAGGTCGACCGCGTTCCCGGCGTTGCGGATATCGCGCATCGCCGCATAGATCGAGGCGTTCGCGGATACGTAAAAATCCTCCTCGCGAAGCTGCTCGAGCGAAATCTCGAGCGCGTCCGCGTCGATGAGCATGCTGCCGAGCACGGAGCGCTCGGCGTCGCCCGCATAGGGCGGGGGACTCGCGGTATTGATGTTCTGGGTGGCGTCCCGTTGCTCCATGGCGTTCTCCCCGGCGGCCGTAGCGATTCCGTCCGGCCGCGTCATTCCTTAACGACGATCACCTTTACGTTTGCAAACGTATTCTCAAAGAGACTTACACGCACGGTATATTCCCCGAGCGCGCGGATCGGTTCCGTCAGCCCGATCTTCTTCCGGTCGATCTCCACCTGCACCTGTTCCTTCAGCGCGGCGGCGATCTCCTTGCCCGTGACCGCGCCGAACAGCCGCCCGTTTTCGCCGACCTTTGCGCGGACGGTCACCGACGCGCCCTCGAGCTGTTTTGCAAGGTCCCGCGCGGCCACGCCGGCCTTAAATTTCCGGTGTGCGGCGGCGCTCTTCTGGATATTGGCGGCGTTGACGGCCTGCGCGTCGGCGGGCGCGGCCAGCTTCCGCGGCAGGAGATAGTTGCGCGCGTATCCGTCCGAGACGGTTACGATCTCGCCCTTCTTCCCCGTTCCCTTCACGTCCTGTTCCAATAACACCTTCATGCCTGTACGCCCTCCTGCTGATATTGTTCAATCGCCGTGCGCACGATCGACTCGGCCTCGTCCATCTCGACATTTCCGAACTGCGCGCCCGCCATGGTGAGGTTGCCGCCGCCGCCCATGCGCTCGCAGATGATCTGCACGTTGACCTTGCCGAGCGACCGCCCGCTCACGCTGATACCGCTATCGTCCTTGCCGAGCACGAACGCCGCCTCGATGCCGCGGATGCCGATGAGCTCGTCCGCCGCCTTCGCGGCGATCAGCGTGGCGTT
>CAZIQO010000056.1:0-20186 GCA_964541465.1 uncultured Oscillospiraceae bacterium
CTCCCTTTGTTTCTCTTAGTCTGCTGCTCTACCCCAACTATTGACGGTGAGCCTTAAAAAGAGGTTATTCCTGCTCTTCGTGCGATTCGCGTTCGTGCTGGTGCGCGGCTTTCCGGGCGCGCCGGTCGTCCTCGCGCCACTGCGCGGCGATGAGCAGCACCGCCGTGAAAAACCCGGTGACCGCGAGCAGCGCGAACACCCACTTGGAGAGCTCGCTCGTCATGAACGCCATGATGGGGTTCACGCGGTCGATCGAGAAGAAGGTGAGCGTCATGAGCGAGAGCACGATCACCGCATGCGGAAGGATTCTGGAAAAGAAGCGTTTCATGGCCGGCCTCCTTACTGCCCGTCGTCGGCCGACAAAGGCTCGCCGATATAGAGGATATCGCTGGTATTGCGGGGTTTTTCGTCCTGCGGGTGGCTCATCCACGCGTCGCCAAAGGTCATGACCGCGGTGTCGCCGCCGTCGAGATTGTAGGCGACCGTGCAGCCGAGGTCCTTGAACACCTGCGCAAACTGCGTGTAGTTCATGCCGAGCGAATACCCCTTCTGCCGCCCGTCGACGAGGATAAAGCAGTAGTGCCCAGGCTCGAAGTAGCCCACGCCGGAAAGCGGATTCGCCTTTGTGGTGAAGAACGTTTCCGGCACTTCGCCGTCTACGAGCAGCTGCGGGCCGAAGGTCCAGATCTGGTAGGGATTCCGCGCGTAGATTTCATCCAGCTCGGCGCTGTGCGTCTCGTCCGCGGCGTAGGTTTCCATCACGCCGTCGTAGTAGAGCACGCAGATATCGTCCGAAAGCGGGATGTCGCTATACCATTCCACGCCGTTTCGCACCGCGATGAGGCCTTCCTTTCGGAAGGTGTAGTTGTCGCCGGAGATGGCGACGATGGAGTTCGTCAGCGTAGCGAGCTGAAGCGTGGACATCACGTTCTTGCGCGAACCCTCGTTCTGCTCCTCATATTCGTAGGCCAGCGCGGTGCGGAAACTGGAAAGATCCTTGACGTAGATATCGGCTACGTAGTAGGTGACCGGCGTGTCGAGCACCACCGTGGTCACGGTGACCGAAACGTTCGCGCTCCGGTAGGAATTCTCGGTCTGCTCCACGTCTCCGGAAGTGAATACTTCGGCATAATTGCCGCCCAGCAGCCCCGTATCGACGACCTGCTCCGTGGGCGCGGGCGTCGGCGTTTCTTCGGCGGCGGCGGGCTGTGCGCTTTCGGCGGGCTCCGGTGTGGCGGCTGCGGCGGCGGGTGTGGGCGTGGAGAGCGTCTTGGGCGTCGGCGCGCTTTTCCGCACATGATGGAAATACGCGAATACGTTCAGACAGATCGCCAGCGCGATGAGATCATACAGGATGGTTTTCAGCAGGCGTTTGGCGGGTTTTCGTTCTCCGGCATGCTTCATTCGAAAGTTATTCCCTCCTCGGATTCCGGCGGAAACACATATTTCCGCTGAATATAAAAGCTGAACGGATACAGGACCAGCTCGACGATGATCTTCCCAAGAGCGATCGAGAGCCAGTGGGTGATGCAGAACATCAGGCAGTAGTTGATCGCCAGGACCCCAACGGCAAGCAGGTAGTAGCGGATGATGCTGCTCTTCGAACGGTGCTCGAAGACGATCTTGCAGTTGATGAAGTAGTTCAAAAGCGAACTGAGCACGCGCGCCGAAACCACGCTGATGAGCAGCGACTGCGGCACGCCCTTCGTGACGGCGGAAAGCACCAGCACCGCCGCGTAATCAATCGCCATGGAGAAGAGCGAGGACGCCACGAACAGCAGAATCATCTTATAGACGCGCCAGGCGTCGGGCACGGGCCGGAAATGCGAGGATTTATTGTCGTCGATATAGACGGTTTCGATGGTGATCTCATGGATGGGGATCCGGTGCCGCGTGGCGTAGAGCAGCACGTTGATCTCGTATTCGTAGTGGTCGCCTTTCATCTCGAGCATCATGGGGATGCGGAACACGCCGAACGCACGCAGGCCCGTCTGCGTGTCGAACACCCGGACGCCGGTGGAAAGCGCGAAAATGCCGCGCGTAATGGTGTTGCCGAAGCGGCTTTTGAAGGGGACGTTGCCGGTGAACCGGCGGCTGCCGAGGACCAGTTCCTCCGGCGCAGCCTCCCACGCCTTGCTGACGCGGATGATATCCTTCGGCAGGTGCTGTCCGTCCGCGTCGATCGTAACGACGCCCTCGTCCGCCGGATACTGTTCGTAGATATAGGTCAGAGCGGTCCTCAGCGCGGCGCCCTTGCCGCGGTTGACCGGATGGGTCAGGATCTTTGCGTACGGTTCGAGCGAATCGAAGATGGGCGTTTTATCCGGATCGCTGCCGTCGTTAACGATAACGATGGCGTAGTCGGTTGTTTCGTGAAGCGACAAAACGAGGCGATATAGCTTTTCATCCGGTTGGTAGGCCGGAATGACAACGATCATTTCGCAATCTCCTTTTCTCGAATTGGGAGGCGCACAAAATAACAGCATACATTATAACCTATTTCATTCCGGGTGAAAAGGTCTGTTTTTCCCGAAGCGCGTCGGCGGCGGAAACATTGTAAACGTTTTGTAATATATTCAAAACGGCACGGATTCAAAGGATTCTCTGATATAATAAAGGCTGGCGCGAGCCACGGAAAGGACAATGGCGATACGATGGCACGAAAACCGCACGACGAATACGATATTGACGCTTCCAATGAAAACGACCTCAGCGGCGCGCAGCCGGACGTGGAAAACGACGGCGAAGCAGCCGCTGACGCGTCCGGCGGAGAAGCGGAACAGGGCCTGACGCCCCTCTCGGAGCAGGACGCCGACGTGGAAGCGTTTGTTCCGACCGATTTCTTTCCCTCTACCGCACGCCGCGGACGCAGGCGCCGTTCGCACCGCAGACGGCGCATCGTCTGGGCGGTGGTGCTTTGCCTCGGCATCATTCTACTCTGCGTGGGCGGCGCGTACGCATATACGCTTCTGACCGATCCCGGGTCGCTGTTTGAGACCGCGTCCGCCACGCCCACACCGACGGGCGATATTCAGACCATCGGGGGGGTCGAGATCGAGGCGACGCCCGTTCCTACGCCTACGCCGACGGTCGATCCCTATCAGGTCATCTACGAGCAGGCCGATACGTCGATGATGCAGAACATCGTCAACGTGCTGCTCATCGGCGTGGACTACGCCGAGGAGCGCGAAACCTGGAGCGGCAAACACGAATACCACGCGGACGTCATGATGGTGGCGGCGATCAATTTCGACGAGAACCGTGTGGACCTGATTTCTCTCCCGCGCGACACATACGCCAATATCCCCGGCGTCAAGGGTATCTACAAGCTCAACGCCTCGCTCAACTGCGGCGGCGGATACGAGGCCGAAGGCGGCGCGGGATTCCTCAAGACCTGCGAGGCCGCGAGCTGGATGCTCGGTGGAATCCCCGTGAACTATTACTATGCCGTGACCATGCCGGCCGTCAAAGAGCTTGTCGACGCCGTCGGCGGCGTGGATTACAACCTCGAAATCGACTTCAAGGTGGGCGGCCGCAGCTACAGCGCGGGCCCGCAGCACATGGACGGGCAGGCCGTGCTGGACTACCTGCGCGTGCGCAAGAACGTGCAGAGTTCGGGCGACGCGAACCGCGTCAACCGCCAGAAGAAGATGCTGATCGCGCTGTTTGAGTCGATGCAGGAGGAGAACCTGCTCCTCAAGATCCCGGACATCATCAGCTCGTTCAGCGGGCAGCTGTATACGAACTGCACGGCGGGGCAGACCGCGGCGCTGACGGCGTTTGCATACCGGCTTTCCAGCGAGAATATCGGCATGTATTCCATGGGTTCGTCAAGCGGTGGCACCACAAATATCTTTAACTGGAATTTCTGTCTCACCGACGAGTCGAACCGCGTAAAGATCATCAAGACCGTTTATGATGTCGACGTGCCAAAGCATCTTGAGTACACCGCGAATTACGCGCGATACCGCTGGGCCGACATGATCGCCTCGCAGTACCTCGATACCGTGAGCGGGCTGACGGATTATGTTTCCGCGGCGCTCGCCGCCGACGATCTGCTCCCGACGGCCTCCCCCACGCCGACCATCACACCCACGCCGACGGTGGAGCCGACCGTTACGCCGGAGGCGTCAACGCCAACGCCTACGTCTGATGAGACGCCGACGATTACGCCGACGGTCACACCGACGATTACGCCGACGATTACGCCGACGATTACGCCTGAACCCACGCCGACGCCAGAAGGGACGCCAACGCCGGAAGAAACATCCGGCACGGCGCAGCGCGGCGGCGGTTTGCTCGGCATCGTGCGCCTTTCGGCCGGTTCCGCCGTGCAAAACGAGGGTGAAGAGGTGCAGCAGTATAACGAATATCAGCGGGAAATGTTCAACGAGTATCTGATGTCGCTGGACGACCTGGAGGAGGCGCGGGCGATTGCAAAGAAGGAAGCGCAGCGTTACGCGGACGGAAAGAGCAACGATCTGATCCAGGCGACGCAGGACGTTTCGGATTATGCTTCGCACGTGAAGACGAACGCGCTGTCGCTCGCGCAGGAGTTCGGCTATTCGACCAGCAAGTTCGAGTGGTCGTACCGATACGATCTGGATACGAGCTTCAACGAGGTTACCGTCGATTTCCGCTGAGCGGGGGACCGAACGGAACGAAAGCGGCGGGAGGCGCATGCGTCTCCCGCTCACAGTTTGCCCAAAAGTTCTTTTGCAGGGGTTTCATTCCTGCATCTTGACCACACAAGCGCCCCTTTTTCAGGGCGCTTGTGAAAATGGGTTCTCAGGGCCGTTACGGCCCGAAGCGGTGGTTTGGAGGCGGAGCCTCCGGACCCCTTCTATCGACAAGCTGGGCGGGAGGCGCATGCGCCTCCCGCTTTTTGTACTGTTCTGCGTCCGGGCCGGTCAGAGCAGGTCCGGCATCTCGCGGAGGGAATCGAGCAGCGGCGCCCCGAGAGAGGCAAGGTGCTCGCGCGACTGATGGCCGGGCACGAGCAGCGCGCAGCCGCAGCCGATCGAGGCGGCGATCTCAAAATCGTGGTCGGTGTCGCCGACGAACAGCGCGCGCCTGGCCGGCACGCCGCATTCCGCGAGGAACGCGCAGGCGTAGTCCGCCTTTCCGCAGGCGAAATTGTTCTGTCCGCCGATGACGCGCTCGAAGCAGTTTGTCAGGGAAAACATGGCGACCTGCTCGTCCAGCCGGCCCTGGCCGGTGGCGGAAAGCAGCACCTGCCGCGCGCCGCGGTCAAGCACGGCCTGCAGCGTTTCCCGCGCGTACGGCTGCAGCGGACAGCGGGACACGCGTTCCGCGTACAGCCGCACGAACTCCTCGGAGACGGACTCGTACGGCTCGGTTTCGAACGTATAACCCATCTTTTTATAGTATTCCACGACGGGGAAGCGGAAGACGGCGCGGTAGGCGGCGATGTCCGTCATCGGCTGCATGCCGCGCTCCACGCGCATGTCGTTTGCGATCTGGTAACAGGTCTGCGTATCGTCGAGCAGCGTGCCGTTCCAGTCCCAGATGACCAGATCGTAGCGGCGGCCGTTCACCATTTATTGTGCACCTTTTCGGCAAAGCCGAGGAAGCGGTTCAGCTCGATTTTCCCGCCGTCGTCGAGCGTGAGGGTTCCGTCCAGATGCCCGAACACCTGATGCTGGTCGGAAAGGAGCGGTCCGACGTTCGTATAGGCCGCGCGGTCGAGGATCGGCGTAAACGCCGCCTCGAAGCGCCCGTCGCTCGAGGAGAAGGTCCACGGCGAGAGAAAATCGTCCTTACCGTCCTTCTGCGGGATGTTGAACGAAAGGCGGTCGAGCTTATGCGCCGCACCGTCGACGAAGATCATGTTTTCGGAAGCGGCGGATACGTCCCCGAAGCCGTAGCCGATGTTCCAGCCCACGACGCGGCCGCCGATCACGCCCTGCCCCGCGCCCCAGTACCAGGTGTTTTCGTGCGTCCAGACGCCGCGCCCCCAGTCGAGCAGGCCGAACGAATCGGCCGGGTCGAACGCATACGTCTGCCCGAAGCACGAAACCGTCCCCTTCGCGCGCATGGCGATGATCTTCTGGTTATAGTAGAAGGCGGTTTTTTTCTCGGCAAACGGCGTTGCGATCACCATGGTGTCGCGCGGTTCGTCGGTCAGCAGAATGTCGCAGGAAAACGGCGCGTCGCCGCCGAAGCGGTCGATCCTGCAGACGAGCCGCCGTCCGCCGTCTTCATGCGTGAACGAGGCGGACGCGCCCCTGAGCGACTTCTTCACGTCGCCCGTGCGTGAGGCGGCGGGGAAATTCGTGCGCCCCATGGGAAAGAAGAACATCGGGGAAACCGTCGTCTCGGTCCGGCGCTCGAAATCGAGAAACGTGGCAGAGATCAGGCCCATGTAGGAATTGTCGTCGATTGTGAGCGCGACGCCGAATCTGCCGTTGTAGATCAGGTAGTAGTCCCATTCCTTGATGCGCATGGCGCCGCCCCGGATCGCGCGGCGGTCGTACGTCTTGACAGGCGACTTGGCGTAACCGGCTTCGCAGAGCGCGCCGCGCGCGTCCAGAAGCGGTCCGCCGGAGAGTTCGTGCTGCATGGAATCCCCGTCCTTTCGGTTCGATTTCTTGCTCTATTATACGCACTCGCGGCCGGATACGCAAGGAAGGAACCCGTGCCGCGCAGGCCGCCCCCGGCGGCGAAAAAGACGCGTCCGGCAGTGTTTCAATCGGACCGGGTTGTGGTATAATAACAGAAATGGAAAAACACGGGAAGGCGTTACGCATGGCCGGCGTCTGTTTTTTGGCTGTCGCCGGGGTCGTGATGCTGTGGCAATCGTATAGCTTGTTCGCGGCGGGTATCCGTCGCGTGCAGTCCGGGCTGCTGCTCGTTGCGATGGTCTGCGTGCCGCTGTTCCTCGGCGCGTTTCTTTTTGCACGTTCGTTTTCGGACGAATCCGCCCGGCGCCGCGTCGTGCGGCGGGTGGTGGCCGCGCTGTTCGCGTTTTACCTTGTTTCGCTGTTCGCGGCGCTGATCGTTTCGCGCATCGACTTTGAGAACTTTGCGGGAGACGTGGCCTTTTACCGCGAAAACATCGACCTCATGACGAACTTTCAGCCGTTTGCTACGATCCGGCTGTATCTGCGGGCGCTGAAATACAACTATATCGGATCGGGCATTCCGATCTTCAACCTGATCGGCAACGTGCTGCTGTTCATGCCGATGGCACTGTTCCTGCCCGCGCTGTTCCCGTCGATGCAAAAGCCCTGGCGGTTCGTCGTGCTCATGGCTGCGGTGCTGCTTGCGGTGGAATCATTGCAGCTCATCCTCTGCTGCGGAAGCTGCGATGTGGACGACGTGCTGCTGAACCTTGCCGGCACGCTGCTTGTTTACTTCCTCTTCCGGATTTCCGCAGTGCAGCGCCTGCTTCGGCGGCTGTATCTGCTGCCCGAGGCGAACGCCGGCTCGTCCGGCGCGGCTGCGGACGATAAAGCGCCGCTTACAAACGGATAACACTTGTCGCGACCTCGTTGACGAACGCGCGGTCGTGTTCGACAAACAGCATCGCGGGGTTCCCCGCGAGCAGCAGGTCGCGGATCTGCATCCGCGAAAGAACATCCACAAAGTTGAGCGGCTCGTCCCATACGTAGAGGTGCGCGCGTTCGGAAAGCGTCTTCGCAAGGAGCGTTTTTTTCTTCTGCCCGCAGGAAAAATCGCGCATGTCCTTTTCAAACTGGGTCCGCGGAAAGTCCAGTTTCCGCAGGATCGTAAAAAAGAGCGTTTCGTCCAGCGCGTTTTCGCGCGCGAAATTCAGCAGCTTTCCGCTTAAAAACGACGTATCCTGCGGCATATAGGAAACGACGAGCCCGCTTGCAAGGCGAATCGTGCCGGTGTGCGGGACCGGTTCGCCCGCAAGCAGCCGCACGACGCTGCTCTTGCCGCTGCCGTTCCTGCCGACCAGCGCGACGCGCTCGCCCCGCCGGAGCGTGAAGTCCAGCGGGCCGCAGACCGGCCGCTCCCCGTATGCGACGGTGAGGCCGCGCGCTTCGGCAAGGATGTCCGCGTGGTGCCAAAGCGGGGTGACGGTCAGCGTGTCGCTGCGCTCGAGATCCTTCAGGAGCGATTCCTTCTCCTTTGCCGCGGTTTCCCGTCGCCGCTCGATTGCTTTGGCGCGCTTCATCATCTTCGCGGATTTGTGCCCGATCGCGCCGCGGTCCGGCGCACCCTCCCGGCAGCCCAGGCCGATCTTTGTCCGCTCCACGCGCTCGCTCCACGCGGCCGTGCGCCGCGCGGCGAGCCGGAGGTCGCCGATCTCGCGGGCAAGCCGCTCGTTTTCGGCCAGTTCGAAGGCGTCCTGGCGGCGGCGATTCTCCGCCCAGGAGCTGAAGTCGCCTTTCTGCACCTCGATGGTCGCGCGGTTGATCGAGAGGATGTGATCCACGCAGCCGTCGAGGAACGCGCGGTCGTGCGAAACGAGCAGAAACCCTTGCTTGCCGTTGAGATACCGGCTCACGAGCGCGCGCGCCTCCATGTCGAGGTGATTCGTCGGCTCGTCGATGAGCAGAAAATGCCCGGGCCGCGAAAACAGCGCCGCGAGCAGCACCTTGGTCTGCTCGCCGGGGCTCAGCGTGGAAAAGGGGCGGCAAAGCGCGTCCGGAGCGACCTTAAGCAGATTCAGCTCCTTTTCGAGCCGCCAGCGCGGCGAATCCGCAGCGCAGGCAAGCACCGCCTCCGCGGTCAGCGACGGGTCGGCAACGGGAAACGGAAAATAATCGAACGGAACGCTGGCCGAAATCGTGCCCTCGTAGGCATACTGCCCCGTCAGGAGCTTTAACAACGTGGTTTTGCCGCGTCCGTTCCGACCGACGAAGCCGAGCTTCCAGTCCGTATCGATGGAAAAGGACGCGTGCTCAAAAATATTTTCATAACTGCCTTCATAATGAAAGGTCAGATCGGAAACGCGGATCAGGGACATACAAAAGAACCTCCCGTCTAACAGAAAAAGGGCCCCGGTTATGGGTTGCGCACACGTTCGGCATCACAGAACCGCCGCGATCGCGCAGCGCGTCCGCGGATTTCCTGCCAATGCCAAACCGGTCAGCGAACCATCGGCGTCCTCCGTTTGAGAGATTCTGATCTTAGTTTATCCGCCGCAGGCGCGCGTGTCAACGGCCGTTTCGGCGCTCTGGCGCGGGGGTCGGGAAATGCCGCGGGGCGTGTGAATTTCCTGCGAATCCGGGCGAAAACGGCCCGGGGGAAGGGCCGGTATGGTATAATGCGCTTACAAGCGCCGCCTTTGCGGCAAAAAACTTCCCCGACTTTGCAACCGGGCACGCCCCCGCGAAGTGTTACGGGTGGAAGAGAGAGGTACGACCGGCAATGGAAAAACAAGCGCTGCCATCCCCGCCGATTCCCGCGGACGACGCGGACGCGCT
The DNA here is from genome assembly GCA_964541465.1 of uncultured Oscillospiraceae bacterium. Lineage (GTDB taxonomy): Bacteria > Bacillota > Clostridia > Christensenellales > CAG-138 > UBA7703. Next base: position 9,420 of record CAZIQO010000056.1, read on the forward strand.
GTTTGCGGCGTATGCGGACATGGTGTACCGGCTTGCGTTTCTGCGCACGAAGAGCGCCGCGGACGCGGACGACGTGCTGCAGGAGGTCTTCCTTCGGTGCCTGCGCGCAAAGCCCGCCTGGAACGACGCGTCCCATCAGCGGGCTTGGTTCCTGAAGGTGACGATCAACTGCACGAAATCGCTGCTGACCTCCGCGTGGCGGCGGCATACCGTCCCCGAACGGGACGACCTGCTCACCGAGATGCAGACGACGACCGAGGTCTACCCGTACGTGCTGGCGCTTCCGGCGAAGTACCGCACGATCGTGCACCTGTATTACTACGAGGGGTACCACGTCGCCGAGATCGCCAAACTGCTCGGCATGAGCGAAAACACGGTCAAGTCCCACCTCTTCCGCGCACGCGATATGCTGCGGGAACAGCTGAAAGGGGAGTTTCTCGATGTTTAAGGAGCAGTATATCCGTGACAACGAAAAACTGCACGCAAAGGAGACGTTGCTCATGGAGATCAAGAATCAGGCGAGGCGCGAGGAATCGCGCGACGCGCGCAGGCAGCGGTTTGTCCGCTACGGCGCGGTGGCCGCGGCGCTGCTGCTCGTCGCGGGGGGCGTGTTCGGCGCGGTGTTTGCCGCGCACAGCGGGAACACCGTTCAGCCGACGGCCGAACAGACGCTTTCCGCCGCAGAAGCATCCGGCGACACGGCGGCCGAAGTCACCGACTATAACGACATCTACGATCTGATCGAGCAGATGCAGACCGTCGACCGGGGCTACGGCGTCACGGTCACCGAGGAGGCCTCCGCGGACGAAGCGGCGGAAGCGCCCGCGCCGAGCGTGGATACGGAGACGACGGAATCGGCCGGCAGCATGGTCAAGGGCAGCACGCTGAACGGCGATACGGATTATTCCGAAACCAACGTTCAGGTCAAGGGCGTGGACGAGGCGGACATCGTCAAAACCGACGGGACCTACATCTACTATGTGGCGGATAACCAGCTCAGCATCCTCAAGGCGGACGGCGCAAATACGAAGCTCGTCTCCACGACCATCCTCGAAAGCGAGGATTCCTGGTGGGGCTACAATTCGGAGATGTTCCTGCTCGGCGACCGGCTCATGATCATCACACAGGGGTTCTCCACCGTCTGGGTCAACGACGACGGCGATCATTACGAAAACAGCACCGACCAGACCGAGGCGGTCATCTACGATATCTCCAACCGGGCAAAGCCCGCGAAGATCGTTTCCCTCGGCCAGAGCGGCAGCTACGTCAGCTCCCGCATGATCGGCGACTACGTGTACCTTGTGACCGCGCAGTATGTCTACAGCGCGGTGCGCGGAACGCCGGAAACATATATTCCGACGCTCTCCGTCGACGGGGAGACGACGCTGCTCGGCACGGGCGATCTGTACGTGTGCGATTCGCCGCAGGACGCCGCCTACACCGTGGTCGGTTCCATCAACCTCAAAAACGGCGTGAAGCACGCGTCCGCAAAGGCCGTGTTCGGCGGCACGAGCGAATTGTACGCCAACGCGGAGCACATGCTGCTCGCCATCGGCCAATACGAGAGCTCGACCTCGCCCATCGCACCGGACGAGGACGGCCGGAACGTTCAGATCACGACGGGCCAGTCCGAAACCGACCTCGTCCTGCTCGGCCTGAACGAGGGCGCCGTCGAGCGGCTCGCCTCCGGCAGCGTTCCGGGCAGCCTGCTCAACCAGTTCTCGATGGACGAGTACGAGGGCGCGTTCCGCATCGTGACCACCGTGGATTACTGGGAGCAGCGCATCTATACCGACGGCGTGGACAGCTATGAGTACGACAGCAGCAACTACAACAACCTCTACACGCTCGATCAGGACCTGAACATCCTCGGGAAGATCGAGAATCTCGCCGAGGACGAGACCGTCAAGAGCGTCCGCTTCGACGGCGACATAGGCTACTTCGTCACGTTCCGCCAGACCGATCCGCTGTTTGCGGTGGATCTGTCGGACCCCAAATCGCCGCGCGTCCTGAGTACGCTCAAGATCCCGGGCTTCTCGGAGTATCTGCAGACATACGGCACGAACCTGCTATTGGGGCTTGGCTATCAGGCGGACGAGGACACGGGGATCACGCAGGGCGTTAAACTCTCGATGTTTGATACGAGCGACAAGCGCAACGTGACCGAAATCGCAACGGCCGCGGTGGACGCGGACTGGACGATCGCCGGCAGCAACCACAAGGCGATCCTTGCGAACGCGGAGAAGAACCTCATCGCCTTCCCGGCGGAGGACGATTACTTCATCTACCGCTACGTCGCCGGCACGGGCTTTGAGCTGCTGGCCAAGGTGGACATGGGAAGCGATCTCTCGAGCTGGTATCTCAGGGGGCTGTTCATCGGAGAGAACTTCTATGTTCTGAGCGAATCGAGCGTGACGATCGTCTCCCTGAACAGCTACGATGTGCTTGCGAACGTGAAGCTCGGCTGACGGAAACCGCCGCCAGGCGGATCGTCCGCAGGCGGAACCGCAGACTTGACTGAACCGGACCCGGCAAAGCGGCTCTGCCGCTTTGCCGGGTCCGGTTGTCGATAACGGGGGACTTGGAGACTCTGCCTCCAAACCGCCGCTCAGGGCCGTAACAGCCCTGAGAACCCATTTCCGCAAGCGCCCCAGGGTCTTTTGCAGTGTCAGGAATTCCCAAGGGACGCGTTCTTTGGGCGGGGAGCAGGGGTGAACCCCCTGTGAAAGGATTTTTTACAGCCGGTCGGCGGTGCCCGTTCATTCCTTACAAGTTTGCGCAGGCACGGGGGCCAAAGCGCATGCCGGAGAATCACGGTGTTGATCGGATGGATCTTTGCAGCGCCGTCCTGTGGGAAAGGGCGATTTGTCATCGGCATTGCCGGCGGTAAAAATATCGGCGGAGCCCGTTCGGGCTCCGCCGATTCACTGCGTTCGCTTCCGCGATTCACTGCTTGAGCTTTCGGCGGTTCTTTTCGATGTTCTTCTCCATCAGCGCGCGGATCGTCGCGGCGTCGGCGGCGGATTTGAGCTGGTCCTTCGGCATGACGTTGGCGTGCGTGTCGGTGATGAAGATATAAAACGCGGTCCGCGTTTCCCGCACATAGACGATGCGGTTCCACGGAAGGTCGGACGAACCGCGGCTGGAAACGGCGTGAATGCCGGTTTTGTCGACGGTGAAATCCACCGAAAAATCGGTCAGCTTCTTCTGCTTATAGAGATTCTTGACGCGCAGGACGGTGGAAATGACGTTGATCGCGAGCAGCAACAGCGTGCCGATCACCGCCATGAGGAGCGCGTGGCCGATCGCTTCGGTCAGGCTCGCGCCCTGCGCATACCGGATGAAGCCGATCATGACGGCGATGATGACGAAGACGAGAATGGTCGTTGCGATGAGTTTCTTCCGCATCAGAAAGAAGTTGTAGCGCAGGTTGTCCTTTTTTGTGATCGTAAAATGACCGCTGAACTGCATATCGGTAAACTCCTTGCCTTGATTGCGTCTGATAGGCTTATTGTACCCCGGCCGCGGCTTTGTGTCAAAACAATCGCGCCGGAAACGTCGACGGTCCCCGGAAAAGCGAACCGCCTCACCGGGGACCATCGGTTCCCGCGCATCTCCGTTCGAACGCCGCGGCGGGGGCAACGAAGAGCGAAACGCAGGCGCTGCGACGGATGCGCTCCGCTGCCACGGCGGGGAAAAGCCCGGCACGTGCCGCTTCTGCGACCGCCGCCGGGCCATATGCCGCCGGTTATATGCGCTGCAGCGCGTCGATCGGGGTCATCTTGCTCGCCTTTGCGGCAGGATAACTGCCGAACACCACGCCGATGATGATGCAGAACAACAGCGCCGCGATGGCCGCGCGCCACTCCATGGCAATCGTCATATCCGCGGCGAGCGAGAAGATCTGCAGCCCGAGCGCGGAGAGCCCGAGTCCGATCAGCCCGCCCAGGATCGAAAGCACGCAGGCTTCGATCAGGAACTGCAGCAGGATATGGCTTCTGCGCGCGCCGATGGCCTTGCGGATGCCGATCTCGCGCGTGCGCTCGGCTACCGAGACCAGCATGATGTTCATGATGCCGATGCCGCCGACCAGCAGTGAGATCGCCGCAATGCCGCCGAGCATGAGCGAAAGGGTGCTCATCACGTCGCTCAGCGTGTCCAGCAACTCGGACATGTTGTAGACCTCGTACGAATCCTCGTCGCCGGTCAGGAGCAGCATCTGGTATTCCGTAATCGCCTGCGCGAGCGTGACGTCGTTGGCCGAGTCGGCCTTGACGTAGCAGGTGGTGACGGCCGTGGAATCGGCCACGCGCTCGGCGGTGGTCAGCGGAATCAGGATCCGGCTGTCCAGCGACCCGGTGGTGTCCGAGCCGCTTTCGGCAAGCAGACCGACGATCGTGAAGGTGTGTCCGCTCATGGTGAAGGTCTTTCCGCTCACGTCGTAGCTTTCAAACAGATCGCCCGCGACCTCCGTGCCGATCACCGCCACGTAGGTGCGCCATTCCAGGTCGGAGAGGACGATGGAGCGTCCGGCTTCCATTTCCAGCCCGGCGACGTCCATGTATTCCTCCGTCACGCCGATCGCGGAAACGGTCGTATAGTTGGAACCGTACCGCGCGGTGGAACTCACGGTCAGATACGGCGCGACGCCGGCGATGGAATCGTAATCCTCCAGGACCATGTAATCGTCCGCCGTGACGGAAACGTCCTCGTCCGTGACCGTAACGGTGATCAGATCGGACCCCATAGAGGAGATGGCCGAGGTGATGGAGGAGGTCGTGCTCTGCGCGATGGACACCAGCACGATTACGCTCATCACGCCGATGATGATGCCGAGCATCGTCAGAAACGAGCGCATCTTGTTGGCGAGCGTCGAACGTAACGCAAGGCGGAGCGAGTTAAAAAACATCGTCATAATCCCGCCTCCTCGCTCTTGTCATAGAGCCTGCCGTCGCGGACGTACACGATCCGTTGCGCCAGCTTCGCAATTTCCATGTTGTGCGTGATCAAAACGATCGTATTATCCTGGTCGGAAAGATCGCAGATCAGGCGCATGACGTCATTGCCGGATTTGCTGTCCAGGTTGCCGGTCGGTTCGTCGGCCAGTATCACCCTTGCATCGCTGGCCAGCGCGCGGGCGATCGCCACGCGCTGCTGCTGGCCGCCGGAGAGCTGGGACGGACGGTGCTGCATGCGGTTTGCGAGCCCGACCTTGTCGAGCGCCGCTTTCGCGCGCTCGATGCGCTCCTTCTGCGAACATTTCTGGTAGATCAGCGGCAGCTCCACGTTTTCCAGCGCGCTCATGGAGTCGAGAAGGTTGAACTGCTGGAAAACGAAACCGATTTTCTCGCTGCGGATCAGCGAAAGTTCGCGGTCGGAGCAGTCTGCAATATCGATACCGTCCAGGATATAGGTCCCGGAATCCGGCAGATCGAGGCAGCCCATCACATTCATGAGCGTTGTTTTGCCCGAACCGGACGGCCCGCAGATGGCGACGAATTCCTGCGGTCGTACGTGCAGCGACACGTCGTCCAGTGCGTGCACCGCCTCATCGCCTACATAGTAGGTCTTGTAAATATGTTCAAGAACCAGCATGCCCGTTACCCCTTAGTTGCTCGGGCCAGATCCGCCGCCGCCGCTCATGCCGCCGCCGCCGCTCATGCCGCCGCCGCCGCTCATGCCGCCGCCGCTCATATCACCGCCGCCGCTGAAGCTGCCGCCGCTGCTCATATCGCCGCCGCCGGTCATATTGTTGAACGTGGTTGTGGTATCCTCTTCCTCGGTGTAGGTCGAGGTTGTGGTCAGATCCGGCACCCAGATCAGATCGCCCACGGCGATGCCGTCGCCGGAGATTGCGATGTAGGAGCCGTCCGACATACCCGTGGTGACCGTCACCTTGGTCAGCGAGTCGAGATCGATCTCGGTTTCCGTTACGGTGGTGCCGGCCTGCGCGTCGTCGCCCGCCAGCAGGACGTACGCGGTGTCGCCGTCATACTGCACGGCGCTGACGGATACGATCAGCGTGTCGCCGCTGGTGTCGGTGGTGATCTCCGCCGATGCGCTCATGCCAGGATACGCACCCTCGATCGGATCGGTGGTAATGGTGGCGGTATAGCTGGTCACATAGCTGCCGCTGCCGGAATAGGAGATGTTCGTAACCGTACCGCTGAACTCGCCGTCGATGGCGTCGAGCGTTACGGTCGCGGGCTGCCCCAGCGCCACAGTGGCGATATCCAGCTCGTCGATGGAAAGCGAGAGCGTAAAGCCGCTTGTGGCGGTCAATGTGCAGAGCGAATTTCCGGCGGAAACGGTGTCGCCCGCGGCAACGGAGAGCGAAGTCAGAATGGAGTCGTATTCCGCGGTGATGGTCAGCTCATCCTCGATGTCCGCAATCTGGTCGAGCAGGTCCTGCTCGGTCTGCTTAAGCGTGGTATAGGTGGACGTCGGCGCGCCCTCCGCGAGGGTGAAGAGCGTCTTGTATTTGCTGACCTTTGTGTTGTCGGATACGTTGACGGTTGCGATGCGCCCCGCGTCGGCGGTGATGGCGACATACTCATTGACGGTCATTTCGGCCGTTCCGAGCGTGTTGCCGTCTTCATCGAGCACGGTTGCGCTCGTGCCGACGGGGTAGTAGTCATCATCGAACACGACAGTGGCCACGCCGTCGCTGATCTTGGTGATGTACCCCTCCTGCTCGTCGTCGCCGACCACGACCGTAACCGCGTCATACTGCTGCATGCCGCTTACCGCGTCGATGGACAGCTGCATCTTGCCGTCGGTCGAGATCAGGCAGAGGTAGTCCATATCGTCCACGATGTCGCCCTCGGCCGCGCGGATGTCCTTGACGATGCCGGCCTTGGTCGCGGTGATCTTCAGGTTGGTCAGGAGCTGCTTGGCGGTGGCAAGCGAGGAGCGCGTGTCGGACAGCTCGTCGTTGAGATCATCCAACTGCGACTGGAGATCGTCCGACGTAAGCGTCATCACCACGTCGCCGGCCTGGACCGTATCGCCCGGCTCGAAGTTCACCGTTTCGACGGTGGATGCGGCCGCGGCGGTTATGCTGGTGGATTTCAGCGCGGTGAGCGTGCCGGAGCCGTCGAGCGTGGTGCTGATTTCGCCGCTCGCAATGGAGCTGGTGCTGTAGGTGAGCACGCTTGTAGTGGAACCGTCTTTTTTGAGTTCCTCCAGTAATATAAAGATACCGACGGCCAGAACGACCGCAACGACGCTCAGAATGATGATCGTGCGGGTGCGTTTGCGCCGTCTCTTCTTCTGTTTGGTGACCATAAAAGAATTTTCAGTTGTTTCCATAGAATATTCTCGCCTCCAAATTCATTCGCAGAATATCATATTTACAAGGTGTGGCAAAACCATGGCAAAGCCTTGCATTGAATGTGTAGGATTACGACAAGGGTCATTCCGGCCCGCCTCCGCCGGATTTTCAGATAAGACGTTGCGATTGTGTCAAGTTTTTGCCAATATCATCGCATATGATAGGAACAATCATAAGGCGGAAACGCGGTTTTGGCAACCGGTTCTTGACCGGAGCGGCTCCGCGCCGCCAGAGGAGAAGGATTTCCTATGAAACAGAAACTTAAAAAAGGCGCGCGGCGTGCGGCTGCGGTACTGGCGGCGATTACGCTGTGGGCCTCGCTCGCGGCTTCCGCTCTGGCGGCGCCGGTTGCGGTCAGCACGGCGCAGGAGCTCGTCGACGAGCTGAACGCCGCGGCAAGCTCGAGCACGTCCACCACCATTGTGTACGACACCGGCGTTGCGTCGATTACGCTCAACAACGGCACGGTTACGATTGCCTCCAATACGACGCTCGATCTGAGCGCTTCGGGCGGGACGCTGCGCATCGAGGGCGGAACGGTGTACGTGTCCGGCACGATCAGCGGCGGCACCGTCGTGGTCGCGGGCGGAACGCTGGTGCGCAATTCCGGCAGCAGCATCACGGCGTCGATCTCCATAAGCGGCAGCGGGACCGTGCGCAAAGCGTACACGCTTTCGCTTGAAAACTTGGACCCGGCGAGCACGGAAAAAATCACTTCCATTGTATATAGCGGGGATGCGGACGCGGACGACAGCGGGTTCGTTACGCTCGCGGCCAACGGCGTGATCTATCCGGAGATGGCCAACAAAAGCGACTTTAAAATAATCGAAAGCGTAACGACGGACGCGGAACACGTGTTCCGTCTCGGCACGAATAGTACCGGCACGCTTTCGCTGGAGTACGCGATTTCGTACAGCGGAATGGACGGCGCGACGCTTACGAGCGCGAACCCCGATTCCTACACCGCGTCCGACGCGGCGATTCAGCTCTGCAACCCGACGCGGGACGGGTATACGTTCGACGGCTGGACCTGCGCGCAGCTCTCGGTCATAGACCCGACGACGACCATGGTCATTCCCGAGGGAACCACGGGCGTGCTGACGTTTACCGCGATCTGGACGGAGATTCCGACGGGGGCCGGCGGCAGCATGGGCGGCGGTCAATCGTCAACGGGCTCGTCGTCGAGCACAAGCAGCGACGACGAGGAGTCGGATGATGAAACGGAGGATACGACGACAACGACCGAAACGGCGGTGGATAGCTCGACTACGACCAGCGTGCGCATCCGGCAGGCGTCGTCGTCCACCAAAGTGACGTTTACGAGCGATGTGGACACCGTTATGCCGACGATTGAAAGCGTATCCCAGCAGCAGTCGTTCCCGTGGGGCTGGACGGCGCTTGGCGTCGGCGGCGCGGCGGTCCTTGTCTATATCATTGCGCTGATTCTGCGGCGTGCACGCGAACGGTCGGCCACCAAGAGCTGACACGGGAGCTTACAAAACCAGAACGGAACGGCGGCGGACGCAATGCGTCCGCCGCTTTTTGTCGGGGCAATCAAAACGGCACGGCTGGGCAGGAGGCCGTTTCCTGCTTCGGCCGGGCGGAACGAGCCCACCGGGGCAATCGGGACAGACGGGAACCGTCTTTGGCCCTTCACATAACTTTTTAAGGCGTTCCGGCGGCGCGTTTTTCCGCGCCGGTTCGCCGCATGAAAAAACGCCGGAGTCTGCATACGTTCCACAGGCTCCGGCGGATGATTTCACGGTGATTCCGTTGTTTCGCTGAAACTCCCTCCCGGCGGGAGCAGGGATGCATAAGAGGCCTCGGCCGGCTAGATAACCGGCGCGAGGAACCCGCCGCCGGGTAGAAGGAAGGACTGGCTGTTCAGCGCGGCGTTCCCGGCCGCTTCGGAATCGTAATAGATGGAAAAGCCGTTGGACGCGATGTTCTGCTGCGTAGTGTCCGCATTGGAAAAGACCGACACATAGACGTCCTCGGTCAGCGACCACGAGCTCGACGCGTCGAGCAGAACGTTTGCGCGCGCAGGCAGGCTGTCCCGGAACGAGCCGGAAAACGCGCTGCCGTTGGTCAGCGACAGGGAAAGCGTTGCGCCGTTTGCGATGGACACGGTCCCCGTAAGCGTCTGCGCGGAGGCCGTAAGCGAACAGTCCCCGGAGACGACGGAAAGAAGGTCGCTTCCCGACGAGGAAAGGGACGCGCCGCTGAGCGAAAGGGAGGCGTTGCCGCTGAGCAGCAGGCAGGGCGAATCGGTGCCTTCGGTCGAAACATTGCCGCCGCTGAAGGAAATGGCCGCGCCGTCCGTTGCGCAGAGTCCGGCGGAGGAACTGCTGGACGTAACGAGGTAACAGTCGGTCGCGGTCAGCAGAGTGGAAAAGCCGCTCGCATACAGGCCGATCCCGCCGACCGCGTTCGACGTGACGATACACTCGGAAAGCGTGCACTGACCGCCCGTGGTCGCGGCGATTGCGGCGTTCTGACCGCTGGAAACGGCTTCCGTCGCGTCGCCGAGCTTATTGACGTCCGCCTTGGTCATGGAAAGCGTTCCGCCGTTTTCCACCAGCACGGCGTTTTCATCCGACTCGACGGACGCGTAGGCGCCGCTGTTTTCCTCGGCGGTTGTTTCGTCCACGCAGTAGATGCCGGTGTGCTCCGCCGCGTCGCTGCCGGGATCGGAAAGGGAATCGAATTCCACGATTTGCACCTGCTGCGGCGTGGGGGTCGCCTGCGCGCTTTTCGTGTTCTTCATGCAGCCGAACAGACACGTCAGCAACATGGCAAGAACGATCGCGAAAACCCGATGGACTGTTTGACGCTTCATTTGCTTCACGCTCCGCCGAAAGTACAGCTTCTGCTGAAAACGCGTTTGGTCCCTGTGGCAGAAGAAACCCGATGCGCTATATGATTTCGTATAACCTTATTTTTCAGTATATCCTTCGGTTGTGTCGCGTTCGTGACCGGCGTTTGAACGATCTGTCAATATAGGCGCCGGAAATCGCGGTGCGCAGAGGCGGTTCGCCAAATTGCGCGGCCGGGGAAAGTCTGCCTTCCGCCGCGGGCCGGTGAGGGCGTCAAACATCTGCGCAGCCTTCGCTTTGCCCGGCCTGGTTCCGCCCGCAAAGCGCGTCTGCTCCGGCGGGGCGGGGAACAGAACGGCACGGGTCGCCGCCGTGCGTACGGGATCCGCGGGCGAAGTCCGGGCAGGGAAAACGCGACGGAAAGGCGGCGTGCAGGCTGCGGCCGCGGCAGGGAAAAACCGCCCGGATCTCAGGCTTGACATGGTGTTTTCAGACCGATATAATACAGTTTGTGCCGAAATGCGGCATGCAGAATTTATAAGGCGGCGTAGCTCAGCTGGCTAGAGCATTCGGTTCATACCCGGAGTGTCGTTGGTTCGAATCCAACCGCCGCTACCA
>CAZIQO010000057.1:0-19697 GCA_964541465.1 uncultured Oscillospiraceae bacterium
CTTATACACCGCGTCGCCGCCGAGCGCATGGAACGCCTCCAGCGCCGCCTCCGTGCTTTCGCAGCAGATCGTCCCCGGCACGGGAACGCCGGCCTCGTCGAGCAGCGCGGAGGTAAAGTACTTGTCCACGGTCTTTTCGATCGTCTTGGGGGAATTGACACATATCAGCCCCCCGCGCTCGAGCGCGTACAGCGCGTCCATGCGGTAGATCACCTGCTCAAGGGAACCCGCCGGGATCCCGCGGATCACGAGCCCGTCGAATCCGGCCAGCGGCGGCTTCCCGTGCGGAACGCCCGCCCTGCCGACGAGCTGTTCGACGGTGACGAACTCCGCCTCCGCGCCGCGTTTGCAAAACGCCTCGATCAGGCGCGCGCAGTGCCAGCCGTACCGCGTGCCGAGCACGGCGAAACGCTTCATACGCCCGCCTCCGAGAACACGAACAGCTCGCCCTTGCCGAGCCCCGCCGCGTCGCCGACAAACCGCGTGAACGTACCGCCATTCCAGCCTTCCGGCACGGACACGCCGCGCTCCCGTAAGCGCAGAAACAACAGCCGCAGGAATACGAGATCAACGTCCGCCGCCAGCCGGAACCCGTCCGGCGCGCGCGTTCCCGCCGGCAGCAGGATCGTACCGCGGCACATGCCGCGCGCAAGCCGGCTTTCGTCCGCTGCGCCGCCGAGCAGCAGGACCGTTCCACCGCGCAGACCCGCGCAGACCTCCCCTTCCGCCGCGCCGCCGACGACGATTGTCCCGCGCCGCACGCAGCGCGCCAGCCCGTCCGCTGCGTTTTGCTCGATCAGCACGAAACCGTTCTGCAGTTCCGCGCAGGCGTTCCTGCCCGCGCCGCCGCAGACGCGCAGCTCCCCGCCGCGCATCCGTGCGCCCGCGCCGTCCCCGACGGACGATTCCGCGCGAATCCGCCCGCCTTCCATGCCCGCGCCGACGTTGACCGCGAGCCGCAGGTCGCCCCGCAGCGTCAGCCCGTTTTTGTCCGTCCGTTTGATCTCGAACAGCTCGCCCGCCGCGGGCGTATGTCTTCCATAACGCAGCGCGACCGCCGCGATCGCGTCCGCGTCCGTTTCCGTAAGCGCGGAAAGCGGCTCCAGATCCAGCAGCGTATCCAGCGGTTTTTTGAGCGTCAGAACCGTGCCCATGCGCTACACCTCCTCCCGCACGACCCGGTGGTCCGCAAAAAACTTTTTGTCCGGCCCCGCCGCGGCAAACGGCACGCCGAGCATGTCCGATACGCGCCGTTCGACCCACGCCGCGTCGAAGGGGCGCTCGGCCGCGGCGTAGACACGCGTTTCTCCGCGGAACACCGCCTCCGCATGCGCAAACATCGCCTCTTTGTCCTCCCGTTCGCGGTAGACGGCCACGCCGCCGTCTGCGCCGACGCCGAGATGTCCCTTGCTCCGAAAGCCGAGCAGGTCCGCCGGGCCGGAGCGCGTCATCCGCGCAATCTCGCCGAGCGTGTACTCGCGTTTAATCGACGGAACCGCGCTGCGGGAAAGCGCGCGCGGGTTGAGTTTTTTGAGCGCCTCGTCCCGAAACGGTTTGTCCGTCAGCAGAGGGATCAGATGCGGATAGGCCGTAAACGGTCCGCCGTTCGGGTGGTCGGTCGTCAGAAACACGCGCGACGGATCGTCGATACGCAGCATGAGCTCCAGCCCCGTCAGAAACTGCGTCGCGCCCGCCGCGTTGTCGGCGTCGTAGACGAGCGGCAGCACGCCGAACGCGCCGTCCGCTTCCCACAGCTCGCTGCGAAACCCGCTCCTGCCGCGCGCGAGCTTTTTTGCAAACCCCGCGTCGGCCGTCACCACCGCCGCGTTTCCGAACGCGACCGCGCCGACGTCCACCGTGATGTTCTTATGCGCGTTGACCGCGTCTGCCAGCTCCCCCGCCGCGGAGACCATGCGGCCGCCCTTATCGTGCCGGTAGCCGTAAAACTGCAGGTGCGCAAGATGCATCCGCCGTCCCTCCGCCCGTTCGATCGTGCGCGTCACAGCCTCGTATGCGCCCATCTGTCCGAGAAACGGGTGGTGCAGATGCAGCGGATGCGGCAGCGACAGCCGCCCGCACACGCCGAGCAGACGATCGATCAGCCGCGGGTACGGCAGTTCCCCGTCCTCCGCGCCGGCGCGCGGATTGATGAGTTTGAGCCCGCGCGCACCCGAAACGGAAAGCAGCCAGCTTACATACTGGTCCAGTTCCCCGTCCGTCCCGTTCACCGCAAGGTCCAGCAGCACGGGGTTCTCCCCGACCCAGACGAGGTTCGCCGTGTCGAGCCCGGGAATGGCGTTTTCCTCCACGATCGTACGCCGCGCGGCCAGCGCGGGCATCGCCGCGTTCGCAGCGAGCGTGTACCCCATGCGCGCGTAGTCGCGCCCAAGCCGGTCCACCGTCGGCACGACGGGATTTCCCGCGTCGCGCAGCAGCTCGAGCGGCTCCCCCGCGATATGGCTGTGCACGTCGATTCCGCCGGCCATCACCGCGCACCCGGAGGCGTCGAACGTCTCGCAGGGCCCGTCCATGCCGGATACGATGCGTCCGTTGTCGAAATAGATATCCCGCACCTCACCGTCGACGCGGTTCTTCGGGTCGTATACGCGCCCGTTTGCAATTTTCAGCATACGCCCACCTCCGCCGTCAGCGCGTCGAGCAGCGCGCAAAGCCTCGGCAGTCCGCTTTCGCGCGCCGGAACCACCGAAACGGGCATTCCGTCGCAGCGCAGCGCCGTGCCGCCGTCCTCCGGTCCGAACCGGGCCGCGGCCGCGAAGATCCGCGCGCCCGGCGTCTCCCGGCCGAGCGAATAGAGCGGCACGCCCGCATCCAGCGTTTCCCCTGCGCCGGAAACGCATTCGCCGATCAGCAGCGCCGCGCCGACCGCGCGCTGCCGCAGCAGCCCGCCGAGCGCGAACGCCGCGTCCGCCTTCGCCTCCCCGCCCGCGAACGACGCATGCGCGCCGCCCGCCTCCTCAAGCGCCGTTTCATACGCGCCGAGCAGGTTCGGCATGGTCGAAATCTGTATCAGATCCAGTCCGAGCGGCAGTCCGCACTCCGCGCGGTACGCCGTCAGTTCCGTCCTTAGTTCGTCCGGCACGCGGTTTCCGCAAAGCAGCAGCGCCGCGCCGCCCGCCGCCGTGATCTTTTCATGCAGCGGCGCATACGCCTCCGCGCCGTACGCCGTCCGGCCGCGCCGCAGCACGCGCAGACACCGCCACGCTTCGGACGACGCCAGACGGTCGTCGCGCGCCGTCTCCGCGCCAGCCGGCAGCGGAACGTCCGGTTCGCCGCCCGCCGTCAGGATCAGTTTGTGCTGGGAGAGCGAGCCGAACGTGAGCGTCGGCAGCAGCGGCCGTTCGACGGACACATACGCGCCGAGTTTTCGAATCAGCGCAAACGCGCGGTGCTGGTCCTCCAGGGAGATGCCGGCCAAGCCGAACACCGCGACCGCGCGCGCATCGTTCAGCGTGTCCGCCATGGAGCGCACGTCCGCCCGCCAGTCCGCGCTCATACCTGCGCCTCCTGCTCCAGAATCTCATAGAGCGGATACCGTACCTTGCCGAGGTTCCCGCCGTAGTTGCCCGCCGTGATGCGCACGATCCCGGGCAGCGCGGCGGCCCGGATACCGGCCGCCATCGCGCGGCGCAGGTCCGCTTCCTTCGCGCCGCAGAGCACCAACTCGTAGACGCAGTTCACCTCCGGCGGGAGCAGCGTTTCGGAACAATATTTCAGCGTGGGGCAGCAGGCGTGATAGGTGGACGCGTGAAGGTTCTTGTACTTCGAGCCAACCTTGCTGCCGCTTCGTACGATGCCGCCAGGAAACGGCAGGATCACCCCGCCGCTCTTCTGCATGGCCGCCGCGGACGCCTCGGCCGCGCGGAGCGCGGAACCGCGGTCCTGTCCGTAGAGGATCAGGTTGCTGTCCGAGCCGCCTTCGAACGAGCCGAACCGCTCCTCGCAGAGGAATTCGCCGTCCATGACGGGGATGCGCCAGAAGCGCTTCCCGAAAAGCAGCTTGCTCGTCTGGTACCCGTCGCCGAAATAGCGCAGTTTCCCGCCCACGTCGATGGGGTCACCGCCCTCGCAGCCGTTGAAGCAAGCGGTGGTCGCGCAGGTCATCACACACTGCCCCACGCGGGTGAGCGTCTGCTCCGCCACCAGTTTGTGGTTCATGCCCATCAGCACGATCGCCGCGCCGGGCCTGCCGTCGGGTCCGCGCTCGAACGTGCTCTCCACGCCCGCCTCGCAGCCGCAGGCGATGATGCTCGTTGCAAAGCCCGTCGTCTTGCGCGCCGCTTCCTCCGCCCAGCCGATCGTATCGGCCGTAACGAGAAACCGCGTGCCGGACATATGGAATCCCTCCGCGTAGGTATCCTCGATTTCCACGCCGTTGAACCGCATGTTTTCGCCTCCCATACACCTTGTCCTGATGATATTCGCCAGCGCGTGCGTTGTCAATCGGCACGGCTGGTTCCCCGGTCTGTGCAACAATTACATGCACATAATTGCATCTGTCGGTGTTCGCGTTGACACACTTTCCGTCCTGCAAATATAATAAAGTTGTATTCAGGCTCATTCTTTTCGAGAGGCGGTTTCCCCTTATGAACGGATTGCTACGCAGCACGGCGCGGCTGTTCAGCCATGACGGCAAATTGTTTATCATGGCGATGGATCACGCGCAGACCGGCCTTGTGGACGGTCTGGAGGACGTCAAAGCCCTCATGCGCAGCACGGCGGACACGGCGCTGGACGGATACCTCGTCAACGTGGAGCCCGCGCGTGCCATGATTGAAGGCGCGCTTCTGCAAAAGAAGCTTCTGCTGCGCACGTCGTTCGGCGGAACGAGGCTCTCCGGCTCCTTCGCCCTTTCCCATAGAAACCACGTCTCCCCGGAGACCGCCCGTTCGCTCGGCGCGGACGCGGCGGTGATGATGCTGACCTTCGGCGAACACGACGCGGAGGGACTCCAGCAGGCCGCCGCCGATATCGACGCGTTCCATCGCCTCGGCATCCCGGTCGTTGCGGAGATCCTGGCGACGGACTTTTCCAAAACCCCGACCTACGAAATCCAGGCCAACGGCGCGCGCGTGGCGGCGGAGCTCGGCGCGGACGTGATCAAGGCGTTTTTCACCGACCGCTTCGACGCGGTGGTCGCCTGCTGCCCCGTCCCCGTGATCCTCGCGGGCGGGCCCAAGGAGAAGGATATCCTCGAGCTTGCGAAAGCCGCCGTTTCGGACGGCGTAAAGGGTTTCGCATTCGGCCGCAACCTCTTCCTCTCCGACGACGTCCGCACACGCATCGAACAGCTTTCCGAACTGCTGCACACATAACGCAGAACAAGTACAGAACGGAGCACGCATGACGAAAAAACCGGAACTGACGCTTCTCTACAGCATCGCGCGCAGTTACTACGTCGACAAGCTCTCCCAAAGCCAGATCGCGGAGATGGAAAACATCTCGCGTTCCCAGATTTCGCGTCTGCTCGACCGCGCCGAGAAACTCGGCATCGTCACCATCAGCGTTTCCATGCCGGAGGACCCGGACCTGAGCGAAATGGCCGAATCCGTCACGAAGCTGCTCGGTCTCCGGGAAGTGGTCGTGGCGCCGCTCGAGGAGGGCGCGGACGATTCCGCGTCCATCGCGGAGGCGATTGCCGTTGCGGCGGCGCAGTATCTGCCGCGCGCGCTCAAGGGCAGCAAGACCGTGGGGCTTGGATGGGGCAAGACGATGTACAACATGTCATTGCGCCTTTCCTACCGCAATCTCGGGGACGAGCGCGTCTACGTGCCGCTGGTCGGCATGTCCGGCACCTCCAACCCGTATCTGCAGATCAATACCATCGTGGACCGCGTGGCCGAGCGGCACCGCGCGCGCAGTTATTTCGTCAGCGTGCCGGCGCTGCGCGAGTTTTCCAGCCCGTTCAACGAGATCGAGGAGCAGCGCATGGCGACGCTGGAGCAGTACTGGTCGCACCTGGACGCGGCGGTGATCGGCCTGGGCGCCTCGCCGCAGACGGGCGGACTCTTCGTCGACGAGATCAGCGAGCGGTGCGCCGCGGAGATCGCCGCATCCGGTTCGGTGGGGGACATCCTCTCCTATTTCTTCCGCATGGACGGCCGGATCTACGACTTTGGACACGCCTACCGTCAGGCGGCGTTCGACGTGCGGCGGCTGCACCGCGTGCGCAAGGTCATCTGCCTCGCCGGCGGGCCGGACAAGGTGGAGGGCATTCTGGCCGCGGCGCGGCTCGGGTATATCAACACGCTCGTGACGGACAGCGTCACGGCGAAAATCTTCTACGATAAATTCCGCAACGGAGGCTCGGACAGGTTATGAGGGCATTGCTTTATCTTGGGGACCGTCGTCTTGAACTGCGGGACGTGCCGGATCCGACAGGCGAATTTCTGGTTCGCGTCCATGGCTGCGACATCTGCGGCACCGACCTGAAGGCCTGGCTGCACGGCCACCCGAACTTCATTCCCCCCTGCATTCTCGGCCACGAGTTCATCGGAACGGTGGAACGCGCGCCGGCAGACAGCGGATTTGCCCCGGGCGACGCGGTGGTCGTGGCGCCCTACGGCGAGTGCGGCTCCTGCGAGCTCTGCAGACGCGGCGCGGGTGAGCTCTGCCGGAACAAACACCGCATCTCCTCCGGCGCATTCTGCGAGCTGGTCGAAGTTCCGCTCGATTTCGTCAAAGGCGGGGTGATCCGCCTGGACGCTCTGGACGACGCGTACACGCTCGTCGAGCCGCTCGCGTGCGTGCTGACCGCCATGAGCAAGATGCGCATCACGCCGGAGAGCAGCGTGCTGATCGCGGGCGGCGGGCCGATGGGCATGCTCTTCGCGCTCATGCTGGCCTCGCGCGGCGTGCACGCGACCGTCAGCGAGCCGAACGAAGCCCGCCGCGAGCAGGTCGCCGCGTTCGGCGTTCATGCGATCCGGCCGGAGGACGCGGACGCGTCGCGCTACGACAACATCGTCGTGGCGGTCAATCTTCCCGCGCTCGTCGAAACGTTTGTCAAAAACGTTGCGGACAACGGCACGGTGCACGTGTTCGCCGGGCTTCCCGCCCAAACGGTGCTTTCGCTGGACGCCAGCGCCATCCATTACCGCGGGGTCACGGTAACCGGCAGCTCGGGCTTTAACCTCGAGGCGTTCCACCGCGCATACGAAATCATCAAGGGCGACCCCGCGCATTTCCGGCGGCTCATCACGCACCGCTTCGATCTTGCCGACGCGACGCAGGCGTTTGAAACGCTTGCCGCCGGCAAGGCGTTCAAGATTCTTCTCCGCCCATGAAGGCGGCGGTTCTGATCAATCCGTCCGCGGGCGGCGCCGACCGGATCCGGGACGTCTGTGCGGCGATCGATTCGTTCTGCGCCGGCTGCGAGGTCGTCGCTTCGGAGGCGTTCGGCGGCGGTCTTGTACGCGCGGACCGGCTTCTTGCCGCGGACGCGGGCGCGCGCGCCGGTTATGTCGAACGGCTCTGCGCGAACGTGGACGCGCTCGCTTCGGAGCGCCCGGATCTCTATCTTTTCGCGGGCGGCGACGGGCTGGCGGCCTATGCGGCCTACCGTCTGGTGCGGACGGGCCATGTCCGCCCCAAACTCGTCGGCGTCGGGATGGGCACGGCGAACGTCGGGCCGATTATTTCCTTTTCCGCCGGGGCGCTGGCCGAAAGTGGTCCCGAACGGCTCCTGTTTTCCGGCTGCGGCGCGGTCGAGGCGTTCGACGGAGCGGCGTCCGTCGCGTTCGGTTTCAACGACGTCGTGCTCGGCAACACGCTGCTCGGCACCGTCGGCGGGGTTCCCATGACCATCTCCGCGCGGGATATGGCGCGCTGTGGGAAAAAGGTCCCGCAAAAACCGCTGGAGGATCTCGGGGACGCGCTGTTCGTCGTCCGAAACGGCGTCCGTTCGCCGTCTCCCCTGCCGCATACCGCGCAGATTGTCGTTTCCTCCGTGGAACGGGAGAACGGCTTTGGGCGCGCCGTGCTCGGCATGGTCTGCTTTGCGTATCAGCAGTGCGAACAGGCGGTCCTGCTGCTCTGCGAACGCCCGCTCGTGGTGCTGGACTATGATCCGCGCGGTTACGAGACGCCCGCGCTTTCCGCGCAGCTTCTCTTCGGCGAGGACGACGCGGTCCGTATCGAAGGACTCTCGCCGGACGCGCTGATCGTCGCGGACGGCAACCCCTATATCCGAAAGTCCGGGCCGGTTTCGTTCGCCTACCGGCCGAACGTCGTAGAGATCGCGAGATAGGAAAGGAGGCCCCAGTCCCTATGGAATCCATTCCCGCCACTTCCGGACGGAATTCGCCGCCCAGGCCCCGCAAGGTGAAGAAGGTGCGCCTGTTCGGTTCGGTGTACCATCTTTCCGAGATCGGCGTCGGCTCGCTGCTGCTGCTTCCCAGCACGGCGTTTCTGATCTTCGTGTTCATCATCCCCGTCATACAGGTTATTCAGCTCAGCTTCACGAATTACAATACCATCACCGGATCGATGTCGGCCGCGGGCTTCTCCAATTACGTGTATCTGCTCACGGGCAGCACAAGCGAATATTTTTATCAGGCGCTCGGACACACGGCGATCTACGCGGCCGTGCGGCTGACGTTCGATGTCACGCTCGCGCTGCTCATCGCGGTCATGCTGGATGCGAACGTCCCGCTCAAAAAGTTTCTTCGGGCTTCCTACTTCGCGCCGGTCGTCGTGCCTATCGTGGCGTCGAGCCTGATCTGGATCTGGTTCTACGACGTGAACATCGGCCCGTTCAACCAGATTCTCTCCTGGCTCGGTCTGCCGGCGTGCAAATGGCTGCTCAGCGAAAAAACGTCGCTGATGTCCATATTGATCTTTTCGATCTGGAAGGGCCTCGGCTACAACGTCGTCCTCCTTCTGGCCGGTCTGCAGAACATTTCGGACTCCTACCTCGAGGCCGGCCGCATCGACGGCGCGACGGGATGGCAGCTCTTTTGGAAGATCAAGCTGCCGCTGCTGCGCCCCATCGTTTCGTTTGTGGTCATGATGGACCTCATCGGAGCGTTCAAGGTGTTCACCGAGGTCAACGTCATGACGCCCGACGGCGGGCCGCTTCGCTCCACGATGCTGATCGTGAACTACATCTACGAGCTGGCGTTCACCAACGGCCGCATGGGCCGCGCGTCCGCCTGCGCGCTGATTCTGTTCATCATCATATTCCTCTGCACGCTGCTCCAGCGTAAGCTCGGCGGCAGCAAGACCGTCGATCTCGATTAAGGGGGAGCAAGAGTTATGAGACTGGGACACAGAAAACTCGTCCATCGCAACTGGATTCTGTTCGTCATCCTGCTCATCGGCGCGCTGAGCATGCTCTTCCCGTTCGTCTGGATGACGCTCTCCTCGTTCAAGACCAAGGCCGACGTATACAGCTTTCCCCCCAGGTGGCTCCCGACCGTATGGACATGGGAGAACTTCAAAGCCGTATTCGACATGATCCCGTTTTTGCGGTATTATCTGAACAGCATCTATACTTCGGTGCTGCAGACGGTGCTTGTCATGCTGGTTTCCATCCTCGCGAGCTACGCGTTGACCAAGATGCGCTTCCCCGGACAGCGCACGTACTCCATGTTCCTCATGAGCAGCATGTTCGTGCCCGCCGTGGTCACGATGATTCCACTGTACCTGACCGTATCGGCCATGGGGCTGGCGGATACCTACGCCGGTATCGTTCTGCCGCAGATATCGACCGCGTTTACGACGATGCTGCTCTCGAGCTTCTTTGCGGGTATTCCAAACGACCTGCTCGACGCGGCGCGGCTGGACGGCTGCGGACACTTCCGCATTCTGACCAAGGTGGTCATGCCGAATACCAAGGGCGCGATTTCCACGGCGACGCTGTTCTCCTTTCTGACCGCATGGAAGAGCTACACCTGGCCGCTGATCATTACGACCAAGACCGAATACCGCACGCTGCCGATCGGATTGAAATACCTCGTTACGGAATCGAGCAGCGAGTACCAGATCATGATGGCCGCTTCGCTCATGGCGATCCTGCCGGTGTTGATCGCGTTCATATTCTGTGAAAAGCAACTGGTCCGCTCCATTACGCTGACCGGCATGAAATCGTAAATAATGAGAAGGAGGATATTTCTATGAAACGCGGATTGAAACTGTTTGCCCTCACGATTGCGGCGCTGATGCTGTTCGTTACCTTCGCGGGCTGCGTACCAACGCCCGCCTCCGTCAGCGGCACGGAATCGACGGACGCCGCAGCCTCCGAAAGCGGCGAAACCTCGGTGGAATCCGCCGAGGAAACCACCGATCTGACAGTCGCCATGGACCTTTCCGAGCGCGAGCCCGTCACGCTGGAGGTCTGGTACGCCGTGTCCGGCACGAGCGGCGAAACATTCGTCGATCAGGCGGAAGCGTTCGACGAGAGCAGCGATCTCGTTTCGCTGAACCTCTCCTATTCCGGCGGCTCAACCGACACCGCCACCAAGGTCAGCGCGGCGCTGCTGACCGGAACCGAGCCCGACGTGGCGCTCATGTACGCCGGTCCCTCCTACACGGGCGGCCGCGGCGATTTCTCCATGGCGCAGCTGATCCAGCGCGAGGGCTTCGACGCGGACGATATCTACCCCGGCATGTGGGACTACTGCCGTTACGGCAACGGCGATATCTGCGCGGTCCCCTACGGCATTTCCACGCAGGTGATGTATTACAACAAGGATATCCTTGCGGCGGCCGGCGTGGATATGACGAACCCGCCGACAACCTGGGCCGAATTCTACGACGTGTGCCTCAAATGCCTGGAAAGCGGCAATCTGAACGGCATGGACGGATTTACGGCGTTTGACGTCACCGACACCGGCTGGCTGTTCAAGTCCATGTGCATGCAGAACGGCTGCTCCGTGGTGGAGCTCGGCGACGACGGTACGGTCACTCCGGTGTTCAACGACGCCGAGGCGCTCGAGGTCGCCGAGTACTGGAAGAGCCTCGTCGATTCCGGCATCATGGCCGCCGGCGAGCATTCCGCGGCGGAGAATAAGTTCCTTGCGGGCAATCTGGCGTTCATCGCCATGTCCAGCAACCGCATCTCCCGCTGGACGGACGTCGATATCAACATCGGCGCGATCGAAATGCCGTACTTCAAGACCCAGTCCGTGGCGCTCGGCGGCAACGTGCTGGTCATCCTGACGCAGGACCCGCAGCGCATCGAAGCGGCATGGGACCTCATCAGTTACCTGCTTTCGCCGGAGCAGAACATCGAATTTGCGCTGAGCACCGGGTACCTTCCGGTCCGCCAGTCCGAGCTTGAGATGCCGGAGGTCACCGCGGCCATCGAGCAGAACGAGATGTACTCCGTCGCGTTCAAGCAGCTCTCCTATACCTGGGCGTACGTGCACTTCGAGCAGATGGGCACGATGGACCTGCAGATCGCGGACGCGCTGAGCCGCATCGAGAAGGGCACGCGCGAACCGCAGGAAGCGCTCGACACCGCGCTGAACAACCTGCTCGGCGAAATGGAACTCGACGCGCAATAGCTCGTTTCTGCAAACCGAATGCGCGACGGAGCATTGCTGCGTTCCGCCGCGCATTTTTTCGAGGTGAAACTATGATATCCGATCGTTTTTCCTTTTCCACGGCGGCGCTGTTCCCCCGCGAATCGGCCGACGCGCTCCGTCTGATCCGCGGTGCGGGATTTCAAAACGCGGAGCTGATGCCGCAGTGCCTTTCCGACGCGTCCGCGGACAGCGCGCGCGCATTCGAGCAAGTCGGCGTCCGCATCGCGTCCATCCATTTTCCGCTCGCGTTCTTTCCGATGCTCTACACGCCGCACCGCTCCATGCGCGACGACGGCAGACGTTATGCGTCCGACCTGCTGGCCCTCGGAGAGCGGCTCGGAACGAAGATTCTCGTCGTGCATCCGCACGTTCCCTCCAACAGGGGATACGACGAGCTGCTCGATCGACCGGTGATCGACAACCTGCGCTGGCTTGCGGACGAATGCGCAAAGCACGGCGTGCTCACGGCGATGGAAAACTCGCCCAAGACCTGCGGCACCCCCGAAAAACTCCGCGATTACGTCGCCATGCTCGATCACCCGAACATCCGTCCCATGGTCGATACGACGGAGGCGCGCGAGGCCGGCTGTGATCCGGCGGAATTCATCGCTGCGCTGCCGCCCTGCCACCTGCACCTTTCGGACTACCGCGGGGATACGAAGCACCTGCCCGCGGGCGAGGGCAATACGGATTTTGCGGCCGTATCCACCGCGCTCGGCGCATACGATGGCTTCTACACGCTCGAGCCCGCCTACCGCTACTACATGGAAAACGCGCCGGAGAAACTGCGCGGCGGATACGCGTTTCTGGAAAGGACGTTCGGCATATGACGGACCAAAAAAAGATCCGGGCGATCCTTACCGCGCTTGCGGTCGGCGACGCGACTGGCATGCCGACGGAGTTCTTGACGCGCAATCAGATCCGCGAACGGTTTTCCCCGTTCGTGCCCGGCCTGATTGCGCCGGATTCCTCCTCCAATCATCCGAACCTGCCGTTTGCGGCGGTCACGGACGACACCGAGCAGAATCTCTACCTTTACCGCCTCTACCGCAGAACGGGCCGCGTCGACGCGCGCGAAACGGCGGACTGCCTGTTAAAGTGGGCCGACGAGACGGGCGCGGCGGAAAAACGGTATATCGGACCCAGTTCGCGCGCCGCGCTCGACGGCATCCGCGCGGGCTTGCCGGTGGAAGAGGCCGGCACGCACGGCACGACTTGCGGCGGCGTGATGCGCGCGCCTTCCGCCGTGCTCTGGCGCGATCATTTGTCCGAAGACGAGCTGGCGGACGATATCCACCGCTGCCTGCTCTGCACGCACCATACGTCCCAGGCGCTGGAGGCCGCGGGCGCGTACGGGTTTGCGCTGCGCGCGGCGCTTTGCGGCGGCGGCATGGATGAAATCGTGCAGGCGGCGGAGCGCGGCGCGGAGCGGCTGATACAATCGGCCCCCTTTATCGCCTGCGCGCCCTCCTCCGTTGCGCGCATCCGGGCGTTCGTTCCGCTCGCGTCCTCGCTTACGCCCGAGCAGCTTCTCGACGAACTGTATTTTGTATACGGGACCGGCCTGCCGTCCGCGGACGTCTGCGGTGCTGCGTTTGCCGTTTTCTTCGCCGCGGAAGGCGACGTCTGGAAAGCCATCCGCATGGGCGCGTCCGTCGGCGGGGACACGGATACGATCGCCGCGCTTGCCGGCGCGCTGTCCGCCGCCTACGCCGGCGAACACAACATCCCCGCGGATATCGTCGGCGCCGTGTTTGCGCAGAATCCGATCCTTCGCGGCGATCCCTGGGAGGAACCTGCTTGAAATACGATATCGTGATCATCGGCGGCGGCGCGGTCGGCAGCGCTGCCGCGTATTTAATGAGCCGCTACGACTGGTCCGTCGCCGTGCTCGAGAAGGAACTCGACGTGGCGATGGGCACCACCGGCCGCAACAGCGCGGTCGTGCACGCCGGCTTCAACAACCGGCCCGGCTCGCTGATGGCCAAGCTCTGCGTGGCGGGAAACCGTGGCTTTGAAGCCGCCGCAAAAGCGCTGGACGTGCCGTACCGCAAGACGGGCAAGCTCATCGTGGGCTTCACCGACGACGACCGCGCCATCCTCGAGGACCTGATCGCGGCCGGCGAACGGAACGGCTGCGAGGGGCTGCGCCTCATCGGCGCGGACGAGATCGCCTCGATGGAGCCGAACGTGCCCGCCAGGTGGGCGATGCTCTCGCCCAACACGGCGATCATCAATCCCTTTCTTTACAACATTCACCTTGCCGAAGCCGCCGCGCAGAACGGCGTAACCTACCTGCTCGGCCGCGAGGTCACCGCGATCGAACAAACGGGCGGCTCGTTTCGTCTCACCGCCGGCGGCGAGACAATCGAGTGCGGCCTGCTCGTCAACGCGGCGGGGCTGTTCGCGGACAAAATCGGCGCTATGGCCGGCGACGGCCGGTATACGATCTACCCCTGCCGCGGCGAATACTATCTTCTCGACAAGATCCCCGGCGATCTTCTGCGCCGGCCGGTCTATCCCGTGCCGCGCCCCGGCGTGGGCGGGCTCGGCGTGCACCTGACCCCCACGATCGACGGCAACCTGCTGATCGGCCCGTCCGCCGAATATGTGGAAAAGCGCGAGGCGCTCGCCACGACCGCCGACATGCTCGGCCGTCTCGCGGCGGAAGCCCGCGAGCTGCTGCCCGCGCTGGACATGCGGCTCGTCATCGGCGCATACGCGGGCGTGCGCGCCAAACTCGTGCCGAAGGGCGCGGCCAACTACGGGGATTTCGTGATCGAGGAAAGCCCGGCCGTTCCGAACCTCATTCAGCTCGTCGGCATCGAATCCCCCGGCCTGACGGCCTCGCTCCCGATCGCGCGCATGGTCGAGGAGATGGCCGTCCGCCGTCTGCGCCCGTCCGCAAAGCCGGACTGGAAGGCGGAATACCGCGGGATCGAGCGTTTCTGCGACCTCCCGGACGAGGAAAAGGCGAAGCGGATCGCCCGGAATCCGGAGTACGGCGACATCGTCTGCCGCTGCGAAACGGTCACCAAGGCCGAAGTGCGGCAGGCGTATGAAAACCCGCTCGGCGCGCACGGCATCGTCTCGATCAAGAACCGCGTGCGGGCGACCATGGGCCGCTGCAACGGCGGCTACTGCTTCACTCGCATCGTGGACATGCTCTGCAGCGAATACGGCCTGCCGCCCGAGGATATCACCCTCAAGCACAGGGACGACCATCCGTTCACGGGCGCGGTCAAATGAGGGGGCAAGCAATGGAAAACTGCGATATCGTCATCATCGGCGCGGGACCGGCCGGCCTCGCCGCCGCAGGGGAAGCCGTACGGCGCGGCGCAAAGAGCGTCCTTCTGCTCGAGCGGAACCCGGAGGCGGGCGGCATTCTGAACCAGTGCATCCACGACGGCTTCGGCGTGGAGCGATTCAAACGCGCGCTCACCGGGCCGGAGTACGTGGAGCGTTTTCTGCCCGTTCTGGACGAGCCGAACGTAACGCTGAAAACCTCCGCTATGGCGCTGAAGCTCGGCCCCGACCGCACCGTGCAGTACGCCGACCGGAGCGGCCTGCATACGGTCCGGGCAAGCGCCGTCGTCCTCGCCACGGGCTGCCGCGAACGCACGCGCGGCGCAATCGGCGTGGCCGGCACGCGGCCTGCGGGCATCTATACGGCGGGCGTGGTGCAGCGGCTCGTCAACGTGGAAAACGTGATGGTCGGAAAGCGCGCGGTGATCCTCGGCAGCGGCGACATCGGCCTCATCATGGCGCGGCGGCTCACGCTCGAGGGCATGGAGATCGCGTGCGTGCTGGAAAAGCTGCCCTACTGCAGCGGTCTTGCGCGCAACGTCCGCCAGTGCCTCATCGACTACGGCATCCCCCTGCATCTTTCCACAACCGTGACCGACATCCTCGGCGATGATCATCTCGAAGCGGTCGTCGCCTCGGAAGTGGACGAGCGCGGCGTGCCGAAGCCGGAAACGCAGCGGACCATCCCCTGCGACACGCTGATCCTCTCCGTCGGCCTCATCCCGGAGAACGAACTGGCCAGGGCGTGCGGTATCGCCATGGACCCCGTCACGGGCGGCGCGCTCGTGGACGGGCGGCTCATGACGAACGCGCCGGGCGTGTTTTCCTGCGGCAACGGCCTGCATGTGCACGATATTGTGGACATGGTCTCCGAGGAGGCGGAAAACGCCGCCCGAAACGCCGTGGCGTTCGCAGAAGGCGGCGCGTCGCGCGCAGAGCAGATACCCGTCGCGTTCGAAAACGCCGTGCGCTACGCGCTCCCGCGCAGCGTGCCGGCGCAGACGCCGCTCACGCTTTCCCTTCGCGTGCGCAGTCCCGGCCGCATGCAGACCGTGCTGGTAAGACGCGGCGAAGCGGTGATCGCGCAGAAGAGCCTGCGCCGCCTCTCGCCCGCCGAGATGATCCGCATCCCGCTCCCGCCGCTGCCGGAAGGTGCGGAAAACCTGACCGTTTCGCTCCGTCAGGACGAGCCGGAGGCGAAAGCGGCCGAAAGCGAGCTCGTCTGCACCGTCTGCCCGAACGGCTGCGCGCTGCTGCCCGTCCGGAACGCGGACGGAACGCTGGAGATCCGCGGCGCGCTCTGCAAACGCGGCGTCGCGTTCGGCACAAGCGAGCTCACCGACCCGCGGCGCACGCTGACCACGACCGTGCGCGTGCGCGGCGGCGTAAAAAAACTCGCCGCCGTCCGCAGCGCGGAACCCGTGCGCAAGGCGGATCTGAAGCGCCTTGTCCGCGGCCTCCGCCCGGTTACCGCCGACGCGCCGGTGCACTGCGGCGACGCAATCGCGTTTGACGAAGCAAGGATCGTCGCCTCCGGCCGCGTGCCGCGCGCATAAGGCCGATTTTTTGCGCACTCCCTTACAGTCAGGGACCGGCTTTTCCGCCGGTCCCTGACGTTTTCTTCGCTTCTGGCCGCCTGTCGGGCCGCAGGGCGGTGTTTCCTGCCGTATCCTGCAAACTGTGCCGCATCGGTGGTGCTCCCGTCTGCGGGCCTGCCGCGCGGCGATACGGTATCCCGCCCCGCGCGCTCCGCTTTGCACGCCGCCTCCCTCAAGAGCGTAAAAAACGTTCAGCCGCAGAGCACCGCGCATGCGGCTTTCCTGCGGCTGAAACGGATTCTCATGCCGACCTCGCCCTGCTATGAGGTCGTTTTCAGGTGCTGCACGCCGTTGCTGTCGATCTCCGTTTCCCCATCGAGCAGCAGTTCGGACACGGTCACGAAGCGGTAACCCTTCGCAAGCGTCTGCTCAATGAGCTCCGGCAGGTAATTGCGGATCTGGTAGCCGTTGTTATGGCAGAGGATGATGCTGCCGCTGCTCAGCCTCGGCACCACGGCGTTCAGAATGGTGTCCGCCGCGCGCTCCTGTTTCCAGTCGATCGTGTCGATGTTCCATTGTACGACCTCATACCCCATCTCGCGGACGGTCTTGATCACGGTGTCGTTGTACTCGCCGAACGGCGCGCGGAACAGCGTGCAGCGTTTGCCCGTGAGCTGTTCGATCTGATCGTCCAGCGCGGAAACGTCCGCCTGTATCTCCTCGGTGCTGAGCTTGTTCATATGCGGGTGCGTCATGGAATGGTTGCCAATCTCATGACCTGCGGCCGCGATCTCTTTAACGTGCTCCGGATACGCGTCCACCCAGACGCCGCAGAGGAAAAACGTAGCCTTGATATCGTACTTCTCCAGCGTTTCCAGAATAAACTCGGTCTTGTCGTCCTCCCAGGCCGCGTCGATGGTCAGCGCGACGACCGGATCGCTCTGCTCCACGGAATACACGGGCAGCTCCCGGTGCTTGCCCGCCAGCACGTTGAGCTCGTATTCCTCGATGTCCGCCGAAATGCTCCCCATGGCGGGCGAAGCGTTTTCCCTTAAAAGCAGCAGCGCGATCACGACGCCCGCGATCAGCGCCAGCAGGATCCCCGCGGCGGCGACAAGCGTGTTCCGCTTTACGATGATGACGCGCATGTGTCCCATCCTCCCGATCAGCACTCTCCATTACCTTATGCCCGGTGCGGAAAAAACAGTACGCCGCCGGCGCTTGCGGAAACGCAAAGACCGCCCTGCGGCGGCCTCAGCCTGTCAAAAAAGTCCTTTTACAGTGGTTTCACCCCTGCATCCCACCCAAGGGACACGTCCCTTGGGTGTCCCTGACCCCGCAAGCGTCCCTTCCAAGGCGCTTGCGGAAATGGGTTTTTCGGGCCGTTACGGCCCGAAACGGTGTCTTGGAGGCGGAGTCTCCAATGGTTCCCCGTTATCGGCAACCTGAAGCCGCCCTTTGGCGGCTTTCGACACTCCTTCTGGTTCGTTCCGGTCAATCCCGTTCCGCCATCCAGTACCCCACGCCGATCTCGGTCCGGATATGGCGCGGTGCGGCGGGATAATGTTCCAGCTTGCGGCGGATATTCGCCATGTTCACGCGCAGGATCTTCGGGTCCTTCGGCGCGCTCCGTTCGCCATCTTAATCCCGTTGATCCCGGCTGCCGCTTTGCTACCGTTGCCGGCGGGTTTTCTGCCACGCGCGCCGCGCCAGATCCGACCGTTTGACCGCTGGATTTCGGGTCTTTTTCACAGGAAAACCACACCGCACGCGGCGGCGGAATTCCCGCGGAAACGAACGCTGAATCAAGACAAAAAAACGCCGGAATTTTTTTATTGACAAACGCGTGAAATTGCGTTACAACATGCTCGAATAAACGTATGCTGATACGAAATAACCGAATGAAAGCGAAGTGATGAATCATGGATCAGCAATCCGACGACGTGCCTCTCGGGCCCGCATTGGTCGGCATCGTCTATAACCTCAAGCACGCTGCCGACGAAACGGTCCCCGCCGACGATCAGGCCGAGTACGACTCCCCCGACACGGTTCTGGCCATCGAAAAGGCGATCCGCCGGCACGGCATCGACACGGTTTTACTGGAGGCCGACGAGCATCTTCCGCAGAAGCTTTCCGAACGCCGTCCCGATATTGTGTTCAATATCGCGGAAGGGCGAAACGGTCGCGCCCGCGAAGCGCAGGTGCCCGCCTTGCTCAGTCTTTTGAATATTCCGGTTACCGGTTCGGACGAAACCACGCTTTGCATCGCGCTCGACAAGGCGCTCACGAAGCGTCTGCTTTCCACCTACCATATCCCCACGCCGCATTATAAACTATTCGAGCCCGGCGCACCTGTGCGCGGGACTTCTTTGCGTTATCCGGTCATCGTCAAGCCGAACGCCGAGGGTTCCAGCAAAGGGATTGCGGACGTCTGCGTCGCGAAAACGCCCGCGGAGCTCGCCGCGCTGATTACGAACAGTGCTTCGCGCTACCGCGAAGCCGTTCTGGCCGAGGAGTTCATCGACGGACGCGAGTTCACGATCGGCGTGCTCGGCAACGGCCCCGGCGCGCGCGTGTTTCCGCCCATGGAGATCCTCTATCACCGCACCCCGGCGGGCGGTTACCGCGTTTACAACTACACCGTCAAACAGAACTACCCGGAATACGTGGAGTACCGCTGTCCCGCCGAGCTTTCGCCCTCGCTGGAAAGCGCGCTGATCGGCGCGGCGCGCAGGGTGTTCCTTGCGCTCGGCTGCCACGACCTCGCGCGGATCGACTTCCGCGCGGACGCAGAGGAGCGCGTATATTTCATCGAGATCAATCCGCTGCCGGGCCTTGCGCCGCATTACAGCGACTACCCGATGCTCGCGGAGTTCTGCGGCATGCAGTACGACGAGCTGATCATGGAGATCCTCCGCGCCGGCGCCGCGCGCTGCGGCGTCGATCTTTCCAAAAGGCGGTGAGCGATATGGATACGCAGTGGAACGACTGGAAATGGCAGTTTGCCCATCGCATCACGACCGCGGAGGAACTCGGAAAAGTTCTGCCGCTCTCGGAGTCGGAACAGGCCGATATCGAAACATGCCTCAAGGCGTTTCGCATGGCCATCACGCCGTATTACGCTTCTCTGATCGATCCGAACGACCCGCACGACCCGATCCGCATGCAGGCGGTCCCGTCGATTCTGGAGACGCGCCCCGACCCGAACGATATGGCCGACCCGCTCGGCGAAACCGAGGACAGCCCCGTGCCGCATGTGGTGCACCGTTATCCGGACCGCGTGCTGCTGCTGGTCACGCTGCAGTGC
>CAZIQO010000058.1:0-19242 GCA_964541465.1 uncultured Oscillospiraceae bacterium
CGAGGATGTCGCCGCTGCGCACCTCCGCGCCGGGGCGGATGATGCCGCTTTCGTCGAGCTGGGAGAGCGCGTCCTCGCCGATGTTCGGAATGTCGCGCGTGATCTCCTCGGGCCCGAGCTTGGTGTCGCGCGCCTCGACTTCGTGCTCCTCGATATGGATCGAGGTGAACACGTCGTCCTTGACGAGTTTCTCCGAGATCAGGACCGCGTCCTCGTAATTATAGCCCTCCCAGGTCATGAACCCGATGAGGATGTTGCGTCCGAGCGCGATCTCGCCGCCGTCGGTGGACGCGCCGTCCGCAATGACGTCGCCCTTTTTGACGGCGTCGCCCTTGCTGACGATCGGGCGCTGGTTGAGGCACGTGCCCTGGTTGGAGCGCTGGAACTTGGTCAGACGATATACGTGCTCGACGCCGGCCCTGTCTGCGATCGAGATGGCCTTTGCGGATACGTAGGACACCACGCCGTCTTCCTTTGCAAGGATCACGATGCCCGAGTCGGCGGCCGCCTTGTATTCCATGCCCGTGCCGACGATCGGCGTTTCCGGCTTCAGCAGCGGAACCGCCTGCCGCTGCATGTTGGAGCCCATCAAGGCGCGGTTTGCGTCGTCGTTTTCAAGGAAGGGGATCATGGCCGTCGCAACGGAGACAAGCTGCTTCGGGGAGACGTCCATATAGTCGACCTCGGTGGCCTTGACCTCGATGATCTGGTCGAGCAGACGCGCGATGACGCGCTCCTTCTTGAACCAGTGCACCGTCTCGTCGATCGGTTCGTTGGCCTGCGCGACGATGAAGTTGTCCTCCTCGTCCGCGGTGAGGTAATCAATCTCGTCGGTGATCACGTGCTTCTTGGCGTCCACCCTGCGGTACGGCGCCTCGATGAAGCCGTACTCGTTGATGCGCGCGTAGGTCGAGAGCGAGTTGATGAGCCCGATGTTCGGACCTTCCGGCGTCTCAATGGGGCACATGCGGCCGTAATGGGAAAAGTGCACGTCGCGCACGTCGAACGTCGCG
The DNA here is from genome assembly GCA_964541465.1 of uncultured Oscillospiraceae bacterium. Lineage (GTDB taxonomy): Bacteria > Bacillota > Clostridia > Christensenellales > CAG-138 > UBA7703. Next base: position 1,014 of record CAZIQO010000058.1, read on the forward strand.
CGTTCGCGGTTCAGGCCGCCGGGACCGAGCGCGGAGAGACGGCGCTTATGCGTCAGCTCCGCAAGCGGGTTCGTCTGGTCCATGAACTGGCTCAACTGCGACGAACCGAAGAATTCGAAGAATTCCTTGATCGCCGCCGTCACGGGGCGGATGTTGATGAGGTTAGACGGCATGGCCACATCCATGTCCTGCAGGCCCATGCGCTCGCGCACGACGCGCTCGAGACGGGTCAGGCCCACGCGGATCTGATTCTGCAGCAGCTCGCCTACGCTGCGGATGCGGCGGTTGCCGAGGTGGTCGATGTCGTCCGTATTGCCGATGCCGTGAGGCATGCCGATCAGGTAGGAAATCGACGCGACGATATCGTCCGGTATGATATGCCGCGGGATCAGATCGTAATAATGGGACTTGAGCAGCGCCTTGAGCGCCGTCTCGTCCAGATCCTGCGCCTCCTTGAGCAGCGCCTGCAGCGTGGGAAGGTGCACGTCCTCGTTGAGGCCCGCCTCGATGGGCTTGAACGGCAGATAGCCGTCCGCGCGCACGAAGCGGTTCCCCACGACCTTGACGCGGGTTTCGCCCGCCTGCAGCCAGACCTCGTTGACGCCGGCGTTCTGAATCGTTCCGGCAAGATCGCGGTCGATGGTCTGCCCCTCTTCGCAGAGGATCTCGCCCGTTTCGGGGTGGATGATATTCTCCGCCGCCACGTGGCCGCGGATGCGCCTGCGGATGGACAGCTTCTTATTAAATTTATAGCGTCCGACGCGCGCAAGATCGTAGCGCTTGTCGAAGAAGAGCGAATTGAGCAGGGAACGCGCGCTCTCCTCCGTCGGCGGCTCGCCGGGGCGCTGGCGCTTGTAGATCTCGATGAGACCGTCGGCCTCGGTGCGCGTCGGGTCCTTCGCGAGCGTCGCGGAAAGACGGTCGTCGTCGCCGAAGAGCTCGAGGATCTCGCTGTTCGTGCCGTAGCCGAGCGCGCGCACGAGCGCGGTGATGAACACCTTGCGCTGGCGGTCGATCTTGACGTAGAGGATGCCGTTGGAGTCGGTTTCGTATTCGAGCCACGCGCCGCGGTTCGGGATCACCTGCGCGAAGAACAGCTGCTTGCCGAGCTTATCGAAACTGTCGGAAAAATACACGCCCGGAGAACGGACGAGCTGCGACACGATGACGCGCTCGGCGCCGTTGATGATAAACGTGCCCTGCGGCGTCATGAGCGGAAAATCGCCCATGAACACCTCCTGCTGCTTGACCTCGCCCGTTTCCTTATTGATCAGGCGAACGGTCACGCGAAGCGGCGCGGCGTAATTTACGTCGCGCTCCTTGCTCTCCTCCATGGAGTATTTCGGATTGTCCAGGTCGATGCGGTAATCGACAAACTCCAGCACAAGCTTGCCGGAATAGTCTGTAATCGGGGAAATATCGTCAAAAACTTCCTTGAGATCCTCCCTGAGGAAACGGTAGTATGAATTTTTCTGAATCTCGATCAGGTCCGGCATGTCGAGAACTTCCCGGATCCTGGAAAAGCTCTTTCGCGTTTGTCTGCCCATTTGAACGTCATGCATCATCGCGTACTCCCCTTGCCGACACGGCTGCCGTCGTGTCTCTATGCTAAAATTTCCCGCAATAAAGACAGCTTCGTGACGGATGCTTTCCCCTGGTATTTTTCCCAGATGTTGGTGCCCTCATGCACCGTTTTGCATCGCAGGGCACATTTTTGGGCATATTACCACAGTTTCAGCATCATGAGTCAATCATGAATGATATCATCCCCAAAACAGGCTGTCAAGGATAAATTTGCAGAAAATTGTTGCCGTTTCATTTCCGTTCGGTGTATGATGTTAAGAACATCATTTGAAAGCGGGTGGCATTCCATGATTACGCGCAGTGACGCGCTTTCCCTGCTGCATAAATATAATGAAAGCGACGCCCTCGTACGGCACGCGTACGCCGTGGAAGGCGTCATGCGGAAATTCGCCGCGCATTTTGGCGAGGACGCGAACTACTGGGGACTCGTCGGACTGCTGCACGACGTCGACTACGAAAAATGGCCGGACGAGCATCTGAGCGTCGCGCCGCGTCTTCTGAAGGAAGCCGGCCTCGACGAGGACTTCATCCACGCCGTCGTCAGTCACGGCTGGGGCCTCTGCAGCGACGTCAAGCCGGAGAAGAAAATGGAGATCGTGCTCTACACCATCGACGAGTTGACGGGGCTCATCACGGCGGCCGCCTATATGCGTCCGTCCCGCAGCGTGATGGACATGGAGGTCAAGAGCGTAAAGAAGAAGTTGAAGGACAAGAGCTTCGCCGCCGGGGTCAACCGCGAGGTGATCCGAAACGGCTGCGACATGCTCGGCATGCCGCTCGATGAGGTCATCGAAACGGCCATCGAAGGCATGCGCGACGTGCACGAGGCACTCGGGCTTTAACGCGCGTCCCCCTGCCCTGCCAAGCGGCCTTGCGCTGCGGCGGCGTTTCCGTATATACAGCTTCCGGACCGGCCGGATCGGTCGTGACAGCCAATCGTTTGCCGGAAAATGAGATTCTCCGGAACATCCTTGCGGTAAGTGTCATATCCGCGGGCATAGCCATCATTTTTCCGTACGCCAATACGCATCAGACAAGCATCGACATACATATGGATAAAACATACCGCACAAACGGTATGTTTTGTTCTTTATAGGGTCATACTGAACCGAACTAATCCGATAAGGAGTGAAATGTCGATGCTTGTAAACGAGAAGAAACCCGGCAAGACCGGCTGGAGCGAGTCGGAGACCAACCGCCTTTTTGCGCTCGCGGCGGAAGCGCAGAAGAGCACGCGCTCGCTCAAATCCGTGTTCGACGAGGTCGCCTCGCTCACCGGCAGGCGGCCCAACAGCGTCCGCAATTACTACTACGCCCGCGTCAAGGAGGACGGCGGCGTTTCGTTCAGCCACCGCCGCGCGTTCGTTCCGTTCACCGACGAGGAATCGGTCAACCTGCTCGAGGAGGTGCTGCGCGCACAGGGGCGCGGGGAATCCGTCCGCGCCTGCACGCTGCGCCTTGCAAACGGCGACGACAAGGTCATGCTGCGCTACCAGAACAAATACCGCGCGCTGCTCAAAAACGATCCGGCGCTCGTGCGCAGGATCGTCATCGATCTGAAAAAGTGCGGCACTCCCGCGTTCGATCCGTTTTCGGACCGCGAGAGCGCGCCGCGCGTCGGACGACCGCCCAAGCGCGTTACGGAATCGGACTCGTTCGCGCGCCGCGTGCTGGCCGATCTTTCGCGTGTGCCGGGCCTGGATACGCGCGCACTGCTCGATTCGCTCGGCACGCTCGCCGTGGCGGCGGTGCGGGGTACGGAATCGCTGCGGGTGCACGGCGCCATGCCGGAGATCGAGGTTTCCGCCCTGCAGCGCCAGCTCGACGTGCAGCGCGCGCAGCTGCAGCGGCAGAGCGAACGGTACCGGATGCTGCTGAGCTCGTTCGCGCAGCTCATCCGCATCAATTCCGAGTTCCTTTCGCTCAACTCGGTCGTCAAGGTCTCCAACCTCTCAAGCTACATCCGCGATCTGGAGACCAACGTGCGTTCCTGCGAGCAGCTCATGCACGACGGCGCCCACTGAGCGATCCGCCGGACGGCCGCTGCTATCAAGTAACGTCCGGAGGCTGTCAAAAAAGTCCTTTTGCAGGGTTTTACCCCTGCACCCCACCAAGGGACACGTCCCTCGGGAATCCCTGCCCCCGCAAGCGCCTTCGCACAGGGCGCTTGCGGAAACGGGTTCTTAGGGCCGTTACGGCCCGAAACGGCGGTTTGGAGGCAGAGCCTCCAACGTCCCCCTTGATCGGCAAGCGCGGACGGCGCGGAACCGCGCCGCCCGCGCTTGCTTTTTTGCACGCCGGTCGGTATGATGGTTGAAAAGAATGCTTTCTTACCGGAGGAATCATATGCTGAACGATATCATCGACCGCACGTTTGCCGACCAGATCCAGTCCCTGGCGGGGCTGATCGCCATCCCGAGCGTTTCCCGCGGGAAGCCCGAGCCCGGCATGCCGCTCGGCCGCGAAGTGAACAACGCGCTCGAATACACGCTCGCGCTCGCCCGTAAGCTCGGCTTCGACCGGGCCCGCTCCCTCGAGGGCTACTGCGGCGTCGTGGACTACGGCGAGGGCGAGGAGATGCTCATGATCATGGCGCACCTTGACGTTGTGCCGGCGGGGCCCGCCTGGGCAAGCGACCCGTTTACCCTGACCGAACGAAACGGCCGCCTCTGCGGGCGCGGCGTTCTGGACGACAAGGGGCCTGCGGTCTCCGCGCTGTACGCCCTGCACGCGGTCAGGGAAGCCGGCGTCCCGCTCAAACGCAGGGTGCGGCTCTTCTTCGGCTGCGACGAGGAGCGCGGCTGGGCCTGCGCCGACCGTTACAAGAAGACCGAGCCCGAACCGACCCTCGCATTCACGCCGGACAGCAGCTACCCCGTGATCCATTCGGAGATGGGCATCTGCCACACGACCTACACAAAAAAGCTCAGCGGCAGCAAGGTCCGCATTTCCTGCGGCACCGCGCCGAACGTCATCCCGGGCGAGGCGAAGGCCGTCCTTCCGTTCGCGCCGGAGCCGCCGGCCGACCGGGACGGCCTGACATACGCCGTCGCGGGAAACGAGCTTTCCGTCGTCGGCCACGGCGGGCACGGGTCCCGTCCGCAGGATGCGAAAAACGCCCTGCTCGGCCTGCTCGACGCACTGAAGGATCAGCCGCTCGACGCGGACGATCTCGCCGTCGCCTCCTCGCTGGCCGCCCTGCTCGGGTTCGACATGCACGGCGAAACGTTCGGCCTCGACGTAACCGACGAATCCGGCCGGCTGACACTCTCGCCCGACATGCTCGAATGGAACGAAAACGAGGTTTCGGTCACGCTCGACTGCCGGCACCCGTTCAGCGTAACCGCCGACCGCCTGCTCGAAGCGCTCGACAACGGGTTCGCCGCAATCGGCTTTGCGCGCACCTATGAGAAGCTCTCCGCCGGGCATTTCATCGACCCGGAATCCGAGCTGGTCAAAACGCTGCTTTCGATCTATGAAAAGGCCGTCGGCCACAAGGCCAAGCCGCTCTCCATCGGCGGCGGCACCTACGCGCGCGCGTTTGCAAACGCCGTCGCATTCGGCATCGAGCCGGAAAACCGGGTCGCCGAATGCCACATGCCAAACGAATCCACCACCGCAGAGGACCTGCGCTTCAACACGCGCATCATGGCGGAAGCGATCGTAAAGCTCGCCGGGGAATAAACAAACCCGGAAGGCGAGAGCGGCCCTAAGAACCCGTTTCCGCAAGCGCCCTAAAACAGGGTTGTGGCCAGGGATTCCCAAGGAACGTGTCCCTTGGGTGGGGTGCGGGGGTAAAGCCCCTGAAAAAAACTTCTTTGCCAGTCTGAGCGGCCCGAAACGGCCGCTCTTTTTGCGCGGAATAAAGCCGCACGGCCGTTTCGTGTGTCGAATTTCTGGCCGCAATACCGTTCCTATGATATACTATGGAAAAATCTGGTTTGCGATCGAGGCGGGGTTATGGAGCGGAAAGCGGCGGCGCGGGCGCGTATCCCGGAGGTTCTTACCAAGGTGCTTTTTGCCCTTTTGATCCTGATTTTTCTGTTTTGCTCCGTCTGCAGCCTGTTATGGACCTGCACCATCGACCCGCACGATTATATCAAGGAGCATATCCTTTTCCAGACGGATTCCTTCTGGCTGAATCTGGGCGTCCTGGCCGCGCTGTTTCTCGTATGCGCCGTTCTGCTGATTCGCTTCGGCAGCCGCATACGGAAAAAGCACGTCCGCATCGCCGGGATCGTCATGCTCTGCTGGACGTTCGCGCTCAGCATGATCTGGATGACCGCCGTCCGGTCGGTCCCTACCGCGGATTCCCGCTACGTTCTCGAAGCGGCCAGTTCGGCGGCCAAAAACGATTTCTCGTTTTTCTCATCGAAGCAGCATTACTTTCAGATGTTCCCGTATCAGCTTGGAATCGTCGCAATCTACGAGGGGATCAACCGCCTGTTCGGGGGGGCCGCAACCACGGCCATGTACGCGCTCAACGCCGCTTCCCTGACGGCGGCCTGCTGGGCGATCGTCGTCCTCGCGGAGCGGGTGTTTTCCGACCGACGCGTGACGCTGCTTACGATTCTGGCCCTGATGCTCTGCGTGCAGCCGATCCTGTACACAAGCTTCCTCTACGGGAGCTTGATCGGGCTGGCGGCGATGCTCTGGGCGTGCGTCCTGCTGCTCCGTTTCCTGGTAAGCGGCCGCAACCACCTGATCGTCTGGATCGCGCTGCTCTGCGCATTCAGCGTTACGGCAAAGCAGAACAACTGGATCGGTGTGGCGGCGATCTGCATCGTACTCCTGCTGAGTCTGATCCGGCGCTTCCGGTTTTCCGGAATCGTCTGCGCGCTGGCCGTCGTCCTCGCCCCGATTCTCGCGCTTGGCGCGATTCAGTCCTCCTACGAGAGCCGCGCCGGCGTCCAGCTGGGCGAGGGAACGCCGCAGACCGCCTGGCTCGTGATGGGCCTGTCCGATTCGGAGCGTGCGCCCGGCTGGTATAACGGCTATACCTACAGCGTGCTCAAGGAAGCGGGCATGGACACGGAGCAGGCAAAAGCCGCGATCCGGCGCGATCTGTCCGAACGGCTGGACGCGCTTTCTTCCGACCGCGCGTACGCTGCGGATTTCTTCTATAAAAAGGTGCTCAGCCAGTGGAACGAACCGTCGTTCGAAAGCGTATGGGTGAGCAAGGCCCGGGAGCACGAAAGCGCCCTGCCCGCCTTTGCAGCAAACGTCTACGACGGCGCGCTCGGCGACGCGCTGAACGTATATTTCGAGCACGGCGTGACGTTTCTCTACTCGCTCTTCGCGGCCGGTCTTCTCGCCATGCTGATCCGCAGGCGCGGCGCAGGCAACCTGCTTCGCGCGGATGCGGAGCGGCGCGCGCCGGATGAAACGACCGCCGAGGCGCGCGCGCTGCTGCCGTTGATCATCCTCGGCGGATTTCTCTACCACCTGCTCTTCGAGGCAAAGTCGCAGTACGCGCTGGTCTATCTCCCGATGATGCTTCCCTACGCCGCGTTCGGACTGGTCCGCTCGGCGGACGCTCTGCGGTGCCTGCTGACGAAGCGGAACGCCCGCCGCATCCCGGCATAGCCGCGGCGTCCGGACGGAAGCGCCGCATGAGAAAAGTCCTTGCATCATGCGGGTTCGTGTGATATACTCGCTTTCGCTAACGTCCTTCTTGCTCGGTTTTAAGAACCGGGCCAACAGTCCATAAGGAGGTGAAAAGAATGAATCCGTACGAAGCGTTGTACATCATCGTCCCGGATCTGGACGAAGAATCCGTCAAGGCGTCCATCGAGAAGTTCAAGGGGATCGTCGAAAGCAACGGCGGCGAGGTCACGGCGGTAGACGAGTGGGGCAAGAAACATCTTGCATATCCCATCAACTACAAGACCGAGGGCTATTACGTGCTGATGTCGTTCTCCTGCGCGCCGGAGGTTCCAAAGGAACTGGAGCGTAATTTCAAGAACGACGAAACGATCCTGCGCTATCTTGTCACGCGCAAAGAAGCCTAGCAACCAGTTTCGAAAGGATGGATGAAGCATGAACAAGATCACCTTGATCGGAAATCTGACGCACGATCCCGAAGTGCGTTCCACCCCGAACGGCGTCACCGTCTGCACCTTCACCATTGCGGTGAACCGCCGCTTCGCCACCAGCGGCGGCGAACGTCCGACCGACTTCTTCCGCATCAACGCGTGGCGCCAGCTCGGCGAAACCTGCTCGCGTTACCTCAACAAGGGCCGCAAGGTCGCGGTCGTCGGCGAACTGCAGGCGCGCACCTACGAAGCAAAGGACGGCACGACGCGCATGTCGCTCGACGTGCAGGCGGATGAGGTCGAGTTTCTCTCGCCCAGGCAGCAGGACGACAGCGCCGCGAGTGCGCCCGCGCCCCGCAGCAGCGACGGAAACGCGCAGGACATGGCGGGATTCACCGACATCCAGTCCGACGATATTCCCTTTTAACGAACGGTTCCGCACCGTTCCCATTTCAACGATTAGGAGGCTTGCACCATGGAAGACCGTAAAATGCGTCCGCGTCAGAGACGGGGCCGCCGCAAGGTTTGCAAGTTCTGCGCTGATAAAGCCACGAACATCGACTATAAGGATATCCGTACCCTTGAGAAATTCGTGACCGAGCGCGGCAAGATCATGCCCCGCCGTATGTCGGGCGTGTGCGCCAAGCATCAGCGCGACCTTGCCATCGCCATCAAACGCGCGCGCATCGTCGCCCTGCTGCCCTACGTATCCGACTGAAGTCACAGGGAAGCAGATTATTCACGCAGCGAGGAAGTTAGCAGGATAAAAGGGCCGGTCGTTCGACCGGCCCTCAGTCTGTCAATAAGGGAATCCGTTGGAGGCTCCGCCTCCAGCCCACCGCTCAGGGCCGTAACGGCCCTAAGAACCCGTTTTCGCAAGCGCTCCGGAAGAACGTTACGGGACCAGGGATTCCCAGGGGACGTGTCCCTTGGGCGGGGTGCAGGGGCGAAACTCCTGCAAAAGAACTTCTTTAGACAAGCCGGGGACCGGTCCGTTCGACCGGTCCTTGTTTTATTGCGCCGCGCGATTGAAAACGCCCTATTTGTATCGGCCACGTATTAGAACATGCCGTTTCATATCCGGCGGTTCACTTCCCCGCAGTCCGGGCAGACCGCGGGTTAACGCCCGTTTTCGTCTATTTCTCCTCGTCCGGCCGCTCCGGAAGAACGATTCCCCCCGGCGGCGCGTCCGGCGGCAGACGCATGCGGTCCCACAGGCCGTAGGTCTCCGTTGTGGAGAGCGCGTGCATGAACTTTTCCTCAAAATCCGGCACGAGCGTGCACAGGTGCGCGACGAGCCGTTTGGCCTCTTCGCGCTTCGTGCCGCCCGCGATATCGCAGTTCGGCGGCAGAACCGGCAGGTTCCGCGCCTTCGCCACGGAGAGCGCGTACTTCTCCGGCAGAAACACCAGCGGACGGATCAGCGTCACGTTCCGGCGGGAAAGGTACGTCACCGGCGCGAACGTGTTGACGCGGCCCTCGTAGAGAAGGCTCAGGAAGAACGTTTCGATCACGTCCTCGCGGTTGTGGCCGAGCGCGACCTTGTTGCAGCCGTGTTCGACGGCGAACGTGTTGAGCGCGCCGCGGCGCAGCTTGGCGCACAGCGCGCAGGGGCTTCTCTCGCTGCGGTATTCGAACACCACTTTGCCGATATCGGTTTTTTCAACGGTGAATTCGACGCCGATGCGTTCCGCTAGCGCTTCGATGCCGGAGGTATCCTGCTCCCTGAGGCCGAGGTCGAGCATCACGGCGATCATGTCGAACTTCGTGTAGGAAAACCGCTGGTACAGCTTCATGGCCTCCATGAGCAGCAGCGAGTCCTTCCCGCCGGACACGCCGATGCAGACCCGGTCGCCATTCTGGAGCATATGATACGTTTCGTCCGCTCTGCGGATGCATCCCAATACACGCTTCACGAGCGATAGTATATCGTTTCTTCGCCCCGTTTGGCAAGCCCGCGCCAGCACACGCCGGCAAAAAGCCCGCCCCGGGTTGATCTGTCCGGGGCGGGCCTGTCGTTTTCGTTCGGTTCGCGCCGCTGTTACCCTTTCTTTGCGTGGGAGAGCAGGTACCGTTCCGCCTCGGCGCACCAGAAGCCGTTGTGCTCCCCGACGATCCGGTCCAGTTCGGCAAAGAGCGGATCGGTCCTTCCCCTTTCCGCAAAGTCCGCGATCGCCGTGAGCGGCAGTTCGATGTGGTTGTAGATGAGTTTCTTCCCGCCGGGAATATGCGGAAGGCTGAGCGTCGTCTCCGGCACGCAGTTGAGTCCGCCGATATGCGTGATCATCGCCGCCGGATTGATGAGGCCCTTGTTCATCATCTCAATGGATTCTCGCATGTCCGACGTGTTGCCGCCGGACGTGCCGACGAGGTGATGGCAGGCGTAATGCACATTGTAGAAATTGAGCTCGGCCCTGAATTCCGTATTCGACGGGCCGGCGAAGAAGTTCAGGCAGCCGTCGAAGCCGAGGATCGCGTCCGCCTGCTCGACCACCGCGCGCACCGGCGCAAAGCAGATCACGTCGTCGTAGCCCGTTCCGCCGGTCAGATCCCGCAGAGCCCTGGCGGGGTCGTCCACCCTGGCCGTATTGACATAGTGCAGTTCGACGCCCTGCCGCTTTGCGTGCTCGACGGTATAGATGCGCTCGGCACGGGCAAGCCGCGCGTCGTCGATATCCGTCACGACAAGCAGCTTCGGCTTTCTGCCGCAATGGAGAGCGTAGTCGATCGCGCCGAGCCCCATCGGGCCGACGGAGGCCAGAAGCGCCGTCTTTCCGCCCTCGGCGATGCCCATCCGGTGCTCATAGCAGCCGGGCGCGGTGTGGTACATCGCGTGATAGGTGCCCACGATGCAGCTCATCGGCTCGGCGAGCGAGCCGTAGAAGTACACGTCGGAATCGTAGGTCAGAAGGCAGTCCATCACGAGCGTTTCATAGGGGATGTTCGCATACGTCGCGTCGCCGCCGCAGTAGGGGTAGGAGTATCCCGGCGCGGCGAGCGAACCCTTATAGAAATGCGCGGGCTGGATGGCGAACCCGCTGCCGGCTTTGTATTTGTCCTTCCAGTTCTTCCCGACCTCGACGATCCGGCCGCAGAACTCGTGGCCGATGATCGTCGGGTGCTCGGCCACGTCGTCCGGCACGCGCTTGTGGGCCGCGCCCTGGCAGGCCGCCTTGTAGCTGGACATGCAGAGACTGTCCGAAACGATCTCGACGCGCACGCCGTCCTCGCCGATATCGGGCAGTTCAAATTCCTCAAGCCTGAGGTCGTTTACGCCGTGCAGGCGGACCGCTTTCGTTTTCATCGCTTCTCCTCTCCGTTTCCACGGCGGATGAACTGCCGGGCGTTTGCAATCAGGTTGAAAAACTGCGCTTCCTCCGTCTTCCCGGTCCGGAAGCTCTGCCGCGGCGAACGGCACGCGTCCGACGCCGAGCTCCCCGCCACGTCCGCACGGAGCGTCCCGCGCAGCGTGCCCGCGTGGTCGATCTTCGTAAAGATCCGGCGCGGCAGGCCGAGCGCGTCCCGGTGCAGACCGCCGCACAGGGACACGTAACGATTCTCAAACCGGTGAAGCTCCGCCAGCGAAAGCCGCTCCCCGTCAAACGCGCCCATCACGCCGCGGCCGCTGCCTGCACCCGGATCGAATGCCGGCAGATTGCAGCTTTTTATGCGATCACCCCCGTCGGTTATCCATGACGTTCCCGCCGTAAAATAACGGGTTACCCCCGCTGCGGGATTCCATGGAAGCCCGCAGCAGTAGCATCCACGGCACCCCCCGCCGCTGCCACGCCCCGGCGTAATCTGCGCGTCTCTGCGCGGTCGCTTTTTGCCCTTGTGCTCCGATTCCGCCGTTTGCTTTTGAACCGTTGTATTATAACACCCGTTGCGACCTTTTGTAACGCCTGCCGTCGCCGCGGCACGCCCCGTGCGGCATGAAAAAAGCGGGCGGCTGTTCGCCGCCCGCGCATCTGCGCCGCAGTTTGTTACTGAAGATTGAGATTCCTGTTGAGAAGCAGGCGCGAAAGCAGGAAGAACAGCACGGACAGCCCCATAAACAGCAATCCGAACCAGCCGATCACCGAAACGGCGAACCGACCCGCGGCCGCGGCCGTGTTGAACGAAAGGTCCCAGACCCCCTGCCCGAATACGACCGCCGAGGTGAAGATCGAGCTGACGATCCCCACGCCCATGTTGATGAGCAGATACATGCCGATCGCAGCCAGGATGCGGTGCTTCTTTGCGATCTGCCCGCCGACGACGATGGCAAAATAGATCTCCAGCATCTGGGAAGCCATCATCAGGACGCCGACGACGGCGCACTCGGCAATCAGCAGCGGCAGGTTGAAGTATTCCCGCGCTTTCGGCAACAGTTCGGTGAAGATGTCGTTGATCCCCTGCAGCACCTCGCGGTTGACGATCCCCGATGAGGACGTGCCGAACACCGCGAAAAGCAGGATCGTCACAAAGATCACAACCACGTTGATCGCCGCCCAGAGCATGCCCGTGATCAGCTTCGACCAGAGGAGCTTCCCGGTGGAAACCGGCAGCGTGAACGTGAGGTATCCCTCGTCGCAGAGGAAGTTGCGGTAAAAGTGGATGCAGATCAGCAGAATCGTTACGAACGCCGAAGCGGCGATGGCGAACGCGATCAGCACCGAGAGGGTGACCGAAATCGCCATGGTGGTGCCGTGCAGCAGGGTGGAGCCGCCCGAGCTCGCTTCCGGGAAATGGCTGAGCCGTATGGTCAGGATCGTCAGAAGCGTCGCGAGCAGTCCGCCCGCAAGCACGCCGATCTGCAGCGGAAACAGCGTGCGCGAAAGCGCGCGGAAATCGTGTTTGATGAGTTTCTTCAGCATCTGAATACCTCCCGGAACAGTTCGTCCACGGACTTGCCCTGCGCTTCGCGGACGTTGTCCGTCGTGTCGTGCATCGTCACGATGCCCTCCTTGAGAAACACAAACTCGTCGAGCACCTTCTCCACGTCCGCGATGAGATGTGTCGAAATGAGGATCGTCGCCTCGGAATCGTAGTTGCCGATGATGGTGTCGAGGATGTAGTCCCGCGTGGCGGGGTCCACGCCGCCGATCGGCTCGTCGAGCAGGTAGAGCTTCGCGCGGCGCGACATAACCAGCACCAGCTGCACCTTCTCGCGCGTGCCCTTGGAAAGCGCGCGCATCTTCCGGTCCGCCGGAACCGAGAGGCGGTTGAGCATCTCCACGGCGCGTTTGCGGTCGAAGTCCGTATAGAAATCCTCGAAGTAATCGAGGCAGTCCACAACCGTCATCCAGTCCGGCAGATACGTGCGTTCTGGCAGGAAGGAGATGACGGATTTCGTTTCGGGCCCAACGACTTTTCCGTCGGCCAGCGCCACGCCGCTCGTCGGCGTGAGCAGCCCCGCAACGATCTTGAGCATCGTCGTCTTGCCGCTGCCATTCGGTCCCAGCAGCCCGACGATCTTGCCGCGCGGCAGCGTCAGGCTGACGTTATTGAGTGCGATCGTCGCGCCGTAACGCTTCGTCAGCCCCCGTACTTCAAGAATTGCATCCATGTTCTTCCTCCTTCGGTCCCTCTTTGGCCAGCAGGCCGAGCACCTCGCTTCGTTCGAGCCCAAGCGTCTTCATCTGCAGCAGAAACGTTTCGATCAGCGCGCTCGCCTTTTCGGCCCTCGCGCGCGAAACGGCTTCCGCGTCCGTGGTGACGGTGCGGCCGCTGTTGCGCTGCGTCGCGACCAGGCCCATATTTTCCAGCTCCGCGAGCGCGCGCTGCATCGTGTTCGGGTTCACGGCCGCGAGCAGCGCCAGATCGCGCACGCTGGGTAGACGCATTCCCCCCTCGTATGTCCCGTTCAAAATCCGCATCTCGATCTCATCGACGATCTGCTGGTAGATCGGACGGTTGGGCGAAAACTGCCAAGCCAAACGAATCCCTCCTCTCGTGTATTACTGTATTACTGTTCTGATACAGTTATACATGGGAACCCGCATTCTGTCAATAGGGCGGCGGAAAATTTTTGAAATCGATCCGCTATGCCGGGTACGGAGCGCGTTTACAGAAAATATCTTGTGCCGAATGGAAAAGGGTTATATAATTACTTGTTTTTGTAGAGAAAGAGGGCTGAACCATGGATATTCGAAACATCGCCATCATTGCGCACGTCGATCACGGCAAGACCACGCTGGTCGATCAGCTGCTGCGCGACGCGGGCGTGCTGCGCAGGGGCGAACAGGACGTCGAGCGCATTATGGACTCCAACGAACTCGAGCGCGAGCGGGGCATTACGATCCTTTCCAAAAACACGGCCGTGACCTACGGCAGCACGCGCATCAACATCGTCGATACGCCGGGCCACGCGGACTTCGGCGGCGAGGTGGAGCGCATCCTGCAGATGGTCGACGGCGTGCTGCTGCTCGTGGACGCGTTCGAGGGCTGCATGCCGCAGACGCGCTTCGTTCTGCGCAAGGCGCTCGAGCTCAACAAGGTTCCGATCGTGGTCGTCAACAAGGTCGACCGGCCGGATGCGCGTCCGGCCGAGGTCGTCGACGAGGCGCTCGAGCTGTTCATCGAGCTCGGCGCGTCGGCGGAGCAACTGGATTTCCCCGTCGTCTACACCTCCGCACGTGACGGCGCGTCCGGTCTTTCGCCGGATCACATGGAAAAGAGCATGCGCCCGCTGTTTGAAACGATCCTCAGCACCATCCCGGCCCCTGCGGACCTTGGGGACGAGCCGCTGCAGATCCTGTTTTCCACGATCGATTACGACGATTACGTCGGCCGCATCGGCATCGGCCGCATCGAACGCGGCACGGCGAAAAGGGGCATGCCGATCGTCATCTGCGGCGGCGAGAACGACCGCCGACACGAAACGAAGATCACGCGGCTGTACCGCTTCGAGGGGCTCAAGCGCATCGAGGTGGACGAGGCGCCGTGCGGGGATATCGTATGCGTCGCGGGCGTGGAGGGCCTCAACGTCGGCGAAACGGCGTGCGATCCGCTCCGCGTCGAGCCGATGCCGTTCGTGCATATCGACGAGCCGACCGTTGCGATGCTGTTTCTGCTCAACGACAGCCCGTTCGCGGGCCGCGAGGGCAAGTATGTCACGGGCAGGAACCTGCGGGACCGGCTCTTCAACGAGGTGAAGACGAACATCTCCATGCGCGTGGAGGAGACCGGCTCGACGGACGCGTTCCGCGTCAGCGGTCGCGGGGAATTGCATCTTTCGATCCTGATCGAAACGATGCGCCGGCAGGGATACGAATTTGCCGTCTCCCGTCCGCGCGTCATTCTGAAGAAAAACGAGGCCGGGGAGGTCACCGAGCCGATCGAGGAGCTGACCGTGGACGTCCCCACGGAGTACGTCGGCGCGGTAATGGAGAAGCTCGGCGCGCGCAAGGCGGAGCTTATCGATATGGCGAACCAGGGCGAGAGCAGCGTGCGGCTGCGGTTTCTCGTGCCGGCGCGCGGACTCATGGGCTACCGCTCCGAACTGCTCACCGACACGCGCGGCAACGGCGTGATGAGCCACGTGTTCCATGATTACGAGCCGTTCAAGGGCCCCATCGAGGAGCGGAAAACCGGCTCGCTCGTCGCGCACGAAACGGGCGACACCAGCGGCTACGGTCTGTTCAACACGCAGGACCGCGGTCGTATGTTCGTCGGTCCCGGCGTGCCGGTCTACGAGGGGCAGATCGTCGGCGAAAGCGCGCGCGCGGACGATATCGTCGTCAACGTCTGCAAAAAGAAGCATGTGACCAACATGCGCGCGGCCGGCTCCGACGAGGCGCTGCGTCTGACGCCACCCGTCGCGCTCACGCTCGAGCAGTGCCTCGAGTTCATCGCCGACGACGAGCTGGTCGAGGTGACGCCGAAGAGCATCCGCATGCGCAAGAAGATCCTCGGCAAGGAGCAGCGCATGAAGCTTGCCGCAAAAAAACAGTAGGAGCGGACGCTTATGCTTCGTCTCGAACAGGTCGACCGGCATAATTTTCTCGCGGTCATCAATCTGTCCGTTTCGGACGAACAGAAGGATTTCGTCGCGAGCAATCTGTATTCCCTTGCGCAGGCGTACGTGCAGGAGGAATGCGTTCCGCTCGCCCTGTACGAAGGGGACGAGCCGGTCGGATTCGCGATGTACTGCCTCGATTCGGACGAGCACGAATACTGGATCTACCGGCTGATGGTCGACAAGCGCCATCAGCGCAGGGGATACGGCCGCGAGGCCATGCGGCTGCTGATCGAGCGCATCCGCTCGGACCCGGACCACGGCAGGATCTTCATCAGCTTCGAGCCGCAAAACGCCGCCGCCAAGGCGCTCTACGAAAGCCTCGGCTTCGTGCCAGACGGGCGCGTCGAGTACGGCGAAGTGGTTTACCGGCTCGACCTCTACGGGGAATAGCTCCCCTTTTTTCTCTTCCTTTTCTTTGAAAAGAAAAGGAAACAAAAGAAACTGAACATTTTTATAGTAGAACGATTCACCACAGCATAAAGGGCCGTCCCTCCACAGGAGAGACGGCCTCAATCTGTTAAAAAAGTTCTTTTGCAGGAGTTTTACCCCTGCACCCCACCCAAGGGATACGTCCCTTGGGAATCCCTGATCCCGCAAGCATCCAAGAACAGGGCGCTTGCGGGAATGGGTTCTCAGGGCCGTTACGGCCCTGAGCGGTAGTTTGGAGGCTCCGCCTCCAACGTACCCTATCGACAAACTGAGGCCGTCCCCCCCAAACGGGGAAAAGAAGGGACGCACCCTATTCCCCGCGAAGCTCCTCGTCGATCGCCTGCGCGGCGGTCTTGCCCGCGCCCATGGCGAGAATGACCGTCGCCGCGCCGGTCACCGCATCGCCGCCCGCGTACACGTGCGGCCTGCTGCTGCGGCCCGTGGCTTCGTCTACGATAATCCCGCCCCATTTCTGCGTTTCGAGCCCCGGCGTCGTGTTCTTGATCAGCGGGTTCGGGCTGTTGCCGATCGCAATCACCACCGTGTCCACATCCAAGCGGTGCTCGCTGCCCGGCTTTGCAACCGGGCGCCGCCGTCCGCTCGCATCCGGCTCGCCGAGCTCCATCGCCACGCACGTCATGCCGATCACATGCCCGGTTTCATCGCCGAGAATCTCGGTCGGATTCGTCAGCAGCCGGAATATGATCCCTTCCTCCTTCGCGTGATGCACTTCCTCGATCCGCGCCGGCATCTCCGCCTCGCTGCGGCGGTAGACGATATCGACCGTCTCCGCGCCGAGGCGCTTCGCGCAGCGCGCCGCGTCCATCGCCACGTTGCCGCCGCCCACGACCGCCACGCGCCTGCCCACCTGCACGGGCGTGTCGGCCTCGGGAAATTTGTACGCCTTCATGAGGTTGATACGCGTCAGAAACTCGTTGGCGGAATAGACCCCGTTGAGGCTCTCGCCCGGTATGCCCTGGAAGCGCGGCAGGCCCGCGCCGCTGCCGACGAACACCGCGTCGAACCCCTCCTCTTCGAGCAGTTCGTCGAGCGTGATGCTCCGGCCGATCACCGTGTTCGTCTCGATCTTCACGCCGATGTCCCGCAGGGTCTGAATCTCGTCCCGCACAAGCTGCTTGGGCAGACGGAACTCCGGAATGCCGTACACCAGCACGCCGCCGGGCGTATGCAGCGCCTCGAACACCGTCACGTCGTAGCCGAGCTTTCGCAGATCGCCCGCACAGGTCAGCCCCGCCGGCCCGCTGCCCACGATCGCCACGCGTTTGCCGTTATCCGGCGCAGGCTCCGCTTTCGGTGCACCGTGCGTCATGGCGTAGTCCGCTGCGAACCGCTCCAGCCGCCCGATGCCCACCGGCTCGCCCTTGATCCCGCGCACGCACTTGCTCTCACACTGCGTCTCCTGCGGACATACACGCCCGCAGATCGCCGGCAACGCGTTTGTCGAACGGATCATCCCGTACGCCCCGGAGAAATCTCCCTGCGCAATGCGCGAGATGAATTCCGGTATCCGCACGTTTACCGGACAGCCGGAAACGCACGGCTGATTCTTGCAGTTGAGGCAGCGCGTCGCCTCGTCCATAGCCATTTTCTCGTCGTACCCCTGCGACACCTCGCTGAAATTCCTGTTCCGCACATTCGGGTCCTGCTCGCGCGCGGGCAGCTTCGTCATCCGCATATTCGGCATATCAGTTCGCACCTCCCCGTTTGGACTGCAGGTCGACGTTGAGCAGGTTGCACGCGTGATGCTCCATGCTCCGTTGCTCCTCCCCGCGGTACATCCTGCTTCTGGCAATCGCCTCGTCCCAGTCGATCGCCTGCCCGTCGAAATCCGGTCCGTCCACGCACGCGAACTTCATCTGTCCGTTCACCGTCACGCGGCAGCTCCCGCACATGCCCGTTCCGTCCACCATGATCGGGTTCATCGAAACGATCGTCGGCACGCCGTACTGCTTCGTGATCTTGCACACCGCGCGCATCATGACCAGCGGCCCGATCGCGATCACGTGATCGTAGCGCACCCCGGCCTTGAGCTGCTCCTCAAGCGCGCTGGTCACGAACCCCTTGTGTCCGTTCGAACCGTCGTCCGTCATCACGTAAAGATTCGTACTCGCGGCCCTGAGTTCATCCATGAGGATCATCAGGCTGGTGTTGCGGAAGC
>CAZIQO010000059.1:0-18726 GCA_964541465.1 uncultured Oscillospiraceae bacterium
AAATTGCCCTCGGCGGAAATGTCGTACCGCCGGCAGAACCGCGTGCCGGCTTCGTCGCCCAGCAGGCGCTTCAGTTCCTCCGGCGTGAAGAGATAGTAAGAGCCTTCCGCGCCCTGCGCGTCCGCATCCTGCGACGAACAGAACCCGCCGTCCGGCGCCCGTAGCTCCCGCTTCATGTAGGAAAGGGTCCGCTCCGCAACGGCGCGGTACAGCGGCCGCCCGGTCGCCTCATAGGCCAGAAGATACGTAATCGAAAGCAGCGCGTTGTCGCCGAGCATCTTTTCAAAATGCGGCACGAGCCACTGCCGGTCGGTCGAATAGCGCGAAAACCCGCCGCCGATATGGTCGAAGATGCCGCCGCGGTACATGCCTTCGAGCGTTTTTTCGGCAAGCTCCGGCGCGGTGTGCAGCAGAAACATGAGGCTGTGCGGGGAAGGAAACTTTGGCGCGCGTCCAAAGCCGCCGTATGCTTTGTCGAATGTTTCACGGAACTGAACGGTCGCTTCCCGGATCGGCGCGCGGTCGGACGGGCCGTGTTGCCGCGCGGCGTCCGAAAGCGCCCCGGCGAGCAGTTTTCCGCCCCGCAGGAGCTCCGCCCGGCCATGACGCCATGCGTCGGCCGCCGCGTCCAGCAGCGCGAGGAACGCGTCGGGCGGGTAGTAGGTGCCGGCATGGAACGGCTCGCCGTCGGCGGTCATGAACACGCTCAGCGGCCAGCCGCCGCCGCCGGAAAGCGCCTGGCAGGCGCGCTGGTAGACACCGTCCACGTCCGGCCGCTCCTCGCGGTCGACCTTGACGGATATGAAGTCCCGGTTGAGCCGCTCCGCGACGCGCCTGTTTTCAAAGCATTCCCGCGCCATCACGTGGCACCAGTGGCAGGCGGAGTAGCCCACGGAGAGGAACACGGGCTTATCCTCGCGCCGCGCTTTGGCAAACGCCGCCTCGCCCCACGGATACCAGTCCACGGGATTGTGCGCGTGCGCGAGCAGGTATGGGGAGGTTTCGCCGATCAGGCGGTTCGGCTGCGGCTGAGCGTTCATGAAAATTCCTGCTTTCGTCGGTTTCGTTGGATGCTTACCAGGTTACGTTCGGACGAACGGGGCGGAATTATACCGTGCCGGACGGATTTTCCGGACCGGTTGCTTCGTTTCCCGGGAAAAGGCCGCAAAACCGCGTCGCCGCGCCCGGAACAGAGCGGCGCGGCGCAAAGCCAACGAATGCCGAACCGAATGTTTGTAATCCCGGCCCCGGGATGCTATATTGTAGGTATCTTTCGCGGGACAGGGCGGCGCGCGCCGCGTCGGAGCGGTCGGTCCGCCGGTACGATGGCTCTTTGCCGGCGGGATACGGGCTGCGGCCGGCATGGGAACGCCGCAGTCGGCAGCGGGCTCCATTTTGCAGGGCGCGGCGCACGGGACCGCGGGCGCGGAAATTCGATCGACAGCACGGAGGGACGGGCATGACACGGATTTTGCTCACGGACGACGACGCGCGCATCCGCACGATCGTCCGCGAATACTCGCAGGCCGAGGACTGGACGTTCGTGGAGGCCGGGGACGGGGAGGAGGCGCTCAAAAAGTTCGCGTCGGGCTCCTTTTCGCTGGTCCTGCTGGACGTGATGATGCCGAAACTCGACGGCTGGAGCGTGCTCCGGCAGATCCGGAAAACCAGCACGGTCCCCGTTATTCTGCTGACCGCGCGGAACGAGGAGTACGACCGCCTGCTCGGGTTCGAGCTGGGCGTGGACGACTATATCGGCAAGCCCTTCAGCCCGCGCGAACTGGTTGCCCGCATGAAGGCGCTGCTCAAGCGCTCCGGCGCGCACGCCGCCGCCGGGGAGGCGTATGTGTACGAGGGGCTCCGGGTGGACCCCGCCGCGCGGACCGTGCAGATCGACGGAGAGGCGGCGAGCCTTACCCCGAAGGAATTCGATCTGCTTGCGTATTTCGTTTCGCGGCCGGGCGTTGCGTTTACGCGCGACCAGCTGCTCAACCACGTCTGGGGGTACGATTTCTTCGGCGATGCGCGCACCGTGGATACGCATGTCAAGAGCCTTCGGGACAAGCTCGGCCGATACCGGGAGCTGATCGTGACCGTCTGGGGCACGGGATACCGGTTTACGGGAGGCGAAGCATGAAGCATATTTTCAGTAAGCTGACGCTGGCCTTCATCGGAATGGCCGCGCTGAGCGTCGGGCTGATCTGGCTCGTGCAGGCGGTGTTTCTCGGGGACAGCTATCTCAACCAGCGCATCGCCACCATTGACGCGGCGGCGGCGGACATCTCCGTATCGACGGGAACGGACTACGCCGCGCTGGAAACGTCCCTGAACGTCAGCCTGCTCGCCGTCGACGAGGACGGGGACGCCGTCTACCAGTCGGCCAGCCTGCCGATGCGCGGACAGGTCGTAAGAAAGATACCGGAGCTGATCGAAAGCGCGGGCGGCGGCGTGCAGTACCTGCAGACGGAGTCCGCGGACACGCGCTACGCGCTGCTGAGCCGCGCGGTAAACGGCGGATACCTGCTGATCGTCTTTTCCATGGTGGACGTCAACGAGGCGTCCCGCGTGCTGCTGCAGCAGCTGTGGATTATCACGGCGGTGCTGTTTGCCGCCGCGCTGCTGCTTTCCGTTCTGCTCTCCCGGCTCTTCTCCCGGCCGATCCTGCGCGTGACCGAGGCCGCGAAGCGGATGGCCGCGGGCGAGTATAACGTTTCGGTCCCCGTGACGACGCAGGACGAAATCGGCCAGCTGACCGGGGCGCTCAATGAGCTCGGCGTGGAGCTCGGCAAGGCGGAGAACCTCAGGCGGGAGCTCATCGCCAACGTTTCCCACGAGCTGCGCGCGCCGCTCACCATCATACAGGGCTTTGCGGAGACCGTGCGGGACATCACCTGGCCGGACGAGGAGAAGCGCACGGCGCAGCTGACCATGATCGCCGGAGAGGCGACGCGGCTCAGCGCGATGGTGACCGATATCCTGGACTACTCCAGGCTGGAATCGGGCGCGGAAACGATCGTCGTTTCGGAATTTGAAAGCGGTACGGCGCTCGGGGAACTGGTGGACCGGTTTGAGATCGAGGCGGGCAAAAAGGACGTCGCGCTCGAACTGCAGGGTCCGGAGCGCACGATCCGTTTCGACCGGGGCAAGTTCATACAGGTGATGAACAACCTCTTAAGCAACGCCGTCCAGCATGCGAGCAGGCGTTCTGTGGTGCGCGTGCGCTGTGAGGAAAGCGGCGGCGCGCTGCGGATTTCCGTCGAAAACGCGGGCAAACCCATCCCCGCCGAGGAGCGGGAGAAGATCTGGGACCGCTATCACCGGGCGCCGCGCGAGGGAGCGGCGGGCGGCCTCGGCACGGGGCTGGGGCTCGCGATCGTCAAGAGCATCCTCACGCAGCACGGCGTCCCGTTCGGCGTGGAGAGCGACGAAACGCGCACGGTCTTCTGGTTTGAAACGGTCCCGCCGGAAGAATAGCGCCGCGTCCCGGGGCTTCGGTCCGGCGACGGAAAAAAATGGGTTCTCAGGGCCGTTGCGGCCCTGAGCGGCGGTTTGGAGGCGGAGCCTCCAACGTATCGATAAGCTCAGGCGCGCCCGTTTTAGCGGGCGCGCCTGCTGTTTGTCGGTTCATTCCGCGCCGGGGCCGGTAGACCCGGGGTCAGGATTCGAAGATAAGGTGCTTGAACTCGCTGAGCGAAACGCCCGCGTCCGAGGCGGCGTCCTTGATCGACGTGCCGGACGGATACTCCGCCGACAGGCTCAGCCTGCCGTAGAGATCGTCGAGCGAGAGGCCGAGCAGGTCTGCAGCCTGCTGCAGCGTATACGAACCGCGGATGTCGCTCGGCGCATAGCCGTTGATCGTGACCTCGTCCTCTTCGGACGCTTCGCTTGCTTCCTCGGCGCCGCTCTGTTCGAGCCCTTCGGAGGTTTCCTCCGCGCGGGTGCCGGCGTATTTATTCGAGAGAAGCTGCATGTTCCCGGTCGCGGCGGCGATGCCGATCGGCGCGAAGAACAGCACGAGCGCGAGCAGCGTCGCCAGAAGCGGGTGCAGGGACTTTTTGCGTGAAAATCCCGTGGAAAGCGCGCCCTTTTTCGGGCAGGCGTTCACGCATTCGTTGCAGTTGATGCACTCCATGCTGGTCACGCGGCCGTTCTTTGCGTCCATGACCTCCACGTTCATCGGGCAGGCCTTGTTGCATTTGCCGCAGCGGATGCACTGGTCGTGATTGACGCGCACGGAATAGGGGCTGACTTTGCCGATCAGGCCGTAGAGCGCGCCCGCGGGGCAAAGGTACTTGCAGAAGAACCGGTCATATACGACGGAGCCGAGCAGCGTGACGACGAGTACGATGAATCCGACGAGGTACGAGGTGATCAGTGCGTTGAAGTCGGCAAGGTGGCCGAGCGCGTTGAACGGATCGTACGGCGTGATCCACAGTTCGCCCGTGATCCATGCCATGGCGACGGTGACGCCGAGCACGACGAACTTGAGGTAGCGGAGGACGGCGTCCAGCTTTTTCGGTACGACGGGGCGCTTTTTAAAGAGCTTCGCGCCGATTTTGCCGAAAAACTCCTGCAGCGCGCCGAACGCGCAGATCTGCCCGCAGAACGAGCGGCGCATAACGACGGCCAGCAGAACCGTAGCGCCGAAGAGCACGAACGTCCCGATCAGGATCTTCTTGAGGAACGTTCCGAACGCGATGATCGAGAGCGTGGACTCCAGCCCGCCGTAGGGGCAGAGCGCGTGGATGGACGGCGCGGCGTATCCCAGAGCGTGCAGCGCGCTCGCCGCGAGAACGAAGGCCAGGAAGCTGCCGAGGATCACCCAGCGCAGCACGCGGGAAGCGAGTCTGAGCCGTTTTTCCTTTTTGCTGAAGGTGCCGGGCCTGGTTTCTGGTGTGGTCGTCATACGAAATTCCCCTCCTGTCAAATAAATGATTTATTTAAGTCGTATCCGGCCGGGTTCGCCGTTTACAGGCGGTTCTGGAACGCGCGGAGATGGTTCTCCGAAGCGCTCATGAGGCTTTCAAACACCGTCTGCACGTCGGAGGGCAGGTCCTGCTCCAGAAACGTTTCATACATGGCGATGTTGTTGATCTCCGCGTTCACGCCCGCCTGGTATGCCTCCGTAAGGCTGCCGACGGCGGCGGTATTGTCCGCGCCGGTGTCCGCGGGCGCTTCGATGCCGTATGTTTCAAACAGCGGCAGCAGCGTGTCGATGTGCGTCTGCTCCGCTTCGATGATGCTGGAAAACGGACGGACGCTGCCGTAGGTATCGAGGATCATTTCATACTCCGCGTGCGCAAGGTATTCGTCCTGAAGCGCATAGGTGAGCATATCCGCAAGCGACAGGTCCGTGTCGACAAGCGCGCCCTCCGAGCCGTACCCTTCGAGGCTGAGCGTTTTGTCGCTTTCGGTGGCAACGTAATTCGACGCGCCGGAGCCCGCGCCGTTCCCGTTCCCGGATGTCAGGCAGGTGTCGTCGGCATTGCTCTGGCCGTTTTCGCTGCCGTTCCCACTGCCGTTGCTGCCGCGATAGCCCGTGCCGGTCTGTGCGTTTTCGGACGAGCCGTTCGTGTCGCAGGCGTCGCAGCTGTTCGTGTCGCAGGCGTCGGAGCCGTTCGTCGCGTTTGCGGCATTCGCCGAACGGTCGCCGCCGTTTCCGCTTCCGCGGTAGCCGTCTCCGTTTCCGGTTTTTGCGGCCGCCGTGCAGCCGATCAGGGCGAACGCAAGCAGCGCGAGCACGGGAAGCAGAAAGAGCTTCTTCTTATTCCATTTCCGTTTCATGTTGGTGACCTCCTGTGGTTTTCTATGGTTCCATTATCGGAGGAAGATGTGATGAAATCGTGATGACTTTTTAAGGAATTATAGGGAATTTTGCCCGGCCGAATGCGCGCGGACGGCTTTGGGGCCGGATTGTGCGGCCGGCCTGTCAAAAAAGCATTGACAGCATTCGTATTATTCCCTATAATAGCACAAAAGGGAATAATAAGGAGTAATAAGAAATGGAAGAGAAGTATTATACCGCGGAGCAGGTTTCGGAACTGCTGCGAATGCATCCGAAAACGATCCAGCGGTATATCCGCGAGGGGAAGCTCGGCGCGGTGAAGATCGGGAAGGGCTGGCGCATCTCCGGGCACGATCTGAGCGTGTTTACGGAGAGCGTCCGAAGCCGGCGGACGGAGGACGGCAAAGCGGCGGCGCGGAAGGTCACGGCATCGTCCGTCGTGGATATCGAGGTGGGCGGCAGGGAGGAGGCCGTCCGCATCATGAACACGCTGACGGCCACGATGCATTCCAAGCCGCGGGACTGCGGCGAGTCCTCGCTGCAGACACAGTATATCGAAGCGGAGAACCGCGTGCGCGTGACGCTCTGGGGGAGCGCCGCCGTTGTGGAAACGATGCTCGCCGCCATCGTATCGCTGACGCAGCCCGAAGAAACGCAGGAGGTATGACGATGAAACAGCCGGTATTCAAAAGCCAGGAGAGCAGGGACCGGATCCGCGCCAGATACGACGAGATCCTCGGCGCGTTTCCGTTCAAAAAGCGGTATGTGGAAACGACGTTCGGCAGGACGTTCCTGCTCGAGGCGGGAAACGAAGACGCGCCGGCGCTGATTCTGCTGCACGGCTCGTGCAGCAACAGCGCGTTCTGGTTCGGCGAGATCTGCGCGCTGTCCGGGTCGTTTCACGTGTGCGCCGTCGATATTCCGGGCGAGGCGGGAAACAGCGAAGAGAACCGTCTCGATTTAGCGTCGGACGCGTACGCCGACTGGCTTCGGGAAACGCTGGACGCGCTGGGAATCGAACGGGCGATTCTGGCGGGAAATTCGCTCGGCAGCTGGATGGCGCTGCGGTTCGCGGTGACCTGTCCGGAGCGCGTGGAAAAGCTCGTGATCATCGCGCCGTCGGGGCTGTCGAAGCAGAACGCCGGGGTTCTCGAACAGGCGAAGCGCGCAAAAGCGAAGAACGAAGCGCTGACGCTGGGAAACGGCGTCGTCGGGGGAGCGCATTTGCCGACGGAGGTGGAGGCGTTCATCAACCTGATTCTGTCCGGGTACTATCCCATCAGCGAGGAGCTTCCGGCGTTTTCCGACGCGCAGCTTGGGCGCCTTACCATGCCGGTGCTGTATATCGCCGGGGAAAACGACGAAATGGTCGACCAGCCCGGCGCCGCCGAGCAACTTAAAAAACAGGTCCCGCAGGCGGAGATCCATCTGCTCGAGCATACGGGCCATATGGTGCTCAACGCGCTGGATTATATAGTGCCGTTTCTGCAGACACCCTGAAACCCGGCGCGAATGCGTAAAACAAAGCCGCCCGATACGAGGCGGCTCGGCACATCGGCAAAGCGGCAATGCCGCTTTGCCGAGTTTTTTCAGCCACGCCTGTTCGCCATTCGCGTGCCTGCCAGGTGGTTTTTTACCGCGACGGGATCAATCAGGCAGAAGTTTCTTTTCGTAGAGATAAAACAGACCCTTGCGGAAGGTTACCTCCCCGACCTTTTCATAGCCAAGCCGCTCGTAAAGCCGGAGCGCATACGGGTTTTGGGAGAATGCGTCCAGCCGCACGGCCGCCGTGCCCTCCGCGTAAAGCGTGCGCTCGATGAAGCGCATTGCCTCCGTGGCGACGCGGCGGTTCTGAAAATCGGGATGAACGCAGAGCCGGTGGACGACCGAAAACGGCAGGTCCGGCCAGCGCCATGCGCCGGTGGCATACGCCGCGTCGCACCGGCCGTTCAGCGTGAACGCGCAGGCGATCGCGCCGCCGATCTGCCCCACATACAGCTCGCCGCGGGAAAGGTCGTCCCTATGAACCGCTTCGGAGGGGTAAATCTCGTCCCACTCCGGGATGCCGAGCGCGTCCATAAGCCGGACGGCGGCCCGAAACAGCCGGACGATTTCCGTCAGGTCCGGTTGCTTCGCTTTCCGAAAGACGATTGGCGGCAGGGTTTGTTCCATCGCATGCTCCGCCTCCTTCCAGGCATATGCCCGCATGTGGGTTCATTTATATTCGCACGACGGCGCGGTGCGCGCGGCGTCCGCGTCTGCGCGCCGATCGCCGGGCAGCCCGGCATGTATGGGCGACGGCCCGCGGCCAGGCATACCTAAAAGTAATTATCTGGCGGTCCGCAAAGGGCGCGAAAGGGCGCCCTCATCCTGTCGGTAAAAGGGGTGCGTTGGAGGCCCGCCTCCAAACCGCCGTTTCGGATCATAACGGCCCTGAGAACCCATTTCTGCAAGCGTCCCGGAACAGGGCGCTTACGGGGTCAGGAATTTCCAAGGGACATGTGCCCTGGGTGGGGTGCAGGGGGGAAACCCCTGCAAAAGAACTTATATTGAAAGACTGAGGACGCCAAAAGGCGCCCTTATATGCTGCAAAAAAACTATCGGCCGCTTTGCTTCGGCAAAATCAGACTGCGGCGGTCCATGAAATGACGGTATCTTATCAGATCGTCCGGGAGGAAAGGATTGCCGTGGGAGGGGTAAAGGCGTTTCGGGTGCAGCGCGAGCATCCGGTCCCA
Source organism: uncultured Oscillospiraceae bacterium (assembly GCA_964541465.1). Taxonomy (GTDB): domain Bacteria; phylum Bacillota; class Clostridia; order Christensenellales; family CAG-138; genus UBA7703. The sequence continues at coordinate 8,521 of CAZIQO010000059.1, forward strand.
GGACCTGCCGAATTCCTGCGCGTCCTCGATCCAGATGGTGTGGCGTGCCCGGCTGATCACGGCGTTCATGGCGGCGTCCCCGCAGAGGAGTTCGCCGGTCTCCTCAAGGAAAAGGCCGATGGAATCGGACGTATGCCCCGGCAGAAACAGGATGCGGATCGGCAGACCCATATCCCGGAACGGCTGGTCCGCCTCGCTCGTTACCCGAATCGACCGTTCCCCGGCGGAGACCGGAGGAAACGAAAACTCCTTCTTGAACAGCGCGAACGTCGAGGCGATTCGCGAGGAATACCCCGCGCCGGGCGGCGTGCTGTTTCGGCCGGAGGCGATGAGGGGAACGCTGGCGGCGTTGAGCACGAGGACCGCGTCCGTGCGCTCCATCAGCGCGGCAAGGAATCCCGCGTGGTCGTCGTGCGCGTGCGTCAGAAAGATGTATTTCAGCTTTTCGGGCGGCGCGAGTTTGGAAAAGCGCGCAAGAAACGTCGTTTCACCGCCGGGATAGCCGGTGTCGACGGCGATCCACCCTGCGGGCGTTTCCAGCAGATAGTTGCGCACGAAATAGCTGCCGATTTCATGAATGCGGATCTCCATCGTCGGTTCCCTCCCCGTCGGTCCGGTCGTGTTCCGTGGTTCGTCGCCGCAAAGCTGCCGGAAGAGGCGCGCGGCGGCGTTACTTCGTGTCCGAACTGGACATGGATTTGATCCGTTTGCGCGTCATGGCGCGCATGAGAGCGACCTTGCTGTGGGCCATGGTGCTGCTATCGCCCGTCGGGTGCGAAATACGCTCTGCAGCGCGATGCTCGGCCTCCAGCGCGCGTTTTTCGTCGATCTCCTCCGGCCACTCGCAGGCCTGCGAAAGCACGTAGACGCCGTCCGCGCGGATCTCGATAAACCCTTCCGAATGGAACGCCGTGCGCGAAGAGGTCTCGTCCGGATGGATGATCAGCGTGCCGACGTCCAGCGAGGACACCATGGGCACGTGGCCGGCCATCACCCCGATGGAGCCGGATATGGTGTTCACGCTCACGTAGACCACGTCCCCGTTGTAGAATTCGCGCTCGGGGGTCAGCACCATCAGATGGAAGGTGTTAGCCATGTTTCGCTGCCTCCGACTGCCGCTGGCGCACTTCGTCGAGATTGCCTGCGAGGAGGAAGAGCGACTCCGGAATATCGTCCGTCTTGCCCTCCACGATCTCCTCAAACCCTGCGATCGTCTCCTCCAGCGGCACCGAGCGGCCGGGCGTGCCGTTGTAGACCTCCGCAACGTGCATGGGCTGCGAAAGAAAGTTCTGGAGCTTGCGCGCGCGGTAGACCGTCAGGCGGTCGTCGTCGGAAAGCTCATCCATGCCGAGGATGGCGATGATATCCTGCAGCTCGTGATAGCGCTGCAGCGTCTCCTGCACGCGGCGGGCGACGCGGTAGTGCCGCTCGCCTACGACGGCGGGCTCGAGGATGCGGGACGACGAATTGAGCGGGTCTACCGCCGGGTAGATGCCGATCTCCGCCACGGAGCGGGAGAGCACCGTGGTGGCGTCCAGGTGCGTAAAGATGGCCGCGGGCGCCGGGTCGGTCAGATCGTCCGCGGGGACGTATACGGCCTGAACGGACGTGATCGAACCGTACGGCGTGCTGGCGATGCGCTCCTGCAGCTCGCCGAGCTCGTTTGCCAGCGTCGGCTGGTACCCGACCGCGCTGGGCATGCGCCCGAGCAGCGCGGAAACCTCGTTTCCCGCCTGAACGAAGCGGAAGATGTTGTCGATGAAGAGCAGCACGTTCTGATGCATTTCGTCGCGCATGTACTCGGCCATGGTCAGCCCGGCGAGCGCCACGCGCATGCGCGATCCCGGCGGCTCGTTCATCTGCCCGAAGGCGAGGGACGTATGCTTGATGACGCCGCTTTCGCGCATGTCGTTGATGAGGTCGGTGCCCTCGCGGCTGCGTTCGCCCACGCCCGTGAAGACGGAATAGCCGCCGTGGTTCTTGGCGATGTTGTGGATCAGCTCCAGTATCAGAACGGTCTTGCCGACGCCCGCGCCGCCGAACAGGCCGATCTTGCCGCCGACGGGATAGGGCGCGAGCAGGTCGATGACCTTGATGCCCGTTTCAAAGAGTTTGGTGGAGGGACGCTGCTCCATGAACGACGGCGGCGCGCGGTGCACGTCCCGCAGCGGGGCGTCGATTTTGCCCAGGCCGTCGATGGGGCGGCCGAGGCAGTCGATCACGCGGCCGAGCACGTTTTCGCCCACCGGGACGCGGATGCCGCCGCCGGTATTGCGCACCCGGATGCCGCAGCAGAGCCCTTCGGTCGGCTCAAGCGCGATCGCGCGAACGACGCCGGGCGCATGGTGCTGCACGACCTCGAAGTGAACGGGAGACTCGCCTTCGGTTGCCAGAAGGGTATCCAAAGCCGGCTCGCAGCCTTCGGGGAAGCGCACGTCCAGCACCGGGCCGGCGATGCGTATGATGATGCCGAATGGTTCCTGCTCCATTATTTCCGTTTCTCCTCCGATTCGGACGCGTTTTTCGGCGGCTGAGCCCCCGTCGTCTTGGCCGCGTTCGACGTCTGGGCAGCGCTGACCGCCTGGGTCGCGTTGGCCGCGCCGATGATATCGGCGAGCTCGTTGGTGATGGTCAGCTGGCGCAGGGTGTGGTACTGCTGCGTCAGCTTGTCAAGCATCTTGTCGGCGCTGCGCGTGGCGCTTTCCATGGCGGTCATGCGCGAGCAGTTTTCGCTCGCGTAGGCGTTCACGATCGCGCCGTAGAGATAGCCGATGAGCAACTGCGGAATCAGCGTGTTCAGCACCTCCGCCGGCGAGGGTTCGTAGAGGATGTCCCCGCGGCTCCGCTGCTCAACGGGAGTGCGGTATTTTTTCAGATCGTCCGGCTCGAGCGGCAGCAGTTTCTGCTCGGTCGGCTCGCGCGTCAGGGTGTTGATGAAGCGCGTGTACACGATACGCAGTTCGTCGATCTCGCCGCTGTCGTACAGATCGGTGAGGATTTCCGCCAGCCGCCGCACCGGCTCCAGTTGCTGATGCTCGGCCAGCCGCTCGAAGCGGCGATCCGGTTCGAGACCCGCGTGGAGGAAATGGGAGGCCGCAACGCTCCCGATGGTGAACAACCGCGCGACCTGCCGGCCCGCCATGCTGCGCTCGGCCATCGTGAGCACGTTGTGATTATAGGAGCCGGAGAGCCCCTTTTCGCCCGCCACGACGACATAGGCGACCTTTTCGCCCTTGCGGTGCGTCAGATACGGGTGCGTGATGCCGTCGGTATGATCGAGAATATCCGCAACCACGTCCAGCGCGCGGAAGAAGTACGTTTGATTCTTCCGGATGCCGTCCATCGCGCGGCGCATGCGCGCCGCCGAAACCATGTGCATGGCGTTCGTGATCTGCCGCGTCTGCGCCACGCTTTTGATGTGGAAACGGATATCGCTGATGTTCGGCACCGCCGCGCCTCCTTTCCGGCCGCAGGCTTACGCCTTCCGCGCGAGCTTGTAGGCCTCGATGCAGGCGCGAAGCGCGTCCGCCTGCGCGTCGGTGAAATCGCCCGTCTCCTCGATGGACTCCAGCAGGTCCGCGTTGTTTATGCGGGCATACCGAATCAGCCCCTTCTGAAACGCGCGGACCTCGGAGGAGGGGACGTCGTTCAGAAAACCGTTCATCACCGCGAAGAGAAGCAGCACCTGCCCGCACATCTGCAGCGGCTCGTGCTGGCTTTGCTTGAGCGTTTCGGAAAGGCGGTCGCCGCTGTCGAGAATGGCCCTCGTCACGCTGTCGATATCGGAGCCGAACTGCGCGAATATCTGCAGCTCGCGGTACTGCGCGAGCGTAAGGCGCAGCTTCTTTGCCACCTTCCGCATGGCCGGCTTCTGGGCCGCGCTTCCCACGCGGGAGACCGAGAGGCCGACGTTCACCGCCGGACGCACGCCGGAATGAAACAGCTCCGGCTCGAGGTAGATCTGCCCGTCCGTAATGGAGATCACGTTCGTGGGGATATAGGCGGAGATATCGCTCGCCATGGTTTCCACGATCGGCAGCGCGGTCAGCGACCCGCCGCCGAGTTCGGCGCTCAGATGGCCCGCGCGCTCCAAAAGGCGGCTATGCAGGTAGAACACGTCGCCCGGATACGCCTCGCGACCCGGCGGGCGGCGCAGCAGCAGCGACATGGCGCGGTACGCGACCGCGTGCTTGGAAAGATCGTCGTAGATGACGAGGGCGTCCCGGCCGTCGTACATGAACTGCTCGGCGATGGCGCAGCCCGCGTACGGGGCCAGATACTGCATGGCCGCGCAGTCGCTCGCGTTCGCCGCGACGATCACGCTGTAGTCCATGGCGCCCGTTTCCTGAAGCGTTTCGTAGACCTGCGAGATGGTGGAGAGCTTCTGCCCGACGGCCACGTAGACGCAGAGAACGCCCTTGCCGCGCTGGTTGATGATGGTGTCCACCGCGATGGTCGACTTTCCGGTCTGCCGGTCGCCTATGATCAGCTCGCGCTGTCCGCGTCCGATGGGGATGATGCCGTCCACCGCGAGCAGCCCCGTCATGAGCGGCTCGCTCACGGACTGCCGGTCGATGATGCGCGGCGAAGGGGATTCCACCGGGCGGTAGCGGGAAGCCGTCAGCGGCTTATTGTCCATCGGCATGCCGATGGGATCGACCACGCGTCCGAGCAGCTCCTTGCCGACGGGGACCTCGACCACACGGCCGGTGCCGCGGACGCGTTCGCCGACGCGCACCTCGTCCACATCGTTGAGCAGCACCGCGCCCACGCCGTCGAGCTCCAGATCCATGGTCAGGCCGAAGATGTCGCGGTCGAACGAGATCAGCTCGCCGTTCCGGGCGTGCGAAAGCCCGTCGATGCGGACGACGCCGTCGCCCACGGAGGACACCGTGCCGTATTCGTATACGAGGGGTTTGCTTTCGTAGGCGTCCAGCCGCCGCTTCAGAACCGCCCCGATCTCCCGCGCGGTAGCGTTCATTGCTTCGCGCTCGCTTCCTGCGGGTCCCGCGCAATTTCGCGCGCGTCGCCGCCGCCGTCCTCGGTCAGGTAATGCCGCACATCCTTTATGCGCGACGCGATGCTCGCATCGTACACCCTGCCGTTTACCGTGGCGAAAAATCCGCCGATCAGGCGGTCGTCCCGCCTGACCTCAAAATCGACCGCCTCGCCGAGCAGCGCCCGAAAACGCGCGGCGACGGAATCGATCTCCTCCTTGCCGAACGGGCCGGCGATATATAATTCTCCCTTGAGCGCCATATCGTATCCGCTTTCTTCCATTGGCCGCAGCCTGTCTGCCGCGGCCTGACGGGGTCGTGTTTCAGCCGTCGACCTTCTTAAAAAAGTCGTCGATGAGCTTTTGATTGTCCTTCTTGCTGACCTCGCGCTCAAGTATCCTGCCCGCAAGGCCGACGGCAAGATCCGCAACCTGAGAGCGCAGCTCCTTGAGCGACTCGTTCCGTTCGGCTTCGGCCTGCGTGTGCGCGTTCGCGAGGATCTGCTGCGCGTCCTGCGCGGCTCTTTTACGGACGTCGTCCGCTTCGCGTTCCAGCGCCGCGCGCTTTTCCTCCGCGATCTTCTCCGCGGCGGCCTTCGCGTTTGCGAGGGACGATTCATACTGCGTTTTGAGCGTATCCGCTTCCTTGCGGCCGGCGTCGATCTCTCCGCGTTCGTGCGCGAATTTCGCTTCCCGATCCGCCATGAATTTATGCACCGGCTTATACAGGAAGGTGCGCAGCAGCAGAAAGAGAACCAGCACGTTGAGCACGTGCTCAATGAAATCGATCAGGTGGAATTCCATGTTACTCCCTTTGCGATTCGTTACTTGCCCATCGTGAAGATCATGACAAGCGCGGTCACGAACCCGTAGATGGCCGTGGATTCCGTCAGCGCCAGGCCGAGGATCAGCAGCGCGTTGATCTTGCCGTTCGCCTCCGGCTGGCGCGCGACCGCTTCCACCGCCTTGCCGGTGGCAATGCCCATTCCCAGGCCGGCGCCGGCGCCCGTCAGCACCGCGAGCCCCGCCCCGATTGCGATCAATCCGATATCCGTCATCGTAGATTCCTCCTATAAAAATACTTACGCCGGTTCCTCCACGGCCTCGCCGATAAACGTAAGCGACAGATTGATAAAGATGAAGAACTGAATCAGCGGGTGGAACGCGTTGAAATACAGTCCCAGCACCGCCGGCAGCCCCACCGAAAACGCTCCGAGCGCATAGTACACCAGTTCGACGACGATCATGCCGCCAAGCATGTTGCCGAAGAGCCGGCAGGCAAGCGAGATCGGCACGGCGATATCCGAAAGCAGCTTGAACGGAAAGATCACCGCGTTCGGCTTCATCAGCGCCTGCACGCGGCCGCCGATGCCCTTCGCGCGGATGCCGTAGTAGTTGATCAGAACGAACGTGACCAGCGCGTAGGAAAATGTCATGGTCAGATCGGTCGTCGGCGGGCGCAGGCCGAACAGCTCCACGAACGCGGAGCCGAGGAACAGCGCGGCCAGCGCGAAGAAGTATGCCGCCAGGCCTTCATTGCTGCGGCCGAATTTGTCTTTCGTAAAGTCCGAAACCGCGCCGACCGCCGTTTCGAGGACCAACTGCAGCCCATGCGGCGTTTCCCGGAATCTGGGGAGCACGAAGATGCGCACGATCAGCGCGAAGAGGATCAGCCCCGCCATTACGATCCACGCCACGACCACGGAGGAACTCACCGAGAAGCCGAACAGCTCCATGCGCGTGGGACTGATGGAGACCTCGAACTTGGACGATTCCGTGCGGAACAGCCCCAGCAGCAGACCGGAAAACAGCCACAGACTGAGCACGCCCAGCGTCATGAACCGCTTGCGCTTCTTCTTTATGGAAGCATATGCCGCATCGTCTTTGGCGGGCAGCGCAATCCGCGCGCGGAGCACCAGCGCGGCCACGCCGACCAGAAGCGACAATACGATTGCGATCAGTTTTCCGACAGACGGCGTCTGCATCCCGTTGTTATTGATCTCCTTTTCCTTTTTTCTGGTTTCTCAGGTTGATGAAGATCGCTCCCAGCACCAGCAGGGAGGAGATCCCGACGCCGCACCAGAGGATGTCGCTGCGCGCAAAGAGGATCACCGGTACAAGCGCGCAGGCAAACAGGACCAGCTTCAGGAATACGATGCCCAGGATCCGGTACGGCTTGCCGTTCTGCACGGCGAGCGTCAGCCGCGTGAGCAGATACAGTTCTCCCGCGCCGCACGCCAGGCCGATCAATAGTCCGGTCAAATTCCTGTCGCCTCCGTTCCGCGGCCGCTGCCGGACGGTACATTTCGCCCACATACGGCCGTTTTTACGCGATGCATCCGGCCGGCTTTCCGCGCGAATGCGGCCGGGCCAACCTTACCCACAATATACGAAGATACGGCTATCATAACGCAGTCCATTTTGGATGTAAAGTACCATGCGTGCAGGAAGGGCGAAAATCCGACGAAATTAAGCGCGAATCCGCGCAGAAAACCCCGGTCCGGGTAAACGCGCAAAGGCAGCGGCCCGACCGTATGCCGGCGGCACCGACGGTCGCGCGTGGGCGAAAGCAGACAAAAAAAGGCCGGGGGCCCGTTTGATCGGAACCGCCCGGTCTATGCCGTCGTCGCGTTTTTGTTTCGGTACATCAGTTCGTCGACATGCGCGATGAAATCCTCTTTGTTCCAGCCGGAGTCCGGACGGTAGACGGCGTATCCGGCGCTGAAATTCAGCGAGTAGGGCCGATGTTCCGTTTTGTTGAAACGCCTGGTGCTGTCCTGAATGCGCTGGCACATGCCGCACAGCGTCGCTTCGTTGTCGATGTTGGTCAGTATGATGAATTCGTCGCCGCCGAATCTCGCGAGGCAGTCGCCCTTGCGAATGCAGGCTTTCAGAATCGAGGAAGCATCTTTGAGCGCCTCGTCGCCGGCGATATGCCCCAGCGTGTCGTTGATCGCCTTGAAATGATCGATATCGAGCAGGATGCAGGCCAGGGGCTGCCGGTTCCGCACGGACCGCATTCGGTCCGCCAGAAGGATGTCCAGCTGCCTGCGGTTGAACACGCCCGTGAGATGATCCAGATAAATCTGATTGCTCTGCAGGTTGGTGTGAACGAGGAAGATGGAGATTGCCATGCTGCTCCATAAAACGGTGGTGCCGTAGAAGATCACCTGCACCACCGTGCCAAGTACCGGTGGGAGCATAAACAGAAGCATCAGCCAGAACATCCTTTTCGGGACATGCTTCCTGTTGATCACGAGGGAAATCTGCGCGTAAACGACCGGGAGAAAGGAAATGAGGGCCAGCAGGGGATAGAAGGGCCCCCGCTGATAGACGTTTTCAGGGCTGATCGTAAACATGAGCCCGGTCAGCGGGGTCGTCAGCGAAAGCAGCGCGCTGACGGCGAACGGAATGCTCAGCACGATTGCCTCGGTCCTCAGTTTCAGCGTGTCCTGAAACAGATGACAGTTTACATACAGCGCCCAGAGCGCGGCGGGAAGCGGCGTAAGCAGATACAACAGCTCGGTTACGATATAGTACAAAACGATCAGCGTCGGCGTCGCGCGGCCTTCCAGCATCCAGGTGACGGCTTCCAGCGCAAGAAGCGCCAGATTGGATAAAATCAGCATGCGGAAGATGCGGTTATGCGTCATCTGCTTTTCACTCATGCTTCTGTTTGCGAAGTACATGATGAAGCAGATGATGATCATGAAGAGATTCAGATCAATATGAAGGAAAACGCTCATCGATAATCCTTTGACGGAAAACGCCCGAAATCGGGGGACTTTTAGCCAAATTATTATATACCATAATATCCGGTCCGTCCGGTGCTGTCAATGACGCCGCGGCATTTGTCGGAATTATGCCCGTTTTTGGAAGGCGCGGACATACTTTTTCAGCCCGAACGAGGCGGAGATCAGCTGCTCGCGCATGACCTGAATCCGTTTGCCGGCGATCGCCCCGGTGAGATGCAGCGTCAGCAGCAGCAGCAGCGTAAACAGCCCCAGAACCGCCGCCATGACGATGATGAGCCAGTTGACCGACTGCACGATGACCATGAAGGTTCCTTCCCTTTCCAAATTAATATCCGGCCGGATGCGGCCCGGCTGCGGGCCCGCCGCGCGCGGCGCTCAGCCGATGCCGGCGAAGCACGCCTGAACGATCGGTCCCCGATTTGTATTCTCAAGCCCGCATCCTCCGCGTTTCCTGAAAAATGGAACGTATCCGCCTGTATAAACAAGCTAAGTTTGTATATGTATACATAGAATATGATAGCGAAAAAGCGTTTGGTCAATCGGCATTTGCGGAAATTCGGCATTTTTCACCGGAAGTTGCAGCGCGGCCCGAAGGGGCCCGGTTTCCGGCCAACGCCAAACCAACGAAGGCCGGCGGTCCCGCCCGTTTTGCTTTCTCATATCTTTGGCGGACGATGAAACGGCGGCTGAAGAAACGGGGCGCGGCCGTCGCGTCCTGCGCGCATTCCGGCGGCGCGGCTTTACGGGGTTGCTTTTGAAGCGTAGAATTGTAGAGGAACAACGGTACGATATACGCAAAACGGCGCGGGCGATTCTTCTATCACGACAGCGAAAGCAAACAATATGCATTTGAACTATTTTTACATGGAGGGTATCATATGATCGGCGTCGGCATCATTGGCTGCGGCGGGATCGCCGGGTTTCACATCGCTTCCTATCAGGACATCCCGGGCTGCAGAATCGCGGCGGTTTCCAGCGCGTCCGAGCAAAGCGCGAGGCGCGCGGGCGAAAGCCTCCACGTGGACTGGTATACGGATTACCGGGAGATGCTCAAACGGGACGACATCGACGTCGTGTCGATCTGCACGCCCAGCGGACTTCACGCTGAGGAGGCGATCGACTGCGCCAACGCAAAGAAGCATGTGATCGTTGAAAAGCCGCTGGACGTAACGCTGGAAAAGATCGACGCCATGATTCGATCCTGCAGGGAAAATCACGTTCTGCTCAGCTGCATCTTCAATTTCCGCTACTGCGAGAGCTACCGCTTTGTCAAGCGTACCGTCGACGAGGGGCGCTTCGGGCATTTGATCAACTGCAACGCCTATGTGCGCTGGTACCGGAAGCCGGAATACTATGCAGGCTCCAAATGGCGCGGCACCTTGAAGCTGGACGGGGGCGGCGCGCTGATGAACCAGCGCACATAGGCGTTGCAGTTGATCAAATGCAACGCCTATG
>CAZIQO010000060.1:0-18687 GCA_964541465.1 uncultured Oscillospiraceae bacterium
CTGATCGTGTAAAGCTCCCCGTCGTCCTGGCTGATGTAGTAATCGTTGCCGTCCTCGCCTTTATAATGGATATATTTGACACCGTCCGAATCGGTGAGCGTATCGACATTGTCGAGAACCGACTCGGTATTCGAACCGCTCGTCGCTTCGATTGTCACGTCGCCGCCCGCACGCAGCGTCGCGCCGTCCTCCACGGCGGCATACACATCGGAGAACAGCACCATGACGGCAAGGCCCACGCCCACGCCGGCAGTCCCGCCGATGGCCAGCGTTCCGCCGATGAGGTCGGCGTTGAGCACGTCTCCGGCGAGAACGTTGATGTCGACCAGCGCGCTCAATTCGGAACCGGACTGTACGATCGCAGCCGTACCATCCTCATGTGTCGACTCGAACGAGGACGCGCTGATCGTCGTATCCTCTATGGTTTCGTCATAGGTCTCGTCATCCATGCCGTCCACGTCGCCGGTATCCTGGTCCGCCTCAACGGTCTGGCCCAGATAGACCGGCGAGTAATCCGCGGAATTCACGGAGCCGGCGGAGGACGCGTTCCCCTCCGTATCCATCGTGTACCATTGACCGTCGCGCTGATAGAGCTTCTCGCCGTCCGCGTTCTGGTATACGTCGTAGACGTTTCCATCATTGGAGGTGTAAGTGGAGATCGCATAGCACGCGGTCGGATTCGCCGGGTCGCTGTCCGCGGGCATCAGTTTCTCGTCCGACGCGGTGTACCAGCTCTGGCCGGTCACATTGCCTTCGTCTTCCAGCGTTTCATGCAGCCAGAAGACGTTTCCGTTCTCGTCGGTGTATTCGTACACGGTCAGCGCAACCGTCTCGTCGCTGGCCAGTTCCATCACGCTGCTGATGCGAACGTAGGTGGAATTGCTGGTGTCCTGACCGTAGTCGTCGTAGCCGTTGTCCGCCAGATCGCTCGCGCTCTTTCCGTTGTCCTCACCCGCGAGCAGATCGCCCAGCGCGTAGTCGTCCTGATTCTGCCCTTCAAGCGCGCTTTCGTTGCCGCTGTCAAACGCCGCGTCGACCTGAGATTGCGGGTCCATTGTGGAGTTGAAGTATTGATCCAGCGAAGTTCCGTCAAAGCCCGGCAGGAGCACCATGTCCTCGATTTTCTGATACCAAGTGTTCCCGTCGATGGTGTAATAGACGTTGCCGTTATCGTCCTCGTACGCATAGTACGTGGTGGAATCGGCGAAGTACACGGCGTCCGTCTCCGTTTGGGAAGCGGTCGCGTCGGCGGCGCCGGTAAGCGTATCCTTGGCGATAAACCATGTCTTATTGTCGTTATCGAAATAGTAGAAGCTGCCCGATGCGTCGTAGTAGACGCTGTAGCTCTTGCCGTCCTCTGTATAGGTCCGCCCCGCGCTCTCAACGATGAGCGTCTCCACCGTCACGGCAGAGGTCGCGCACAGCAGGCCGTCGACGCGCTCGTACCACAGCGCGTTGCCGTTTTCGTCGTTGATGCGGTAGAACAGATTGCCCGCCGCGTTCTCGTAGACGTAGTACGACGTGCCGGTGTCGGCATCGAAATAGGTTTCGCCGTCGGCGCGGATCACGGCGGTTTCGTCCGATTCCGCGAGGCGCTGCGTCAGGCGGTACCAGACGGTATCGCTCGTGATGACGGTATCGCTCGTATAGAGGTTGTCGCCGTTTTCGTCGACGTAGACGTAATACAGGTCGTCCGCATCATACTCGACATAGGTCTGGTTTGTAGAAACCGGATTGACGGGCGTACCGTTGTATACTTCGAGTTTATACGAGAGCGAATACCAGAAGCCGTCGCCCAGCGTATAGTAGTAGTTGTCGTTGCCGTCCGTATAGACGAAGTAGGTGTCGCCCTCATAATCGTAAGTGACCTGTTCGTCATCGTCGCCCGACGTGCTGTTGTCGGCATAGATCACATCGTGCGCGTCCTGGCTGATCTGACTGCCCGCAACCACGACCGCAAGGGACACGGAGATACCGGCAGCGCCGCCGCCCGCGGCCGTCATGACGTAGGAGCTCACGTCGCGGTTGGAATCCGCCGTGAGCGTGATGCTGCCGAGCAGCGCGGTGATCACGTTGTTCAGGCCGATTTCGGCGGATACATCGTTGAAGGACACGCTGGCCAGGATGCTGACGCCAACGCCCACCGTGCCGCCGCCGGCCAAGGTGACGACGATGGCCAGCAGGTCGTAATCGTCCTGCGCAGCGATGGTGATGTTGCCGGCATTGCTCGTGAGGCGCACGCCGCTCTGCGTATAGGCTCTTGTGACGACCATCGTGATGATGATGTCGAACGTACCGCCCACGCCCACCGTACCGCCGGCCCCGACGCCTGCGCCGTCGGCGGTGACATACTCCGCGGAGGTGGCTAATATGTTGATGTCGCCGCCCGCGGTCAGACTGCCGCCCGTGATGATGGCATAGGTTTGATTATAGAAATAGGTCACGATGGCGACCGCTACGACACCGGCCGTACCGCCGACCGCAACGCCCGCGCCGACATTGACCAGCAGGCTGTCGCTGTTTGCAAGGACGTTGATCTCGTTCCCCGCCGCAATCGTCGTGCCGCCGAGCGTTGCCGTCGTGCTGCTGTTAAAGACCAGCACGTTCACGTCGCCCGCCACGCCGGCGGAGCTGCCCGCGCCGAACGCGATGGCAAGCAGCCAGAGGCTGTCCTTGCTGTTTGCGGTGACGTCGATATTCCGCGCGGCCATGATCGCTGCGGCCGATGTGATCTCGGCAGTGACCGTCTTACTGAAGATGATTGAAACGATGGTCGCGCCCACGCCCGCGCTCCCGCCCGACAGGGCCAGCGCGCCGGCGCAGTTAACTATGTGCGAGTCGTCGTCCGCCTCTACAATAACGTCGCTTTCCGAACCGGTCACGGTAGCCGTCGGCTCTCCCGAAGCGTCGAGCTCATATCCGGCGGATATCTTTGCGCCCTCGTCGATGCCTGCATGCACATTGTTTTTCGCCACCAGCGTATTGATCACGCCGGAGAACGCCACGCTGCCCGCGGACGCCGCCGCCGCGATTGAGGCCAGTATCATGGTCGTGCTGGACGTTGCGCTGACGATTACGCCCCTGCGTTCGGCCCGATTCGGCGTCCGGATGCCGGGGGTCAGGCCCTCCGCGTAGAGCGTCGCGTTCTTTCCAATGTTTGCAAAGATGCTGTTGTTGAAAACCGCCGTGGAGATCGTGGCACCAACGCCGACGCCGTTCGACAGGGCGAGACCGCCCGCCGCGTCTACGACCGTATCCTCAAGATACCCCGCGAACGCAATGGAACCGCCCGCGCGCAGATCCGCAAAATCGCCGATCGTGACGCCGGCTGTGTTTTCGGCCACGACCACGGGGATGGTGCCGCTCAGCGCATTGCCGGAAGCGGACGCCGCCGCCGCAAACGCCACGAGCACGGTCACATCACGCGCTATGGCCGCTATATAGATGTCTCCCGTGGTTGCACGGGCGACGAAATAGTCGCCGATATCGATCTTGGATTCGCGTTCGAACACGCTCACCGCAATCGTCGCGCCGCCCGCGCTGCCGCTTGAACTGCCGGACGCGCCGAAGGAAACGAACACCTGCACGGAATCGCTGCTTGTAGTGATCCCGATGTCCTTTGCCGCCAGAATCGAAACATAGTCGCCGATTGCGACATTGGTCTTGGAGAGCGTGATCAGCACGCCCAGAACGCCCGCGACTGCGGTCCCCTGTGTGGAACCGGAGAGCGAAGCGATGATATCGATGATGTTTTCCGTATTGGCTGCCGCGATGTTCACGCTGCCCGCGTTGCTCTGGATGATCGTGCGCGCCAAACCGGTGCCGGACGAAATATTGACGCTGGCCTCGCTTTGGTGCACGACCACGCCGATGGTGCCGCCCACGGCAACGCCGCTGGACGCCGCCGAAACGCTGGCCGAGATCAGCAGCAGCGACATGCTGTTTCCTGCGTCGATTTCGATATCGCCGTCGGCGCGGATCACCGTCTGGGCGCCGACATTGGCAAGCGAGCGGTTTTCCGTCGCGATCACGTTCAGACCGCCGCCGACGGTCGCCGTGCTGCTGGGGCTGGTGTTGGCCGCGCCTGCGACCGTGATGACCATCACGTCCGCCGCGGTGGAAGCGTTCTGGATATAGCCGCCGTCCGTTACGTCGATGGTGCTGTTATCGCCGACCCCGGCCGTCACGGTGTCCTCGTTGAGCAGGAAACCGAGGTTGAGCCCAACGCCCACGGTACTCTTGCCGGCGGACAACGCGCCGCCGATGATGCGGACGTTCGCGTCGTTTTCCGCAAGCAGGAGCAGGCCTTCGACATACTGCGTTCCGCTGGACGTCAAGTCCGCCTTGGCAACGTCGGACGCGACCAGTCCGCCATAATCGTCCATGGTATAGACGTCGTCGCCGGATACGTAGTATTCCGTACCGTCCTTTGTATAGACGTCGTAGTCTTTTCCGCTCAGGTCGATATCGACATTGCTGCCGATCAGGGCGTCCACGGTATTGTTAAAGAACACCATGGCAAACGCCCCGGCAACCGACGCCTTGCTGTCCGATGCTGCGCCCGTGATAATGGAGCCCGCGATCGCCTCGGCATAGTAGTTTGTGGATGACAGGAAATTGAGCAGGTCGATCATCTCAAGCGCCGTATCGGTGCTGATGTTGAGCTCGACCGTGTAGCTCGTATCATCGTCTCCCTTATGGATGTCGATGATGCCGGTGTCCGCCTCTTCGCGCTGCTCGTCGGTGAGAGCGGAGCTGTCGGTGATGAGCGTATCGATGCCGAACGCGCTTTCGTAATCGCTCGTGTCCACGCGAAGCTTCTCGGCACGGATGACGAGCGACTCTGCGTTGATCACCGTATAATCGCCGATTGTGGACGCAATCTCATTGTTGCTGTAGATCAGCGCAAACGCCGCGCCGATGCCGACGGACGCGCCCTTGCTGACGCTGATACCGCCCGCGCGAAGCGCCAGCTTGCTCTTGTCGGATGCTGTGAACGATACGCGAGAGCCCGTCAGTTCGGCGTGCTGGGCGGCCGTGCCGTCCGCTACGCTGACGCTCGTTTTGGCGTTGCTTACGATGATTGCGATTGCACCGCCGATGCTGAAACTGCCGCCGGATCCGCTGACGGCGCCGGCCAGCGCCTGCGCGCCGAGGTAGCCTTTGTAGTCGCCGTCCATGTTCTGCGTCAGTTCGGCGGAAACGGAGAGGTCGTCGGTCGATTGCAGGGCGGCGTCGTTGGAAATCGTGACCGTCGCCTCATTATTGTTTACGCTGACGGCGACGCCCGCCGCAATGGCGTTGCTGTTGCTCGCTAGGCTCATGGCGGCGCCGGTGCCGAGCGCGCGGAAGTTTCCGTCGTTATCCGCAAGGATCGAAATCGCGCTTGCTTCGAGCGAACCGGAGATATTGACCAGCGCCGTGTGATTCGTGATGTTGAGGCCCACGGCCGCCGCGATCTGATAGCTCTGGCTCTGCGAAGAGCTGCTGCTGCTAACCGTGCTGCCCGTCAGGCTGGACGCGCTTGTCGTGCCCGTGCTCGTCGTGCTGCTCGTGGCGTCCGTGCCGGTCGCGGTGACGTTCTGCGTGCGGAGCGCATTGGAGGAAAGCGAGAGATTGTTCCCCGCGCTGCTGCCGCCGCTTGAACTGTTGCCGTTCAGCGTACTGTTGATGCCGGATGCGGTGGAGTTGTTCGTATTGTTCGTGTTTCCGGTGGTCGAACTGCTTCCGTCAAAGTAACTGCCGGAGAGCAGGTTGTTGGCCTTTGTCTCGAAGGCTTCCTGGCTCTTTGTAAACTTATTCAGGTACCGGTCGATATCCGCGCCGACCGCGGTGGCGATGGCCTTGCTCTCGTCCTCGTCATAGGTATACGAAACAATCCGCGCCTTGCCGCTGATTGTCGCCGTACCGGCAAAGCCCGCAATCACATCGGAAGAAGGAATGTTGATGGAGACCGCCGCGCCGACCGCGGTAGAATTCCCGGCAGAAAAACCGCTGGCCTGCGCAAGCGTATCGCCGGATTGTTTGGCCTGAATCAGCAGATTGACCTGGTCGGTCACCACATCGTTTCCGTCGTCGTCCTTCTCGACGATTTCAATTGTGTTCTCGCCGGTAGTAACGACATTGGTGTTCTTTGCAATATAGGCCTGAATCGTGTTGAATATCAGATTAACGGCGGCGGACGCGTCGAGCGAGATATCTTTGGTCGAGGACGAAGAAGAGCTTTCGCTCGTGTTCGTCGTCGAACCGCTGTCGCTTGAAGTCGTATCATCGCCTGCCAGCGGATCGCTGCCGCTGACGGAAACCGTCTCTCCGACATGCACGCCCTCTGCGGTGATGGAAATCGTGCCTGCCTTGACGTTGCGCCATTCGCCGATGCTCGCGCATACGTCCATGTATCCGTAGGTGAGCGAAAACGCCGCGCCGACACCGATGGATTTGCCGGAGTTCGTCTTTGCGGTCTGGCTCTGGGTGGTCGTCGTGCCGTCCGCCAGCTTGGTGTAGTAGGCTTTGACGCTGACGTTCGCGTCGGGCATGATGAAGAGATAGACGTCCGCGCCGCTTACGACCACGGAGCTGTCCTTTACCGTCATCACCTTTTCGTAATCGACGCCGTCATACGTATATGTATATACGACCTTGTCGAGCGAATAGCCGGAAACGCTGTATACGGCCACCTGAACGGTATCGCCCCACTTGGCCTCGTCGACCGCGTCGACATTGATCTCGTTTCGCGTGGGGGTGGGCGCCGTCGCGCTCGACGAATCGCGGAAAGAGGTCAGCGTCGTAACCGTATGCGGGTTTTCCACAAAGTCGACGGTCGCAACGGCCTTGGTGCCGTCCTTGATATCGTCGGGCAGGTCGAATGTAAAGGTGTAGGTGTAATCCTCGTCGGTAACCGCGGTGACGGGCGTCGTGAGCGTGACCGTTTCTTCCGTATCAGGGTCGCCGCCCGTGCCGGGCGTTACCTTTGTATAGGTGATGGTGACGCTCGTTGCCGTAACGTCATAGCCCTCGTCGGCTACGAGCTTGACCGTATAATGCCCGGTGCTTACCAGTGTCGGGGTCGCGCTTCCGCCGCTCGCGGAGAGCGAAACCTCACCACTCGTTCCGACGGCCTCGGTCCTGCGGTCCGTGGTGGCGCTGCCGTCCGAGGCGTCGCTGCCGCTGCCCGCGGAGAGGTTCTTGTCGGCCATGCCGTCGCTGCCCACGGAACTGGACGCGGTAGTTTCTTCGTCCTGCCGGGATACGGCGTTGATCACGATATCGCCCGCAATGGTGATGTCGCAGCCCATCGGATGCGCGTCCGCCCAGTCCTCATCGGCGCTCAGCACGTACGCGCTGGTATCCCCGTGGATCACGGCGATGGCCGCGGAGCCCGCGATGCCGACATTGGAAGCGCCGGCGCCCGCAATGGCCTGGGTGACGAACGTATGCGCCGCGAGTTCCTCCTCGGCCTCCAGTTCCACATCGAGGAAGGTCGTGAGCGCGTCAACGGCGGCGTTGGTCAGCGCCTTGCCCGCATCGGCCAGCGCCGACTCCAGATTGGCCTGCAGCGTTTCGCCGATATTCCCCTGGAGGAACGCCGTCAACTGATCGACGTCGACCAGCCCCTCGGTCAGGGTGTCGACGAGTTCATCCACCTTGTCGGTAAATATCGACGTGATCTTGTCGGCTGCGGCATCCTTGAGCTGCGTGATCGTGAGCTCGTCGGCGGTCACGTCCAGACCGAGCAGGCTGATATTTTCGGCAATGGCGTCCTTCACGGCGGAAATCAGGCTGTCCTTCGCCGACGTAAACACGTCGAGAACGATGTCATTCAGATCCGTGACCAGTGACGAAGACGTTTCGCCCGTGCCGGAAGAAGGCATCAGGCCGGAGAGCAGTTCGCCCAGATTGGTTTTTAAAAAGTCGAGCAGATCCGTCTTAAGCGTCTCGATCGAGTCCGTTTTGACGGTGTCCAGAATTTCCGTAAGATCGCTCGTGAAATTGGTTTTGATCGCGGTTAAAAACTCGTCCGGGGACGCATCCAGGAGGCCCAGTTCGATGAGCTTGTCATTGATTACGCTCTTGACGGACGCAGGAATGCTCTCGATCGCCGTCAGGAACGCTTCGACGTTGTCGCTGATCTTCTCGACGGGATCGCCCTCGACCAGTTCCTCCAGGCCGGTCCCGGCGAGCAGGTTTTTCACGAAATCTCCGATCGTCTCCGCGAGCGCGTCCAGCAGGTCGCTGAGCGCCTCGGAACCGTTCGTGTCGTCCGCAAACAACTCGCTGAGGCCCATGGCCTCCGCCGCTTCCGAAATCAGCTGCTTGACGATATTGGTGATGAAGTTTGTGGATTCGGTGTCCTCGCTGTCGGTCGTCTCCGCGGCGGCCTCGTCCTCAATGATGGTGGCCGTGACGTTCAGCGAGCCGGCGGTGATCGCCGCCCAGCCGACATATGCCAGATTTGTATAATTGACAACGTTGATCGATACCGCGACGCCCACGCCGACCTTCGCTTCGGTCGCGCTTGCATTGGCGACCACCTGCGCGTCGGTGCGGTTAAGCGCCTCAACCGTAACGGCGTCGTCGGCCGTAATGGAAATGACGTCCACATCGTTGCCGATATACGCTTCGCTGCGGTTCTCCTGAATGTTGAGCGCAAAGCCCGCCGCAACCTGAACGCTGCCCTCGCTGGTCTGCGCCTTCTGACGATTGCTCGTCAGGCTGCCGATCGAGCTGCCGTTTGTATTATTGCTGCCGACGGAACCGGACAGGTTCTTTCCGCTGGAAAGGGCGCTGTCCGCTTGTGCGTCTGCGTCCGATGAATCGTCCGAGGACCCGTCGTCGGATTCGGATGCGGCGTCGCCGCCATTGCTCGTTGTTGAAGAGGTACCGCCGGAAGGAGAACCGTTTGCGCCCGCGCGGGAGGTGGATTTCAACGTGCTCTTGCTCTTGGCGCGCACGGTGACGCTCTTGGCCTGCATGCTGCGGTTGATGCGCGCGATGGCGCTGTCATTGACGACCGAGATGGCGAAGCTGCCGCCGAGACCGACGTTGCCGCCCGCCGCGGAAGCGTTCGCCGCCAGTTGCCGGGAGACGGTGCTGGATGCGCTGACCAGCGCGTCGTTTTTGACTTTCAGCAGCGTCTGGTTGCCGGATGCGGACGTACCGAGGTAAGCTTGCACATCCGCGCCGGAAACATGCACCGCGAGGACGGGCGTCGCGGAGATACCGCCTGCGGAACCGGCCTTCGCGCTCGTTGTTTCGTTCAGCGTGTTCAGTGCCGTGATGCTGAGCTGATCCAGAAACAGCGTACCGCTCGTCGGATCGGTTCCGGCGCTGAGGAACGGCGTGCCGTCCGCAACCGCCGCGATCACGTCATCGCCGAACACGCTCACGGCGATGCCCGCGCCAACGCCCGCTGTGCCGCCGGTGGCGGTGCTGCCCGACGCATCCGCGACCGTATCCAGCTTAACATAGGACTCCGCCTTGATGATCAGCTTGTTGTCCGTATCGGTTTCGGCACCGGTGAACGTGATGGTGGCCGTATCGTAGATGCGGGCCTTCGTCTTGACGGAGGCTACATGAATGGTGATCGCGCCACCGATGCCGATATTTGCGTTGGAATAGCCGGCCTTGGAGGTTGCCGAGGAAGAAACGGCCGTTTTCTCGGAACCGGAGACGGCGCTGATGGTGATGGAGTCGGCAACGATAGAGCCGCTCTTGATCGAGGCGTAATTCGTGTGCTTCGTCACCGCCACGGTGATGCCCACGCCCACGCTCGCGGATTTTCCGGTGGAGGAGGTGGTGTCGGTCCCGATAGAGAAGCTGGGGGTCACGGTAATCTCCGTCGCCCCGTCGGGTACGGTGAATGTGAACGTGCCGTCCGATTGCTTGACGGCGTTGCTGGTCACGCTCGCCGTCCCCTTCTTCACGGTGACGGAGACGGAATCGGTCGTGGTGCGGTAGCCCGTGCCGGGCGTTGCGGTGAACGTAATCACGTCGCCCACATCCGCCTTCGCATTCGAAGCGGTCACGGTGCCGCGCTCGGACGTATTGATGGTGACGGTCAGCGCTTTTGCGGTGAGTTCGACACCGAGCTTATACCCGATCGCAGTGCCGCCGACGAACGCTTCCGCCGCCTCGCCTGTCGGAACGGTAAAGCTGTAGGTGCCGTCCGAATTGGCGACGGCCGTTGCGGAAAGCTCGGTCGCCTCGTCGCCCATGGCGTCCAGGAACTGCACCGTAAGTTTGGAAATTTTATAGCCCTTGGCCGCGCCGGCCGCAGAGATGCTGACGGTGATGGTGTCGCCCAGGTCGGCCTTCGTGTCGGAGAGCGAAACGTAGCTGCTCGCCGCAGTCTGGTCCTCGGTGGACACACCCGTACCCGTAATGGTCGCACTGTCGATTGCGACGTCGAACGCCTTTGTCTCAAACGTCACGTGGATGGTCAGCTGTGTGCCGCTCTTACTCGACGGCATCGTGAAGGAATACGTGCCGTTTTCCAGAACGACCGAAGCGGTGTCGTTTGCCACCGCGGTGCCGGAAAGGTCGGTGTAGGAGAGGAACACGGAGCCGATCTTATAGCCGCTGGCCGCTTCCACGGTAAAGCTTACGGTATCGCCGGCCTTGGCGTTATAGACCGTCGAATCAGTCGATTCGGTATCGGTCGTATCGCTCTGAACGACCGTGACCGTGCCGTTGGTCACGTCCGCGACGACGACCTCGCGCGTGTCTTCGACGAACACCGCGCTGACGACGACGCTTGTTCCGGCCTTGATGTCCGTCAGATCGTCGAGCTTAAAATAGTAGTTTCCCTTTCCGTCCGATGTCAGGTTCACCGTAACGGTGGTGTCGGCCGAACCGGCGGTCGACTTGGTATAGGAATAGGTGATGGCGTACGTGGTCGTCGCCGGTGTCGTGCCAGCGGCCGCTTCGGTCGTACTCTCGAGCTTGTAGCCCGTTGCAGGCGTCACCGTAAACGCATACGTCTTTGTGGCAAGGGAGGATGCGCTGCTCGCAAAATCGATGGTGCCGTTCGTCGTGCCGCTGATCATCACCGTGTTTTCGGTGCCCGACACATAGGTTCCGGCTACGGTAACGTCCGTACCCGCGGTGCTGCCCTCCGACAGCACGAACGTCGGGCTGAGCAGAAATTCGGTGCCCTGCTTATAGCCTCCTTCGAGAGATGCAAATTCCAGATAGACATAACCGTCGGTCAACGTAAGCGTGGCGGTGCCCGCCGTGCCGTCCTCTTTCGTATAGGTCACCGTTACGCCGGCCTGCCCCGCAGTGTCCTTGGCCAGCTCATAGCCCGGCGCGGCAGCAACCAGGAACGCATACTTGGTGTAAACGCCGGATGCGTCCTTCGTGCTCTTGCTCTCTGCATCGGCCGTGAACCCGATCGATCCGTTGACGGAGTCGCTGATATGAATGATGCAGTCCTTGCCGGCCACCCACTGTGCGCCGGTGGTCGCGACGGCACCCGCGGAGGTGGTGCCGGCCACGTCCGTATTATCCTCTTCCGCCTCCTCGGAACCGTCCGTTGCATCGGCCGTCGCGGCGGAGGTGGTCGTGCCTTCCGCCTTCACGCCGACGTTCATCGCGCGAACCGTTCCGGTGGTATCGATCAACGCGTTGTTGGTGTTGACAATCACCGCAACGGAGAGCGCTCCGGTCAGCTGGACCGAGGAGTTGGACGTCTTCGTTCCCGTGTTCTGCGGCGTGGTTCCGCTCTCTATTTCTTCCCATTCGGCGGAGAGCGTGATCTTCTGCGAGCTGTCGACATCGGACGGCATGGTAAAGATGAACTCGCCGCTTTCGTTCGCGCTCACCACGATCACCGCTTCACCGGTGGTGGCGGGCGTGGTGCTCGTATCGGTTTTTGTATAGGTGATCTTGAGCGAACCCTCTTTAAGCTGATGATCCGCAGAAGGATTGACGGTGATCTTTACGCTCTTGCCGGCATCCACCTTCGTTACGTCGGTCAGGATCGAACCGCCGTCGGTCTGGCTTGTCTCAATGCTGATTGCGTCAGCCGAGGTGGAATCCGTGGTAGCGAGGTTTGAATCGGTCGCCTCCGCGCCGCTGGTGCCCTCGTCGAACAAATCGGTAATGCCGAGGTCGTCCTCCTCCTGCTCTTCCATGGGGTCCGCGGTCGAGTCGTCGCCGGTGTCGTCGGTTCCCGTGAACGTGCCGTCATCATCGAAGAGGCTGGCGTACTCGGTCTCGGTCACGCCGAGATCCGCAGCCGTCTTGCGTTCGAACGTGACGACGATGGAGACATCGGACGCGGGCATGGTAAACGTATAATTCCCGTTTCCGTCGCCCGTCAGTGCAACCGTCGAATATGCTGCTGCACCCTCCGGCAGATACTTGGCGTATGCCTGCGACACCTTATAGCCACTATTGGGCGTTACGGTTACGGTGACCGTGTCCCCTTCGTCGGCTTTGCTCAGCGCCGAGACGGTGCCGTTTGTCGTTGCGGGGATCGTGATGGCAAGGCTCTTTCCCTCGATGGACTGGGTGACGATTCCAAGCTTTGTGCCGAGCGAAGTGCCGACCTGCTTGATCAGAGAAACGATCGTGGTCTTGATGCTGCTCAGGGTGCTCTGCTCGCCGCTGTCCTCGGTATCGCTGTCTTCCGGTTTTGCAGAAAGCGCCTCGGTCGTCGCGTTTTCCACGGAGGTCGAATCTACACTGACGCTGCCGTTTTCCGCGCTTACGGTCGCATTGCCGGCGATGCTGGCGGACACGTCCTGAACGCCAACGCCAACGGCGAAGTAGCCGCTGATGGTACCGGTGGCGCTCGCGCCGCGGCCGGCCTTGGTCTTCATTTCGGTCGTCGCCTTGGCGGAAAGCTGGATGTTGCCGTCCGTCGAGATAACGGACGTGCTGCCGACCGTATCGTCGCCGACGGTCACGTGGCAGTCCACGACCGCGACGGAGACGGCCAGCGTCACGGGCAGCGAACCGGTGGTGGCGGTGGTGTTGATATCGACGTTGGATTCGGCGTTGAAATCAATATCGCCGCCGGCTTCCACGGTACCGGTCACGATGACATTGACATCGGTCACGGCAATGGAAAGCGACAGCGGCACGTTGAATGTCCCCAAGCTTGCGCCGGTAACGGTGAACTTGATCGTACTCGATGCGGCAGCGGACACAGATCCTCCGGCAATCACGATGCCGGAAATATTAATGTCGGCGTTGCCGACCTTCACATTGAGGAAGTTCAGGTCGTCCAGCAGATTGGTGCCGTCGTTGATGCTGTCGACGGTCAGATCCAGCAGGGAACGGGTCTGCGATGTGGTGGCCTTCATATCCACGCTGCCGCCCGCGTGAATGGACCCGCTGACGGTGACTTCGGAGCCGGCGCTGCAATCGAAGAAGCTGCCGGATGCGCTTGTGCTCAGGCCGAGGTCGTCGATCACCTGCGGAGTAGATACGTCAATCTGTACGTCGTCGTCGGATGCCGTGAGCAGCACGTTCCCGGTCGTCTGAATATCGCCGAGCACGAGAATGTTCTTTGCGGTCACTTCGAGGTTCGCCGCGGAAAGCTCGACGCCGTCGCCAGCATCCTGAATCGTAACCGTATCGCCTGTCAGTTTGATGCTGGCCGTCGACGCCTGCAGCGAGCGAATCGAAAGATCGCCGTCACCATTGATGGTAAAACTGGTCAGCAACCCGCCGCCGCCGATTATAAAGTCGATGACTTCCTCATCCGCGGCTTTATATATATAATTGAAGAAACTTCCGCCGGTCAGGCTAAACGTATAGCTGCTTCCGCTATACGTCGCGTCCGACAGCGTCAGCGTCTGCGTCGGCTTGTTGGCAAGCGCGTCGGTAAACGTTTCAAACCCACGGCTTATGATCTGGATGATGCCGTTTTCGTGCTCAAGATCAATGGTGGTCACGCCGCTTGCAGCGTCGGTGGAGATCCCGGACGCGGGCGTCGTCGTGTCCTTCAGCGTGCCGGTAAGATTCAGGCGGTCCGTTTCGGGGCTGTCCGCCGTGTCGCTGTTGCCGTACACGTTGAGTTCATGAATCGTATTTGCAGACTGAGCATCGACATTGACAAGATCGCATCCCGCGCCGGCGTAGACGTTGACCGTGGTCTGGCTGTCTGCGTCCAGTGCGTCGCCTCCCGTAACGGAGATCTCGTCATCGCCGGCGTTTCCGTAGATTTCCACGTCGGCCGCAGAGCCTGCGGTCAGGGAGATGGTATCCTGCCCGTCGCCGCCGTACACGGCAACGGAGGTCTCCTCGTTGTCGCTTCCCGCAGTCTGTTGTCCCTCGACGGTTATCTGGATGGTATCGTCCTCGGTGGTGCCGTAAATTTCCACCTCCGGGTTATCACCATCCGTGGTATTCTGCACTTTAATCGTACTGTTGAGCGAAAGATACAACCCCGCCAGCAGCACGTTGATATCGTCGATGACGATGTTGCCCTCGATCTGGACACCGCCTGCGGAGTCCGTCAGGCTGTCGCCCGCATCGGATGCGACGATGTTAAGCACGAAATCTTCTGGAATGATATATTCGACTTCGGGCAATTCTTCGACGGTATCGACCGTACCCAGCACGTTTCCTTCGGAATCCATGTAGGTGGTCGTCGTCGTGGCCGTCTTCTTCGCCACGCTGCTGATGATGATATCGCCGCTGTAGGTGCCGGCGTCGACCGTGATCGTAATGCTCTTGGTGTCGGCTTCAATGCTTTCAAGCGCCGCATCCACCGCTTTTTGAATTGCGTTGCACGCGTCGGGATTCGTGACCGAAGTCGTTTTGCTCTCGTCGATATTGGCCTTATTGGCCTCGACGTCGAAATCCTCCTTCGTCGATTCGCCGCCCTCGGTGTTGGTGGTGTCCTCGACGATCACGTCGTTGCCGAAGGTCAGTTCCGCCTGCTCGCTTTCGGTGCTGTTTTCGAGCGCGTCCTCGTAATCGGGGCCTTCCAGTATTTCCGTAATCTGCGCCTGACCCGGATCGGCCGTCGTTTCGGTCGTTGTAACATCGGAAGAGTCGCTGTCCTCGTCGGTTTCGCTTGTTTCCGCCAAGGCATATTTGCTCCAAGGCAAAACAAAAACCATCAGGCACACCAACAAAAGAGCGAGTAAAACTCGCATCCATTTTTTGCGTATTGATTGCCTGACGGTTTGCCAACTCAAGGCATTTCCCCTTCCTGGCCTGTCGGTCGGTTCAGATGCTTAAATGTCGATTATATATACGAACGGAAGGAACACAAAATAACAACTAACTTATAACAAAATCGCCAAGCAAAGTCAATATGTATCAGGCGAACTATATATATTTTCATTTGCTTGTTTCAAAATCTGCAATAAATTGCATCATAATTCTTTGGAGTCTGCATATGCGCTGAATTTCAATGGCTCGATGGCTCGATTGGTGTCCATTAAGTTCTTTTAGCCGTTATGCACGTCAATCGTATCATTTACCAGCCAGCCGTCATACACCCCTGAACCGCGAATTTTGGGGTTGTATGTTGTGTGGACGGGGGGGTGTGCGCCCACCACCATCACGTTTATTCGGCAGGGAACTGGACGCCGAGCTGTTCCAAAATCTCACGTGCGGACGTTATAATCGTTTCGTCCTCGCCCGCGTCAAGGCAGGCCAGCAGATCCGTTAAGGCGTCTTCATAGTCCGCCAGCTGCAGGCAGCAGATGGCGCGATTATAGTAGCATTCCTGTAGCAGGTACCCGTTTTCGATTGCGGTACCGTATGCGCTTCGCGCCCCCTCGTAATCTCCGGCTAATAAGCATCCGGTGGCAATATAATAGTAGTTCTCAGTCAGCGTCGGATCCGCCTCCGCGCTTTGCCTCAGGTATCCGACTGCAGACTCGTATTCTCCCAGTTGCATTTGAGAAAGCCCCATGCGCTGCAGGCATTCTGCGCTCGGCGTTTCCCAGAGCGCTTCGGCTTGCTCGCCATATACCAGGGTATTTGCATAGTCGCCCTGCATATAGGTGCATAGCGTCAGCTGCACATAACAGTCCGCCGCATCCGGGTAGCCCAGCGTGATCGCTTCCAGCATGTCCTCCTGCGCCGCCGCATAATTCTCCTGCCCCATCTGCGACGCGCCGAGCAGGTAGTGGACGGAACCATCCGGGTCTTCGTTCTCTTCCAGATAGACCGACAAATACCGATCGCCCAACGTAAAGTTGCCGCTCAGCAGTGCCGCGCGCGCAACGTTCATGCAGTCCGTCGCGCTTTTCGTGAGCTGGTACGCCGCAAGATATTCGCCGAGCGCATTGTCGTACTGCTGCATCTCTTCGTAAAGATTACCAAGCAGGGTACGGTTGTCCGTATCGTATGGCACGAGCTGCAGATATGCGCGGATCTGCGCCGCCGCTTCTTCATATTGTTCCTCTTCGTAATAGATCTGCGCAAGCAGCAGATTCGCAAGGTATAAGGTATTGTCGTAGTCCAGCGCCTGCTGGTAGCAAACCTCCGCGCGTTCCATATCGCCGCTGAGCACATAGGCGGACCCAAGCTTGAGTTCGAGACTGGAGAGCGCGTCCGTATCGTCCGCGGCGGTCGCATCAATGCTGCTTTGGTACAGCACCGCCGCCTCCGCATAATCGCCCCGGCCCACGTACATGGACGCAACCTGCTCGAATTCCTCCGCGGTCTTCGGCTGCCTGCCTATCTCGCGTAGCAGCATGCGTACGCGCTCCGCCGTGGACGCGGACAAATACGCGCTGTCATCGGATAACGCCTGGTACGCACTGTCCGCGGTACTCTGTGAAATCGTCTCTTCTTCCGGCTGCACGATCCTGGTAAGCAGCAGCAGCGATGCCGACAGCACCATGGCGAACGCAAGTACGACCGCCAGAATGCGCTGCAGCAGTTTACGCCGCGCCGGATTTTGTTTTTTCATTTGCGTCTGAATCTGCTCCATAGGCCTGCCGCTCCAGCTAAAACGCTATCAAGCGATTTCGCCGCTTAACAATAACACAAAGTGGGTAGAGATGCAAAACCAAATTTGCCGCAGCCCGCACATTTCTCCATCTTGGCAGCTACAGCGGCCTCCCGAAATTGCAAAGAGTCGAACGCATCTGGCGCGAGGAAGGCCTGTAATTGCCGAAAAAGCAGGTGAAAAAGCGTAGGCTTTGGCTTGCCGACGGTAGTTACACCCGTTTGAAAGCGGAACATAAGACATATGGAGTTGTGGTTTTGTAGAAGATCGAGCCCGTGATGGCAGAAAAATTCGCTTTATAAATATCCTCGACGAATACACCCATGAATGCCTTGCCAATGCGCCGCGCCGAAGCTGGCGGAAAACGATGTCATCGAGGCGCTGTCCTGTCTCATGCTGACCCGCAAGGTCCCCGAATATATGGGAAGCGATAACGGCAGCGAATTCACTGCAAATTGCATTCGCAGATGGCTGGGCGATGCAGACTCCATTCATAACGGCCTATATCAAATCGGGCAATCCATGGGAGAATGATTGTATTGAAAGTTTCAACGCATGTATGCCTGATGAATTTCTGAATGGCGAAATATTTGACACCATGCCGTCCCCACAACCATAGCACCTGTTGCTGCCTGGAATCCCTGTTTTACTAACAATGTTTCCGGCCCAGATATCGGGGGCAGATCAGAAAAATGATCCGGTGAATCGTTTTCAGCCGCGTACGAGCGCACGGGCACCGCGAGCAAATGCGGAGCGGTCGCGCGCCCCGAGTTCCGCTGTCTGTCCCCGCAGGCGACATAGCCGAGGCGAGCGCGCCCAGTGGGCGAGAAAGGGAGGTGAGCGGTGTCACGAAGTCGCGCGCCTTATACGTTTGCATATAAGGTTCAAAAAAATCTCATGCCGGAACCGACATGCATTCAACCTATCTCCCTAACATTCCCATCCGCGTCCATGAAGTACCATGCCAGATCGTCGGAGTATTTGGTGAAGTACACCCAGCCGTCCGGCCCTGTGCAGATTGCCGATGGGTATTCTTCGATCAGGAGTTCCTGCTCAAATGAAGACATGTCCGCCTTGATGAATTCTTTGCCATACGTCAGATCGTCGTCTTCATATCGAAAGCTACTCCGCATCCAGTTCAAAAAGCTCGTCGGGGGTCATGCCGTACCGATTGCCGGTATAGCTTCCCAGCAGGCCGAAGACCTCGCGAAAGATTCCGTCCGATTGTTCCAGTCCCAGCGCGTCGGCAAAATATTCCCCGTTGTACAGCGGCACCGCGGGTCGTTTTGATTCATCCATCCTAACATCCTTTTCATATTGGGCAGCGTTAATTGTAATTACCGTTGCCTGAAAAGTGATTTCCGTGCGTCATGTGACGGCATTGTCCGCGTCCTTTTGCATTGGAAAAGGCCGCAAAGACTTCAACCGTGGCGGGTTTTTTTAATTCCGGTTTTTTCTGGCAGGAAGCAATGTATTTTATTATTATATAATATATATTTGCGTTTGTGGAGTGCGGATTGCACACAGCATATAGCTGCTAAACCATAACCGTCTCCAAGATCGATTTTGGATATAGAAGCGTTATGCATAATGAAAGATACAGAGTCAGCCATACAAATAGATTGTTTAGTATTCACATAGCAGAGAGGATTTCCAAACGCCAGGCCCAACCAGATTCGTGCCAAAGCCAGTTCACCGCTTTAAGACTTTTGATAATAAATACTGCTTCTTAATACCAGAAACCCCTTTCATTTAGGGCTTTT
>CAZIQO010000061.1:0-18381 GCA_964541465.1 uncultured Oscillospiraceae bacterium
TTCTGTGTGTCGCCCTTTTTGTTGCACTTGAATTGTAAACCTAAAGTAAGAAAAGGAGGCAAAAGAACTAACGGGATGTGGAGAGTGGGGCGGAACGGAGAGGCGCTCTCCTTTCTTTTCTTGTAAGAAAAGGAGGCAAAAGAACTTTCGGGATGCGGAGAGCGGGACCAAACGGAGAAGCTCTCTTTTTTATTCTTCCGCAATCAGCGTTTTATCAAACCACAGCGCCGGCTCGTTGCTGATTTTCAGATAGCGGGTAATATCGCCGTCCGGAAGAATCGAATCCGGCTGCGGAATGGGAGACACACTTACCGTTTCATCGGTGGAGCGCTCAATCGACTCGACCTCGCGATCAAACGCGTTTGCGTATTCCTGCGCGCTTCCGTCGAGTATTGCCTCCGCGGCGCGCACGCTTGTGCCGCTCTCGCGCTCAATCACGATGGACGGGCCGACCCCGCTCAGCAGAATCGCCGCGCACACGATGCAAAGAAGGTAGAGCGGCGCCCATTTCTTTCTTTTGACAAGGAACCCTTGTAGCTTTGCATATCCGGTTGGGAACCTGCTTTTTATCCAGCCGATCACGCAGCAGATATTTGCCATGCAAAGAAGGTAAAACATGAAGATGACGATATTCCAGAGCCGATACGGCCCGGCGCTGCTCATAGCGTAAAACGAAGGGGTAAACAGAGCAGCCAGGATGAGCCAGGAGAGGATTGGCAAAAGCCAGGGAAAGCGGAACCGTCGCTGACTGCTGCGAAGGGCCACAACGGAGAACGGCGCCCACACCAATAAAAGCAGCGCCGCTGCTCCGGGATGGCGCAGAAGCTGTCCTGCCATTCGTTTCGGCGTTCCCGCAATAGCCGATGCAATCGCGCTGACGGGGCCGAGTTTTTGCAGCAGCGCCTGCCGCACCGCATTTCCCGGCGCAAGTGCGCTGACGGTAAACCCGCAGGCAAATATCGCCAGCGTGAGAAGAAACGGTAGGACCATGCGCCGGTTTTTCAGGATGCTCCAGCCCAGAAAACAAAGCAGAACGATGCCGAAGAGCAGCGCCGTCGGATAATTGCCTCCGGCAATGATCCCGCCTAAAAGCACCATCAGCACGGTGCGGAGCAGGGTATTCGCCCTGCGGATTGCTGGCTTGAACATCGTGCCGACGGCAAGGCCCATCCAGATAAAAAACAATCCGAAGAAAAACGTGTAAAACATCCCGCCGTTATACCAATAAAATCCCTCGCTGGCATCCCGCGGGAACTGAATGCACAGGATCGACGCGGTCATCCAGGTAAACAGCCATGTCCGCCGATCGGACCGCAGGACATACAGACAGAAGCTGTGGAGGAACCAGCCAAGGCCGCAGACAAGGGTTCCGATCAGGATGATCGGCGTAACGGCATACCACTTCTGGCCCCATATGGCGGGCTGAAGGGCAAAAAGGAACGCCGCGCTGTAGGTTCCCTGCCAGGTTTCATAGGTGTAAGCGGCGGCATCGGCCGCTGCGGACAGCGTTTCCGCTATTGAGCCGCCGGCCGCTCTGACGTTTTGTGTAAACTGGCTGTAATCATAGTCGTCGCTGTAAACCCGGTCATAAACCCCGACGGAAAACACCGGAATAAGAGAAAGGACGAAAAGGATCACCAGGACGATACAGCACTTGCCGAACAATCCGCAGCGAATCGATTTGGTTTTTTCTTTCGAAGGACTGCCGCCAGTCCTTCGGATTTCCTTTCGGAACGGCATCGGCGTGTTCTCCCGACGATCAGATTACCGTCTGCTTTTTCGGCAGCGGCCGATAATGAACGGCGTATTATGTAAGGAATCGCTTTCTTACCTAGGGTGTTTGGGCCGGCATACGCATGGCCTTGTCAGATTTCCTTGCAGACAGCATCCCGAAGGACGAAGCATGTTATAATCCGCGTACGTGAGTACGTGGAGCGAGGCCCCGCCGCCCGACCAGTCGTCGAAGCGCATGGTTGCGTGGGATTCATCCTCCCAGCCTTTCCGGTACAGATGCTTCATGAACGGCGAATGAAACACGATGGCCTGAAGCCGGATTTCCTCCGCGCAGCTGGAATGGCGGCAATACCGTCGGTTATGTGCGATTGATTCCAGCGCATAAACGGTCAGTTCATGCGTGACGGAAAACCATACCGAACCTGAAGAGCAGCCTGACTCCTTTTTGTGATTGAATCAGACGAAACCTAAATGAATATAAAAATGCACCCATAAAAATGAAATGTTTACGGAATTGTTGTTTTGTGCGCCGCCCTGCCGGGACACGGGTTCGCCGCAGTCCGCCCGGCCGGCGGAGGTGTGGAAATAATTCAACGGGTTGGTGAATCTGAATCAAAAAGCGGAATCAGAAAAGCCCCCATGCTGTCGGGATCCGTCCAGCGCGAGGGCTTTCTGCGTTTATAACGTTTTTTGCTTTCCATCCTGCGGGTCACCGGACTGACCGGTCCCCACGTCTGCCTTTTGGCTTGGTCCAGTTCGCGCCTGGCCTTCCGGCTCAGTTTTTCGCGCGGAATAAAACGGATTATATTCGCCACTTCCTTTCGCATAAACAGTATACGGGCGGCGAGCGGAAAACGCAACGGCATAGGCGGAACGAAACAAAAATCCACAAAAAGCGACCCTTTCCGGCGGGTGTTTTGCGTTCGGACGCTCGTCCTGCGGTTCCGAACGATCCAAAAGACGATTCCGACAGGCTGAGAATATTGCATTTCCATGCAATGCGCGGAAGAAAACCGGAAGATCGGCGGGTCCGGATGCGGTTCCGGTTGCCAGGTACCAAAGCGATCCGTTACAATAGAAATAGTCGGGGATCGTTTGTCCGGCGGGAAACGGACGACAGGATGCGGCGGCGATCGGCGCGGCAAGGTCCGCCAGTCTTTCGGAAAGGGGCGCGGGATTTGTGATGGAACATCTCCCGCGAAGAACGGCATGAGTCTTATCATATTTCTGATTCTTATGATCGTGCTTTGGCTGCTCATCGAAATTCTTTCGATCGTGATGAAGCTGACCGGCCTGGAGCTGAGCAAGGCGAGGTTCCAGATCATCTCCATCCTCACGCACACGGGATTTACGACGCGCGAATCGGAGCTCATCGTTCAGCACCCCGTCCGGCGGAAAATCGCAAGCATCCTGATGATCGTAAGCTATGTTGCCCAGATCACGTTGATCACGCTGCTGTTCAACGTGCTGACCAACGCGCCGAAAAACGTGCTGAGCATTTCCATCGCCGTGGCCTGCATGATTCTTTTTGTAATCGCCGTGACGCAGAGCAGGTATCTCTCCGAGCGCTTCGGGCGGATCACCGAAAAGCTGCTGAAAAACAAGATCAAGAAGATGAATTCGGGCGGCAGGATCGAACAGTTGCTGAATTTGAGCCCGGACTTCAGCATCTACGAACTGATCGTCGATACGGACAGCTTCATCTGCAATAAAACGCTCAGCGAAGTCCACCTAAAGCAGCACTTCATACAGGTTCTGAAGATCGACCGCGGTTCCGAAGTCATCGATTTTCCGACGGCCGGCACACAGGTGTTTGCAGGCGACCGGATGATCGTCTACGGAAAGGTCGACGCGCTGACAAAGATGATCATCAGCCAGTAAATCCAAGCCGGCGCGGATACGGCGGGCGCAGGGCGCCCGTTTTTCCTGCCGGGCGCGGGAGCCATGGACCGATCCCGGCGTGGACATCCGTTTTGCGGACGGCCCGGCTTTGCCGCGGGGTATCCGGGCATCCGCGGTATGGCGGCATGCTAAACGCGCCTTCGCGCCGGACGCGGGACAGAAAAATTGTTTAAAAAGCTATTTACTTTAGCGCGGAGAAGTGATAAAATACTAAATCGTAAATCTCCGGGACGGTATTCAGCAAAACCGCGCCGGGAAAAAATGAGACATGGCGGCGGCCGGCCGACACGACGCCGTCCGCAGGAAAGCGGGAAAGAGAATGGAAGCGGAAGTTCTGACGGCAAACGAGCGCATCGGGTTCGACCTGCGCGCGCTGTATCAGTCCTGCGGATATCTTCAGTACAGGGTCAGTAAATTCGAGGAGTACGACCTGTATGTGCAGAATAAAAAGTTTCTTCCGGGCGACCAGATCCTGACGTTCACCGACGTCGACGGGAAGCTCATGGCGCTCAAGCCCGATATCACGCTCTCGATTGTCAAAAACACAAAGGACGACGGGCGGACGAACAAGGTCTATTACACGGAAACTGTCTACCGCGTGCCGAGGAACGCCTACGGTTTTCAGGAGATCATGCAGACCGGGCTGGAGTGCATCGGAAAGGTCGACGCCTACGCCACGGGCGAGGTGCTGATGCTGGCGGCAAGGAGCCTGGAGATGATCTCCCCGGCGTATGCGCTGGACGTTTCCGACATCGGCGTGATCTCCGGCATACTGGCGCGCGAACGGCTGGACGACGAAGCCCGCGCGCGGATTCTCGCGGCGATCGGCGAAAAGAACCTGCACGGCCTCGGTGCCGCCTGCGGCGAATTCTCGGTTTCGCAGGAGTCGGAGCGGCTGCTTCGGGCGCTGGTTTCCGTCTACGGTCCGCTTTGTCCCATGCTCGAAGAGGTGGAAAAACTCGGCCTGCCGGAAGAATGCGCGCCGGCGGTCGGCGAACTGCGCGAAATCGGCAGACTGCTGGGCCTCTATGGCATTCAAAACGTGAACCTCGATTTCTCCGTCGTCAACGACATGGACTATTACAACGGCCTGATCTTCAAGGGCTTTGTGGACGGCATTCCGAGCGGCGTGCTCTCCGGCGGGCGGTATGATAACCTCATGGCGCGGATGGGCAGAAGCGGGGAGGCGATCGGCTTTGCGGTCTACCTCGACCAGCTCGAGCGCCTTCTGGAGCCGAAACCGGAATACGATGTGGATACGCTCGTGATCTACGACGATACGACCGACCCCGAAACGCTGATCCGGACGGTGGAGTCGCTCAGAACGTCCGTTCGTTCCCTGCGCGTGCAGCGCGATGCGGATTCCGGTCTGACCTGCAGGCAGGTGGTCCGGCTGGATCAGAAAGCGGTGAACGAATGAAGCGGACGATCAGCGTCGCGCTGCCGAAAGGGCGGCTGGGCGAGAGCGTATACGGTATCTTCGAGGCGGCGGGGTACGAATGCCCCGCGCTGAAAGAGGAAAACCGAAAACTGACCTTTGAAAACGAGGCGGCCGGCATCCGTTACTTCTGGGTGAAGCCTTCCGACGTTGCGATCTACGTGGAACGCGGCGCCGCCGACGTCGGCGTGGCGGGCAAGGATATCCTGATGGAGTACGCGCCGGACGTCTACGAGCTTCTGGATCTGCGCATCGGGACGTGCCGGATGTGCGTCGCCGGGCCGAAGAACTTCCGCGACGACCACGCGCGTACGCTGCGGGTGGCGACGAAGTTTCCAAACGTCGCCAAGGCGTATTACGAAAGCATGAGCCGCAGCATCGACGTCATCCGGCTCAACGGCTCGGTGGAGCTGGCGCCGATCCTCGGGCTGTCCGACGTGATCGTGGATATCGTGGAAACCGGAAAGACGCTGCAGGAGAACGGCCTCGCACCGCTGGAGACGATCGCGCCGATCAGCGCGCGGCTGATCGCCAACAAGGCCTGCTTCAAGTTCAAGAGCAGGGAAATCGAGACGCTGTGCAAAAGCATTGGGAAGGTCGTGGATTCGGCATGCGGATTATAAACGGCGGCGAAGCGCAGAAAGAGGGACTCTTCAAACGCGGCTTCGGGGACGGCGGCGTCGGGCCGGCCGTTTCCGATATCATCCGGGACGTTAAAGAAAACGGCGACGCGGCGCTCTTTGCCTATGCAAGGAAGTTCGACGGGGCCGAGCTTAAGTCGCTCGAGGTCAGCAGGGAGGAAACGGAGTCCGCGCTTGCCGAACTCCCGGCCGAGCTGCTCGATGCGATGCGGACCGCGGCGGAGAATATCCGCGCCTACCACGCCATGCAGGTCCGGGAGGGGTTCCGGCTGGAAGAAGAAAACGGCGTATATATGGGGATGAAGATCACGCCCATCGAAAAGGTGGGTCTGTATATCCCCGGCGGTACGGCAAGCTATCCCTCCACGGTGTTTATGAATGCGATCCCCGCGAAACTCGCCGGCTGCGGCGAAATCGTGATGGTGTCGCCCCCGTCGGCATCCGGCACGATCGCCGCGCCGATCCTCGCGGCGGCGAAGCTCGCCGGGGTCGACCGCATCTTCCGGGCCGGCGGCGCGCAGGCGATCGCGGCGCTGGCGTACGGGACGGAAACGGTGCCCAAGGTGGATAAGATCGTCGGCCCGGGCAACGCATACGTCGCCGAGGCAAAGCGCCAGGTGTTCGGGCGCGTGGCGATCGACATGATCGCCGGACCGAGCGAAATCCTTGTCATCGCGGACGAAACGGCGAACCCGGCGTTCGTCGCGGCGGACCTGTTAAGCCAGGCCGAGCACGACACCCTGGCGACCGCCGTTCTGATCACGGACAGCCGGGCGTTTGCGGTAAAGACCGCGCATGAGGTGGAGCGGCAGCTGAAAACGCTCCCGCGCGAAAAGATCGCCCGCGCGTCGATCGAAA
The DNA here is from genome assembly GCA_964541465.1 of uncultured Oscillospiraceae bacterium. Taxonomy (GTDB): domain Bacteria; phylum Bacillota; class Clostridia; order Christensenellales; family CAG-138; genus UBA7703. Next base: position 6,574 of record CAZIQO010000061.1, read on the forward strand.
ACAACGGCCGGATCGTCGTCATGGACGACCTGTATTCTGTCGTCGATCTGGCCAACGAGCTTGCGCCGGAGCACCTCGAGCTCTGTGTGGACAAGCCGGAACCCTATCTGGACCGGGTGAAAAACGCCGGGTCTGTGTTTCTCGGGGCGTTCTGCCCGGAGTCGCTGGGGGATTACCTGGCCGGACCGAACCACACGCTGCCGACGGGCGGCACGGCGCGGTTCTCCAGCCCGCTGGGCGTGGACGACTTTATCAAAAAAACGCAGTACACCTATTATACGCCGGAGGCGCTGGGCAGGCTGAGCGGAAAAATCGCGGTATTTGCCCGCGCGGAGGGGCTGGAAGCGCATGCGCGCGCGGCGCTGATCCGCTTCGGAGAGGAATGAAATGAGCCGGTTTTTTTGTGAAAAGTTCGCGGCGCTCACACCGTATACGCCGGGCGAACAGCCCCGCGACCAGCGGTATGTGAAGCTCAACACCAACGAGTCGCCGTTTCCGCCTTCGCCGAAGGTGATCGAGGCGGCACAGCGCGAAGCAAAGCGCCTGAACCTCTACTGCGACCCCGAGTGCACGGAACTGAAAGCGGCGGCGGCGGAGCTCTACGGCGTACGGCCGCAGAACGTCCTGCCGGTCAACGGGTCGGACGAGATCCTCTACTTTGCGTTTCTTGCGTTCGGCGACGAAAGGCATCCGTTCGCCGCGCCGGATATCAGCTACGGATTTTATCCCGTCTACGCAGAATTCTGCGGCGTGCCGCTGCATGAAGTCCCCCTGAAGGACGATTTTTCGGTGGACTGCCGGGACTACTGCGGACGGAATGAAAACATCATAATCGCCAACCCGAACGCGCCGACGGGCATCTGCATCGGCGTGCCGGAGATCGAGGAGATCGTCAGATCCAACCCGGACGGCGTGGTGATCATCGACGAGGCGTATATCGACTTCGGCGGGGAAAGCTGCGTGCCGCTGACCAAACGCTACGACAACCTGCTCGTGATCCAGACGTTTTCCAAATCCCGCTCGCTGGCGGGCGCGCGGCTGGGGTTCGCGGTCGGCGGCGAGGCGCTGATTCGCGACCTGAACACCGTCAAGTATTCGGTCAACCCCTACAACGTCAACCGCATGACGCAGGCCGCGGGCGTCGCCGCGATCCGCGACGGCGGCTATTATGCAAAAAACGCGGAGACGATCAAGGAAAACCGCGCGTACGCCGCCAAACGGTTGACGGAGCTTGGGTTCACCGTTCTGCCGTCGAGCGCGAACTTTCTTTTCGCCGGCAACGGCGCGGTCGAGGGCGGCGAGCTGTACCGGTCGCTGAAGCGGCGCGGCGTGTTGGTGCGGCATTTCGACAAGGAACGGATTTCAAACTTCTGCCGCATCACCGTCGGAACGAAGGAACAGATGGACATTCTCCTGACAGCGATCGAAGCGATCTTAAGCGAGAAAGGGTGCTGAAACCATGCGAAGTGCAACAATCAGGCGGAAGACGAACGAAACGGATATCGCGCTCACGCTGAACCTCGACGGAAGCGGCAGAAGCGACGTGAAAACCGGGGTGGGATTTCTCGACCACATGCTCACGCTCTTTGCCGGGCACGGCCGGTTCGACCTGAACGTTTCCTGCAAGGGCGACACGAATGTGGACGATCACCACAGCGTGGAGGATGTCGGCATCGCGCTCGGCGAAGCGTTCCGGCAGGCGCTCGGCGAGAAGAAGGGAATCACGCGCTACGGAAGCATGCTCCTGCCGATGGACGAGGCGCTCGTGCTCTGCGCGCTGGACTGCTCCGGCAGGGCGTATGTAAGGTTTGCGGCGCAGATCCCGTCGCAGAAGATCGGCACGTTCGACACGGAGCTGACGCAGGAGTTCTTCCTCGCGTTTGCGCGCACGGCGGGCGTGACGCTGCACATCAAACAGATGGACGGCGAGAACTCGCACCACATCGTCGAGGCGATGTTCAAGGCCTTCGGGCATGCGCTCGGCCAGGCGGTGCGCGTCGATCCGCTGCGCGCGGACGAAATCCCGTCCACCAAAGGAGTGCTGGCGTGATCGCGATCGTCGATTATGGGGTTGGCAACCTGTTTTCCCTGAAGAGCTCGCTCGGGATGATCGGCGCGGACGCGGTCGTCAGCGGGGACGCGGACGAGATCCGGCGCGCAGACCGGATCATCCTGCCCGGCGTCGGCGCGTTCGGGGACGCGGCGGACAAGCTCCGCCTTTCCGGGCTCGACCGGGTCGTGACCGAGCAGGCGCAGAGGGGCAAATACATCCTGGGCATCTGCCTCGGCATGCAGCTGCTCTTCGAGCGCAGCTTCGAATACGGCGAGCATGCGGGCCTAGGCCTGATCGCCGGGGACGTGGTCGATATGCGGCCCGTGATCCCGGTGGAGCTCAAGGTGCCGCACATCGGCTGGAACGCGCTGATTCTGAAACGACCGGAGCATCCGCTGTTCCGCTATATTCAGAACGGGGACTGCGTGTACTTCGTGCACAGCTACTATGCGGCAAACTGCGGCAGCGCCGTGCTCGCAACGGCGGAGTACGGCAGGGAGCTGACCGCCGCGGCCGGCAGTAAAAGCGTGCTCGGCTGCCAGTTTCATCCGGAAAAGAGCGGCAAGGTGGGGCTGAATATCCTCAGAGCGTTCTGCGAGCTGTAGCGAAGGAGCAGGGAGAAGCGATGATTCTTTTACCCGCGATCGATCTCTACGAAAAAAAGGCGGTCCGTCTGTACCGGGGCGACTACCGGCAGATGACGGTCTACGACGACGACCCGACGGCCGTGGCCGGCGCGTTTTTTCGGGCCGGCGCGGAATACGTGCATATCGTCGACCTCGAAGGCGCGAAGAACGGGACGACCCCGAACTTCGATCTCGTGCAGGACGTCGCGCGCGGCAGCGGGCTTCGTGTGGAGGTCGGCGGCGGCATCCGCAGCGAGGAGACGATCCGAAAGTATCTCGACGCGGGCGTGTTCCGCGTGATTCTCGGCACGGCGGCCGCGAACGATCCGGCGTTTTTGAAACGGATGGTCCAAACCTACGGCGGGTCGATCGCCGTCGGCGTGGACCTCAGCGGCGGATTCGTCGCCGTCAAAGGCTGGACCGAGACGAGCGGCCTCAACGGCGAGGCGTTCTGCAGGCGGCTGGAGGAGATCGGCGTGCAGACGGTGATCTGCACCGATATTTCGCGCGACGGCGCGATGCGCGGTGCGAACCGGGACCTGTACCAAACGCTCGTCAGGATGTTTTCGATGAATTTCATCGCGTCCGGCGGGGTGTCGTCCCTGGACGATATCCGCGCGCTGAAGGCGCTCGGCCTGTACGGCGCGATCGTCGGCAAGGCGTACTATACCGGCGCGATCGATTTAAAACAGGCGATTGAGGCGGCAGAATGATTACGAAACGCATTATTCCATGTCTGGACGTGAAGGACGGCAGGGTCGTCAAGGGCGTGAACTTCCTTGGTCTGATTGACGTGTCCGACCCGGTCAAACTGGCGAAATACTATTCCGACAGCGGCGCGGACGAGCTCGTATTCTACGATATCACCGCTTCCGCCGAGGGACGCAGGCTGTTTACGGACATCCTCACGCGCGTGGCGGCGACCATCTTCATCCCGCTCACGGTCGGCGGCGGCATCGGCACGGCGGACGATTTCGGCCGCGTGCTCAACTGCGGCGCGGATAAGGTCAGCGTCAATACCGGCGCGATCCGAAATCCGCAGATAATCGAACAGGCGGCCAAACGCTACGGCAGCCAGTGCGTGGTGCTGTCCGTGGACGCAAAGCGCGCAAACGGAAAATTCCGCGTGTTTGCAAAGGGCGGGCGCGAGGACACCGGCATGGACGCGCTGGAGTGGATCCGGCGCGGCGTGGACATGGGCGCGGGGGAGATCGTGCTCAACTCCATCGATACCGACGGGGTGAAGCGGGGGTTCGATCTGGAGATGCTCCGCGCGGTCTGCGACATTGTGAACGTCCCGGTCGTCGCGTCCGGCGGCGCGGGCGGGATCGCGGATTTCGTCACGCTGTTTCAGACGCTGCCGAAGGTGGACGCGGGACTCGCGGCCTCGATCTTCCACTTCGGCGAAGTGTCGATCCCGGAACTGAAAAACGCGCTTGCCGCGGCGGGCGTTACGGTACGGAGGTAGAAAAGAAATGTTCGATTCGTCCATGCTGAAATTCGACGAGAGCGGGCTGATCCCCGCGGTCGTTGTCGATACGGAAACAAAAAAGGTCCTCACGCTGGCGTATATGAACGCGGAAAGCCTGCGCATCTCGATGGAGAAGGGGCTGACCTGCTTCTGGTCGCGTTCGCGCCAGAAGCTCTGGCTCAAGGGCGAAACCAGCGGGAATTACCAGCACATCGTCTCTATCACGGCGGACTGCGACCGGGACGCGCTGGTCGTGGAGGTGAAAAAGGACGGCCCGGCCTGCCACCTGGGGACGGATTCCTGCTTCAATGAAGTGATCTTTGAAGGCGAGGAGCCGCCCGCGTTCCGGTACGACGATCTGATGGAACTGCTGCGCGGCAGGAAGGAGCGCCCAAAGGAAGGCAGCTACACCTCGTACCTTTTCGAAAAGGGCCTCGACAAGATCCTCAAGAAAGTCGGCGAAGAGACGACCGAGGTCATCCTCTCCGCGAAGGACGGCGACAAGGCGAACACGATTTATGAAATCGGCGATCTGGTGTATCATGTGATGGTGCTGATGGTCGAAGCGGGCATCACGCCGGACGAGATCAGGCGCGAGATGGCCTCCCGGCACGTTATCGACCGCAAGGTGAAGCAGGAGAAGATGATCGAATGATAACCCAGAACCTGCATACGCACTCCCTCTGGGACGACGGGCAGAACACGACGGACGAAATGGTGCGCGCGGCGATCGCCGCCGGTCTGACCTCCGTCGGGTTCAGCGGACACAGCCCGCTTCCATTCGAAAATGATTGGGTGATTCCGGCCGGGCAACTGGCGGGGTACAGGGCCGATGTGGCGCGGCTGAGGGAGGCGTATGCCGGAAAGATCGAGGTTTTTTGGGGACTCGAGTGGGACATGCTCTCCGAAACGCCTCTCGAGGGATACGATTATGTGATCGGCTCGATCCACTATATCCCGACGGGCGGGCCCGCCGTAAACGTGGACAACAGCCCGGAGGAGACCGGCCGCTATCTCAGGAAATGCTTCGGCGGGGACGCGGATGCGGCGGCAAAGGCGTATTTTAAGCAGTACTGCGCGCTTGCCGGCGAAGAGAAAGTGGATATCGTCGGGCACTTCGACCTGATCACGAAGTTCGACGAGCAGCGCCACTTCTTCCATCCGGATTCGCCCGCTTACAAAGCGGCCGCGCTGGAGGCGCTGGAAGCGCTGGCAAAGGCGGATAAGATTTTTGAGATCAATACGGGCGCGATTTCGCGCGGGTTCCGCACGACGCCGTACCCTTCCCGGGAACTGCTGCAGGCGCTGCGCCGGCTGGGCGGCAGGATTACGATCGGCTCGGACGCGCACAGCGCGGCCGGGATCGTCTGCGCGTTTGATGCGGCCGAACGGCTTGCGCTGGACTGCGGCTTTCGCGAAATCTGGCGGTTCGACGGGAAGGCGTTCGTTCCCGCCGGGATCGGAGGCTTGAAATGAGAACAGTGGAACTGCAGCTTGGCGGCAACCCGTACCCGGGCCGCGGCGTGCTGATCGGAAATTATCTTGGCAGGTCGGTGATCGCGTACTTCATCATGGGACGCAGCGAAAACAGCCGGAACCGCGTTTTCTGCGAGGAGGGCGACGCGCTTACGATCTACCCGTACGACGAGAGCAGGATGAGGGACCCCGCGCTGATCCTCTACACGCCCGTGCGGGTCTGCGGCGGCAGCCTCGTCGTGACCAACGGCGACCAGACGGACACGATCTGCGCGTTTCTGCAGAAGGGCAAGTCCTTTGCGGACGCGCTGGACACGCGCCGCTACGAGCCGGACGCGCCGAATTTCACGCCGCGCATCGGCGGTATGGTGGAGCCGGGCGGCGCGTATCGGATGAGCATCCTGCGCAAAAAGCCGGGTTCGGACGCCTGCGAACGGGCGTACTGGAGATACGAACCGGAAAACGGCGCGGGCCGCCTGATCCATACGTACGAAACGGACGGGAACCCGATCCCGCCGTTTGCCGGCGAGCCGCGGCGAATCGCCGTCGACGCCGGGTGCGAAGAATTCGCCGCGCGCCTCTGGCGGAGCCTGGATTTTGAAAACCGGGTCTCGCTGTACGTGCGGTATACCGATCTAATCAGCGGGCGGTTCGAAAGCGCGGTGAAAAACAAACAGTCGGGGGACTGACGGAGAAAGGAATGCGAGCCCGCCTTTTTCGGACTTCCTGTCTGCTTCTGCCGGCAAAGAGAACCTATGAAGCACGAATACCGGCATGCGTTTCCATACAGGAACCTCCCGCCGTTTCGGGTTTGCGGCAGGAGGCTTTTTTCCTGTATCCGTATATCCGTTATCCGGGGCTTCGGTTGCTTTTATCTATGCCGCTTTACAGGAATCGCCCGATCGGATGTTTGAAATCTTCGTTTCGGTTTTACCCGCTCGCGTTGCACGTTTTGAACTTACCGCATCCGCCGGGACGTTGATCTGCCGTGCGTTCGGCCCGATAAAAAACGGGTTTCCCCTTTGCCTTCCGCCGGCCATCCGCCGGCGTATTATGAGAATACGTACACCCGCGTTTCGTAGGGCCGCGTGACGAAGCCGTCGCGCGGGGCTGCGGCGTCCGGATAGTTGCACAGCGCCGGCGTTGCGTTTTCGAGCCGAAAGCCGCGGGGCGCATGAAAGCGCACCGCCCGTTTCGTAAAGGAACAGACGACGAGCATTCGTTTCCCTTCGTATTCCCGCGCGTACACGTACAGCTTTCCGCTGGCCTTCCGATACTCCCGGTATCCGCCCCACAGGGCGGCCGGCGTTTCCCTGCGCAGCTTCAGCGCCGTCCGGTAGAAATTCAGCAGCGAATCGGGATCGGCGTCCTCCTTTGCTACGTTGACCTCCGGGTAGTTCGGATTGACCGGAAACCACGGCCTGCCCTCCGAAAAGCCCGCGTTTGCCCCGTCGGTCCATTGCATCGGCGTCCGGGCCGAGCTGCGGCAGGCTTTCCGGATGCGCGCAAGCGCCCGCTCGGGCGACTGCCGCTTAATGTACTTCCGATAGTTATTCTTCGCCAGCACGTCCTCGTAATCGTCGACCGTCGGCAGGGTAATGTTGGTCATGCCAATCTCCTGCCCCTGGTAGACGAACGGCGTGCCCTGCTGAAAGAGATAGGCCGCGGCGAGCATCTTGCCGCTCTCCGCGCGGTACTGTTCGCTGCCGTAGCGGCTGATGATGCGCGGATGGTCGTGGTTTTCCAGATACAGCGCGTTCCATGCCTTCCCGGCGAGCTTTTTCTGCCAGCGGCGGAACGCGCGCTTGAGCTTGCGCAGGTGAAACGGCATGGGCATATACTCGGTAAACAGACAGTCCGCCTCCATGTGCTGAAAGTGGAACATCAGATCGAGCGTCTGCCCGTCGCCCTCGGCGATGAAGCCGAGCGCTTTTTTCGGCGTCATCATCGGCGCTTCGCCAAGCGCGAAGCAGTCGTACCGGTCCAGCACGTCGCGCCGGAATTCCGTGAGATATTCCGTTAGATGCGGCCCGTTTTTGTAGTACTTCATGCCCTTGGCAAACGGCGAGCGATCGTCCGGCAGCCCCTCCCGCTTGGAGATAAAGGTAATGACGTCCTCGCGGAACCCGTCGACTCCCATGTCCAGCCAGAAGCGCATGATGCGCTTGACTTCCTCGCGCACCGCCGGGTTGTCCATATTGAGGTCCGGCTGTTTTTTGGCGAACACATGCAGATAATATTCTTCCCGCACGGCGTCGTATTCCCACGCCCTGCCCTCGAAGAGGCTGTCCCAGTTGTTGGGCGGCGCGCCGTTTGCCTTGCCGGGACGCCAGATATAGTAGTCGGTATACGGCGCCTCGCGCCTGCGGCTTTTCTGAAACCACTCGTGCTCGTCGGACGTATGGTTGATCACAAGGTCCATGACGACCTTCAGACCCAGCGCGTGCGCCTTGTCCAGCACCTTTCGGAAGATCGCCAGGTCGCCGTAGTCGGGCGAAATGTTCCGGTAATCGGCGATGTCGTAGCCGTAGTCCGCGTTGGGCGAAACATACAGCGGCGAGAACCAGATGCCGTCCACGCCCAGGCTTTTGATGTAGCCGAGCTTGTCGAAGATGCCGAACAGGTCCCCGATGCCGTCGCCGTTGCCGTCCTTGAAACTGCGCGGCCAGACCTGATAGAAGGCCATGGCCTTGTACCATCTGTCTTTCATTCGGCTGTTCGCTCCTCAATACGCACGGGAGAGCCCCGCATCGCATTCCTCGCGGCTGATCTCGCCGTTGTTGTACTTTGCCATCAGCTCCACGTCGCCGGTGTTGAGCCGGTACCTTGTCCAGAGCAGCAGCGCCGCGATGCTGCCGATGGCGGGTATCAGCGCGTATACCGCCCAGAGCGCGCTCAGGGCGGTCGGCGTCTGCGTCACGTTGAGCGTCGCGAGCTCGGCAAAGCTCGAGGCCTCCACGCTCTTCCACCCGAACCAGCCCAGGATCGCAAGCCCGAGAGAGGCGGACACCGCGCTGACCAGCTTCATGGTGAAGGTCTGCGTCGCGAAGGTGATGCCCTTTGCTTCGATGCCGGTCTTGTACTGCCCGTATTCGGCGCAGTCCGGCGTGAACATGAACTGCAGCACCATGATCCCGCCGTACGCAAAGCCGCGCAGCACCATCAGGATCAGGTGCGGCACAAGATGGGGACCCACGATCCAGACGACGACCGACAGCGCGGCGTAGGCGATGCTGCTGAGAAAGAACACCCGGAATTTATCAAATTTTTTCAGCAGCGAGGGCATGAAGAACGCGATGATCACCGAAGGGAAGAAGGACAGCGCCGCTACGACGGTGGCGATCATGGCGCTGTCGAAGAGGTAGAAGCACGAAAACTGCAACACCGAAGACGCGGTGTTCAGTCCGGTGAGCAGGAACAGCCCGCCGAAATAGATCAGAAGATACTTGTTCTGACCAAGGTAGCGGAACATCTCGCGGATCGTGTAGGACCGCTCCTTTTCGTCCTGCCGTATGGCGTGTTCCTTCACGCCGATGCAGAGCCATATCATCAGCGGGATAGCGACGGCGACCACGATGGCCGCCGTGGCGCTGAAGGACAGGCCGACCTGCTCGGTGGGAAGCACGTAGCCGAACGCCATGGCGAGGAGGACGCCGATATTGGCGAAGATCCGGCTTCTGGTCATCAGATCGGTCCGCTCGGACTGGATGCTCGTCATGGTCGTGACCAGCCCGTAGAGCGGCACGTCGCAGAGCGTATACGCGGCGTCCCAGAGGATGTACGCCACCGCGAACCAGATCAGCTTCGCGCCGGACGCAAAACCCTTCGGGATGAAAAAGAGAAGCAGCGTCGTGATGAAGATGGCGGGGAAGGAGATCCGCAGCCACGGGACGAACCGTCCGCCTTTCTTGAATTTCAGCTGATCCATCATCCCGCCGAACAGGCAGTCGTTGACGGCGTCCCAGATCTTGACAAGGATCAGCACGCCCGCGGTGGCCGCGGCGTTCAGCCCGCACATCAGCAGATACGTGGCGAGGAACATGTACTCGAAGGTGTAGATCATGTTCTGCCCCATGAAATACACGGTGTAGCTGCGCCGCTCCTTCTTCGTCGTCATCCAATCGGAGGTATCCTGTTTGATTTTTTCCATTGTGCCCTCTTATTTTTTTGATTTATGCGTTTTTCATTGAACGATATGCCGGCATGACCGCCCTTTTCCGTTATCATAGCAGACGACGGGCCGGGTGGCAAATATATTCCCGTATCCGCATAAAAAATCAGGAATGCTGTCGCCGGATTTTCCCGATCGAACCGTATGCGGCCCGTACTCCGCACGGGAAACCGCGTGTGACGCAATATCCTTTCGGAAGGCCGCATATCGCGCAAACCGTCTGCGGCTCCGCCTTCCTCCGCCGCCGGCGCATGCGCGCGCAGGTGCGGGCGTTCCTGCGGCAGGTGGGCCGGATCGATGTGGCGGCGTTCGGTTTATTTCGGCTCGGAAGAAGCCTGCGCGCGCGCGCCACGGCGGGACGGATCGCCGATATGCTTGAAAAAGTCGTTGATCTGCTTGCTGAAGAACAGCAGGATGATCGGGACCAGCATGAACAGGATCCTGCCGATCATGGAATTGGCGAGCAGCACAACGACCCCGAGCCAGCGGTTGACGCCGACCAGGCGGCCGTATACGGCGTCCTCCTCGACATATCCGTGCAGGATGCCCTTTTGCGAGCCTTCGGGGTAGTAGTCGATATCCACTTCGAGCATCTTTTCGCCCGTCGTGCCGTCGGTCAGCGTGCTGACGATGCGGCGCACCTGAACGATTTCCGTTGAATCCTTGTACAGCACGATGTCGTCCGGATTGAGCTGCACGTATTCGTCCACGACCTCGAAAAACGCGATGTCGTTATAGTTGATTTCCGGCTCCATCGTGGACGACTGGAAGATATACGGGATGAATCCCATGATGGAGGTCTCCTTCTCCGGGGAAGCGTAGGAAAACGCGAGCATGACCGCGTCGATGGCAAACATGGCCAGAACGCCGATGATCAGAAGGAACGACATGACCGACGAGAGAAGATTTCCGCCTTTTTTCGGCTGATAGGAATTGGAAAGCTGCCGGGCGGCGCGCTGAATTCCGGCATCGGCCGCCTCGGTGCGGACGACCAGCCCGGTGCCCGGCTCGCGGCCGAGCGGCGGCAGTTCCGCAAGCTCCGGCGCGTTGTACAGGCGCGCGGTCCGGCTGCCCTTGAAAATGCACACGCCGGTGCAGAGCGCCATCAGCGCGATATCCACATAGAGGTACGCGCTCTTGGTAAACAGCGCGCCGACATGCTGAATGCTCTCGCGGTCGGTCACCAGCGCGAAAAAGCCAAGGATGATCTGCAGCACAAACAGCAGAAATGTGCCGACCGAAAACAGGCTTCGTGCGTTGCTGATATCGCGAATGACAAGCGACGAAGCCATCGCGAGCACGAGAAGCGAGGCGCAGTTGAACGTGCTCACGATAAACAGGCTGACCAGATACCCGGGGATCAGCGGGAACTTCAGGAACGAACTCATCAGAAGCGTTGTGAAGAAACCGGCGGTGTTGATCACCAGCATACCGAACAGCTGCGCGGAGAGCTTGCCAAAGACCAGCGTGACGAGTTGATAGCCCTGATGCACGAGCCCGTACCAGGTGTTTTCGTACACCTCCGAGAACGTGACCATGCGGAAACGGATCGTATCGTACACCCAGAATCCGATGTACGACACGGCGAGGTAAAGCATGGCGGTCGTATGGTAGCTCTGCTCCACGAGAAAGCTTGCCTTATCGCTGAGGACGCTCTGCGTCAGCGTCTGGAAAATGAAGTAGATCGAGAACGCGAGCATGCCGAAAAACACGCCCAGCGCGATGAGCGCGCCCACGTTCTTCTTGCGCTCGAAGTAGCCGTAGCTGAGCTCTTCCCTTGCAAATTTCGTGCGATAGATCATAGCGTTCCTCGCACCTCCCGAAAGGCCTCCTCGAGCGACGGATCCGGCACGCGGATTTCGCGGATCGGGACCCCGGCGCCTTCCAGAACGGATGCGGCGCGGGAAACGGTGCAGGCGGCGGCCGGTTCGCCCTCGCCGTAGACGCGCAGGAGTTCGCCGTCCTGCTCGACGCGGAGCCGGGGGAAAGCGGCCTTCAGAACGGGCAGCGC
>CAZIQO010000062.1:0-18222 GCA_964541465.1 uncultured Oscillospiraceae bacterium
AAAGGAATATCGAGGCACGCTGATCACCGAGACGATGCTTGTGGAGGGGGTAAACGATCAGGAAGCCTGTATCGGAAAGATTGCGGAGCAGCTTTCGCTGATACGGCCGAGCAAGGCTTATATCCTGGTCCCCACCCGTCCGCCGGCTGAAGGCAGCGTAAGGAGAGCTTCAAAGGCCAGCCTTTCCAGCGCCGTCCGGATCATTCGCAGCATATCCGGAACAGACGTCGAGTGCATCACCGGGGATGAAAAAGAGGAGGGCTTCTTCTTTACCGAATCTGTCGCGGACGACCTGTTAAGCATCGCTTCGGTGCATCCGGTCAGAGAGGAGATCATTGATGACCTGCTCAGGAAAAGGAAGGCCGATAAAAAGATCGTAGCTGAACTTGTAGAAAAAGGCGAACTGCTTGCATTCGAATACGAGGGCAGGAAGTTCTATCGGAAGAACATACAGGAATAGAGGATAGAGCCGCTGTCCTCCATAAATCCGGCGATGCCATCACCCGTCTTGACCGCTGTGACGGCGTACGGAAAAAATAGAATCTCATCAGTATTCGAGGGAAAAGAATCTATGCCTGAACAAAAGCGCATTGCCGCAATTCACGATATCTCCTGCTTTGGAAGGTGCTCCTTAACGGTGGCGCTTCCGATCATTTCAGCAGTCGGGATTGAGGTCAGCGTAATCCCGACCGCCTTGCTTTCCACACATACGGGCGGCATCGCAGGATATACTTACCGGGATTTATCGGACGATATGCCCGCCATTATCAACCACTGGAAGTCGCTTCACTTGAAATTCGATGCGATTTATACGGGGTTTCTGGGATCGGCGAAACAGCTGGATATCGTATCGGAGATGTTTGACCTGTTTGCAGCGCAGGGGCAGATCATCATTGTCGATCCTGTCATGGCGGATAATGGCATGCTGTATGATAACTTCCCGGATACTTTTCCGCAGGAAATGCGAACGCTTTGTCAGAAGGCGGATATCATCCTGCCGAACATAACGGAAGCGGCGCTTCTTCTGGGAGAGCCCTATCGAAAAGGCCCCTATACGCAATCTTACATCGAACAGATGCTCAAGCGGCTTGCCGCTCTTGGTCCGAAACAAATTGTAATGACCGGAGTCCGTTTCAATGAAAAGACAATCGGCGCCGCAAGCTACGATACCGCATCGGAACAGGTCGACTATGCCTTCTCCGAACTCATTGAAGGGTATTATCCCGGCACGGGAGATGTGTTTGGAAGCGTACTGGTCGGTTCGCTCTTGAATGGATGCGAGTTGCCGCAAGCCGTCCGGAACGCTGTGGACTTTACTGCGGCCAGCATCGCGCGTACCCAAAAAGCCGGAACAGACAGAAGGTTTGGGGTTCAATTTGAGGCGGAGCTCCCAAATCTCATCCGGCGGCTTGGTCTTGGCCAGACAGAGATCCCTTCCGGCAAGACATGACGCTGAAGTCGGCAGGGCGGCCGGTCCATATGCCATTACGGCAACACGGTTTGCGTCGAAAGGCCAGGGCACGTGCCCTGGCCTTTCGGCAATTGCCGAACCGTTTTTCGAAGCGTCAACCGGCGTACCTGCCCTTCTTCCCTTCATCCGCCTGTCCCCTTGTTTTGTTTATCGTTTCCTCTGCTTTTTCGGCAGGCTGTTCTTTCGGGAGCAGGTCATTTGCTTCCTCACCGATCCGGGTGCATGCAGTTACAGGCTCGTATCCGTCATGCCTCCGGCTGCAGTTCCTCGCCGCAGCCGCTTTTGATCAGGCCGACCAATGTTTCCATCGCCTCCGCCTCGTCTGGGCCGTCTGCGGAGAGCTCCACGCGCACGCCCCTGCCCATTGCGAGCGAAAGCAGCATGAGAATGGATTTTGCGTTGACGGGACCGCTGTTCGTATCCAGGTTGCGAATACGGATCTTCGAAGAGAACTTCCCCGCCGCCGCAACGAATGTCGCCGCGGGACGCGCATGCAGCCCCGAAGGATTGAGAATGACAGCTTCTTTTACGATCATCGTACGGTTTCTCCCAGTCCGCCCCGCGCCGACTGCTGTCGGCTCGGGACAGTTAATCAACAAAGTCCCGGTCAAATTGCTGCGTCAATTTGACAATGTAAAAATGAAAGTTCAACCAAACAATCCGTCAAAACCAGCGGTGTGTACGGTGGTTTTGACACGCTTCATGCAGCAAAACCGACAGTCGGCGCAGCCGACCGAGGTCGATGCTGCATGCAAATCCCCGCCACAGCGGATTCGTTTCCTTCTATTTTTTCTCAAAGAGGATCGATCCGCGGGCCATGGTCATGCGCGGCGTGAACGCATCGTCGAACACCGCAAAGTCCGCGCTCTTGCCGACTTCGATGCTGCCGATCTCCTGGTCGAGACCGACGATCCGCGCGGGCGTCAGGGTGGCCATCTTCACCGCTTCGCAGAGCGGATAGCCCAGGGACGTTACCGTCCTGATGCCGGCGAGGATCGGCCGCGTGCTTCCGACGATCGCATGATCGGCGTCCGGGTCGACGCCCTTGAAGCGCGCGATATTGTCGCGCACCTCGATGTGCACGGTGCCGTTGTCGTAATCGCCGTCCGGCAGCCCGCCGAGCGTCATATCCGTGATCATCGCGACGTTGTCCGTCCCCTTGCAGCGGAGCGCCACGTCGATCGCCGCCGGATGCAGATGCACGCCGTCGCAGATAAGTTCCGTGGTGAGTTCGTCGTCGGTCAGCACCGCGCCGACCACGCCCGGTCTGCGATGGTGCAGCCCGCTCATCACGTTGTAAAGATGCGTCGCATGTTTTAAGCCGTACGCCTTGGCCTTCCCCACGTCCTCGTAGCGCGCGTTCGTGTGCGCCGCCGACACAAGAATGCCGCGGCGGCTGAGCTCGCGCATCACGTCGTTTGCGCCGTCGAGTTCGATGCCGAGCCCCATCACGCGCACGCTGCCGCCGCCGATGGCGAGGATTTCTTCCAGCGCCGGGACCGACGGCGCGACAAGGTCCTTGTCCGCGCCTTCCGCGCCCGCGAGCTTCCTCGGCGAAAGGAACGGCCCTTCCATGTAGATGCCCCGGATCGTCGCGCCGGACGGGCCCTTTTCAGCCTGCTCGGCAATCGCGTCCGCGGCGTTCTGACAGCCGCGCTTCATCATTGCCGTCGCCAGAAACGACGTTGCGCCCGTGGACGGCAGGAAAGCGGCCAGCGTCTTTACCGCGTCCACGCTCTCGTCCGCCACGCGGCCCATACAGCCGTGGATGTGCATGTCGAAGAAGCCCGGGCTCAGCACGCAGCCGCCGTAGTCCAGCGTCCGCGCATCCGCGCCGGAAAAATCCTTCGCGGTCCCGACGGCGGCGATTTTTCCGTCCTTAACCAGAACCGCGCCGTTTTCCACTTCCCGATCCGGCAGCAGCATCCGCTTTGCAGTCAGTACAGTATCCATTGTTCCTCTCTCCTTTCAAAACAAACCGTCAGATATACATCGTATGGTTGCGCAGCAACCGGTCGTAATACTTCATAACGAGCTTGCGCCCGTACTCGTCGCCGCCTTCGATGTTGCCGCTGAGCAGCACGGGCGGCTCGTACCCTTTTTCTACCATCTTTTCGATGGCTTCCAGCATGACCCCGTTGAGCAGATATGCCGCAAGGATCGACGACGTGCCGCATACCTTGGTCGGCACGCCTTCCACCTCGATCGCCGCGTCGCCGTAGCAGCTGTGCAGATCGAGCACGACGTCCGCAAGCTCCAGCAGCCGCTTGCCGCCCGGCTTGACCGGCGAGGCTTTGCTCACTTCCACCGCGGTCACGGCGATCACCTTGCAGCCGAGCTTTTTCGCGTGCTGCGCGACCTCCACCGGCATGGGGTTTATCCCCGAATTGGAAATGATGATGAACAGATCGCCCGGCCGCGCGTCGTACCGGCTCATGAACTCCGTCCCGACGCCGGGCACCTTTTCATAGCGTCCCTGCGACGGTTCGTCCACGAGCTTGACCGGCACGAGTCCGCCCGCCCGCATGCTGATCTCCATCGCCCCCGCGCGCGAATGCCCGCAGCCGAACGCCTGCACCATGCCGCCGTTCATCACGGTTTCGGCCACGAGTTCCGCCGCCGCGCGGATCGGTCCGAGATCGTTCTTCCGCACCTCGTCCAGCAGCATCTGGACTTTGTTGAAGTATGTTTCACAGCTCATTAAAAACGCCTCCTAACGTGAGCTTTTTACAGAATCCGCCGTCGTAGAATCCGTCCGCCGACTCCCGGCCCCGGTTTTAGAATACCGTCGCAAGCAGCCTGTTGATGTAGACCGCGATCGAGCCGAACAGCGAGAAATCGTTGCCGCCGGACACCAGCATCCAGTACTGCACCGTATGCGAAAACAGCATCGCCGCCACGCCGACCAGCCCCACCATCACGACCGACGCCACCGCCGTGCCGATGATCGCGCCGCGCAGGCCGCCCTGTCCTTCGGCGATGACCGCCGCCGCGCCGCATTCAAAGAAGCACGTCACGATCAGCGGAATCAGCACCACGGTGCCGAACACATGGAAAACGTTGCACAGCACCAGCACCACCGACGAACAGACCAGCGCGACCAGAAAGCCGATGATCGCGGCATTCGGGCGGTAGTTGAACAAAATCGGCGCGTCGTACGCCGGCAGCGCGCCCTTGACCACCTTGGAGGAGATCCCCTCGAACGCGGGTACGATCTGGCCGATGAGCATGCGCACGCCGAGCAGCAGGAACGTCAGGCCCGCGCCGAACGTCAGGCCTTTGCCGAGCGCGTAGAAAAACACGTTTTCACCCATTTCGCTCAGAGACGTACGGTAGACAAACCCGACCACAAGGTACAGTAGCAGGATGACGATGCTGCCCGTGATCGAAATTTCCCGGAAAAACGAAAGGCGCTTGGAAAGGACGAGGTCCTCGGTCGATTTCTTCTTGTCCCCGACCCATCGGGCCACGGTGCCCGCGATCAGCGCAAGAATCCCAGCGGGATGGCCGAGCGTAAACGATTCGTCCCCGATCACCGCAAAAACGTATTTGCGCAGGATCCACGGCATGATCGACCAGTAGAGCGCCGAAAACACGGCCGCGCTGATAATCAGCGGCACGCCGGTCAGCCCGCCTTCCACGCCCGCCGCAACGAACAGAAACGGAAACCAGAAGAGCATGTGGCCGGTCAGGAACACGGTCTTTATCTTCGTGAAACGCGCGATCAGCAGGTGCAGGATCATGCCGAGGAACATCGCCACGCCGACCTCTCCGCCGAACGTTGCAAGGAACTGCACGTCGGACGTGGACGAGGTGCTCGTGTCGGTCGAAATCCCGGTCAGTGAAGACTCCGGCACCACGGCTTCCAGCAGAATGGTGATCGAGAGGTTGATGATGGTCATGCCGATCGCGGCGAGAAACGCGCCTTTGAGCACCTCGTCCCACTTCTTCTTCATCAAAACGAGGCCGAGCGTGACGATCAGCGCCATAAGGACCGGGGTGTTTTTAAAGATATTGTCGATCAGAAAATTCAAAACGGTCTGCATGCGTCATTTCCCCTTCCCATATTCATCCAGATATCTCTGCACCGCCGCGGTCACCTCGGCGACATCCATATACCGTTTGATCCCGTACACGGGAACGCGCATCGCCGCGCCCAGTTCCTCCGCAATCTGCGGGGACGTAAACACTGCGTCGCAGGGCGTGCCGCGCGCGCTGGAGAGGTCGATGTTGAGCGCCTCGCCCTCGGCGCCGAGCTTCGCCATCGCCTTGTCCAGCGTGAGCTTGAGGATCAGCGACGAGCCGACCCCGAAACTGCATACCGCAAGAAACCTCATGTTTCAGCCTCCTTTGTGTGTTTTTTGATATATTCCGCCACGGCGGCGGGGGTTTTCAGCGATGCGAGCACGACCGCGGAGCCGCCGTTCCAGACGAGTTCCGCAAGCTCACGGAGCGCGTCCAGGTGCGAGGAAGCATCCGTAGCGGCAAGCGCGATCAGCACGGCCACGGGGCTTCCGAGCAGATCGACCGGCTCGCCCAGAACAAGCATGGCCATGCCGGGCCGGCGCGCGCCGTCCTCCGGCCGGGCGTGCGGCAGGGCAAGCCCTTCGTCCACGACGATATAGGGCCCGTGCTCCCGCACGGAAGCGATCATCGCTTCCACATACCCCTCCGTCACGGCCCCGGAAGCCGCCAGCGGCTCCGCCGCGGCGCGGATCGCCGCCGGCCAGTCCGGCACGGAGGGAAGAAAGCGGATGTGGTCCGCCGTTAAAAACCGACTGAGCATACCTGCGCCTTTCTGCAAAAAGCGGCCTTTTACTTCCCTGCATGGCCCGCTCGATCTCTTTTTTCCGTTTCGGAATTCCCTGTCTCCGCGCCGATTGGTGCGCGATCTTCTTTCGCGCGTTTTCTATCCGCTTTTGCATGGCTTTTTTACCGGGAACGGAATCTTATGCTTGCAATATAGCAAAAGTCTGGTAAAATGTCTATAGGTTGTATATACAAGTTTAAACTTTTTTTTGAAACTGCGGGGGGAAAACAGTTTGAAAACGAGCGAAACGCCGATTTACAAGCAAATCCTCGCCAGCATCAGCGAAGGCATCGAGAGCGGGAAATATCCGCGCGGCGCGGCGATCCCCTCCGAACCGGAGCTCTGCCGGGCCTTCGATACCACGCGCATGACCGTCCGCCGCGCCATCGACGCGCTGGTCGGCGCGGGCAAGCTCTATCGCGTGCAGGGCAAAGGCACCTTCGTTTCGCACTTCGAGCTGTCCAAAACCTACCAAAAGCACGGCTTTACGAGCAACATGCTCTCCCTCGGCGTCCGCCCCTCGAGCCGCGTGCTGATCGCCGAAGCGTGCGAACCGGACGAATCCGTGAGGACCGACCTGGAGCTGGAGGACGGCGAACCCGTTTTTCACCTGAAGCGCATCCGCATGGCCGACCTCGAGCCGATCGCCATAGAGAGCGTCTGGGTTTCGCTCAGGCGCTTCCCGAAGATTCCCGCGTACGATTATTCAAAGGCTTCGCTTTATGAAACGCTCCGTTCGGAGTACGGGCTGGAAGCGGGCTATTCCAAGCAGAAGCTCAACGCCGTCATGGTCGAAGGCGAAAACGCGCACCTGCTTTTCGGCGCCAAAAAAGGCGTCGCGCTGCGGATGCGGAATATCGATTACGATAAGAACCTTCGGCCCATCGCAACGGCGGATTCCCTTTACCACGGCACGAAATACACCCTCGACATCATCATTTAAAGGAGCGCGCACTATGACGGCCATCGTTGTCTGCTCCCACGCGGAGCTGGCGCAGGGATTTTTGGACGCCGTGGACATGATCGCCGGCGGGCAGGAGCAGCTGTTCGCCGTCGGCCTTCAGCCGGGCGAGGGTCTGCAGGATCTGACCCGGCGCATCGCGGACTGCATCGATCGTTCCGGCGCGGAAAAGGCGCTCGTGTTTGCCGATCTCTTCGGCGCGTCGCCGGCCAACGCCGCGGCCATGTCGCTGTTTTCCGTGCAGGCGGAAACGGTGCTCGTTACGGGCGTGAACCTTGCCGCGGTGCTGGAAGCGGCGCTCTCCAGGGACGGCGGGGAATCCCTCGAAGCGTTCGCGGCGCGCATCTGCGGCGCGGGGCGCGAAAACCTGCGCGTCGTAACCAAACAAACGATACAAAATGCAGGAGGTGCAGCGTTATGATCCGGCTGGTGCGGTGCGACGACCGGCTGATCCACGGCCAGTGCGTTACGCGCGTGATTTCGGATTTCAGAATCGGGCACATCGTTGTCTGCGACGATTTCGTCGCTTCGAACCCCGTCTTAAAGAACGTGTTTTTACTCGCGGCGCCGTCCGGGGTAAAAACGGAGATCCTGTCCGTGCCGGAGACCGCGGGCCGCGTTCCGGCGCTGGACGCGGAAAAGCAGAACGTCCTGATCCTGGTGCGCTTGCCGGAAACGGCGCTGCAGCTGCACCAGACAGCACCTTCCCTCAAAAAAGAGCTCAATATCGGGCCCATGAGCAGCCGCCCGAACACCAAAAAGGCGACGATCTACTGCAGCCTGACGGTTCCGGAGCAGCAGGCCGTCCGGCAGCTTTCCGCAATGGGCGTGCGCGTGTATTTCAACCAGGTCATCACGCAGAAAACCGTCGAATGGGGCGATATTCAGGCGCAGTTCTAGCCGTTTTTCCTTTGGTAACGTACGCCTGCCGGAATGCGCAGGATTATCCCCGCCGAATTTCTCTTTTGCTTTTCTTTTGCTCTCTCTATTACAAACGCACGGAATTTGAAACGATATGAAGGGGGTTTCGCACATGACGCTTTTTCAGGCAATTCTCATCGCCCTGTTCGGGTATCTTTCGAGCATCTACTCGCCCTGGCTCACGCTCGGCGGCTGGTACACGCTCGGCCGTCCGCTGATCTCCGGCTTCGTCATCGGCATTATCCTCGGCGACATCCAGACCGGCATCCTCATGGGCGCGGCCGTGCAGGCGATCTTCATCGGCCTCGTCACGCCCGGCGGCTCCATGCCGGGCGACGCGAACCTCGCCGCCTATATCGGCATCCCGCTCGCGATGGTCAGCGGACTGGATACGACGTTCGCCGTGTCTTTGTCCGTGCTTTTGAGCTTCGTCGGCGTGCTGGCGGTGCTGCTGGTCGTCACCGTCAACTGCCTGTTCGTCCACAGGATGGACCGCCAGATCGAGCACGGACAGCTCGAGCGCGCGACGCGCACGCCGGTCGTCGGCCAGATCACGAACTTTGTCGTCCGCTTCTTCCCGATTCTCCTTGCGTGCTATTTCGGCCAGACGTTCACGACGAATATGGCCAATTCGCTGCCCGTCGCGGTGGTCGGCATCTTCGGCATGTTCGGCACGCTGCTGCCGCTGGTCGGCTTTTCGATCCTGCTGTGCTACATTGTGAAAAAGAAGACCGACATCCTCTACTATATCCTTGGCTTCATCCTCGCAGAGGCGCTCAGCCTGCCGATTCTGCCCGTCGTGGCCATCGCGTCGATCTTTGCGTTCATGGACATCAAGTACTCGCCGGCCGGCGCGGCTGAAACGGAAGCGCCCGTTCCCGAGGAGATCCTCGAACGCAAGCGCCTGCTCTCCAAAAAGGATGTGCGTCGCTGCTACTGGGAATGGATGCTCTGGAATCTTTCCGCGCAGAACATGGAGCGCATGGAAGCGCCCGCCATCGTCCGCATGCTCGGCAAAGTGCGTGAAAAGCTCTACCCGGGCGATCCGGAAAAGCAGAAACAGCTCCTTGCACGCCATACGCCGTTCTTCAACACCGAGCCGTACGTCGGCTGCATCGTGCCGGGCATCGTGCTCGGCATGGAGGAGGAGAGCGCGATCGGCGGCGAACTGCCCGTCGAAATGGTCACCGGCATCAAAACCGCCATGATGGGACCGTTCGCCGGCATCGGCGATTCGCTCTACGTCGGCACGCTGATCCCCATCCTGCTCGGCATCGCGCTCGGTCTATCCGGCGAAACCGGCAGCATGGCGGGGCCGGTCTTCTACATCGTCGCGCACCTTGCGATCATGTTCCCGGTCACGTGGCTTCTGTTCTCGCGCGGGTATAAAACCGGTATTCATTCCGTGCAGCAGATCCTCGGCGGCGGCGTGAAGGACCGCATCACGAAGGCGCTCAGCATCGTCGGCCTCGTCGTCGCCGGCGCGATCACGGCGACCACCGTCGATCTGCAGACCGCCTGGGTTTACACCAGCGGAGATATGACCATCGACCTCAACACCATCTTCAACGGCCTGTTCCCGGGGCTCATGACGCTGGTGTTCGCGCTTCTGACCTTCTGGCTCATGTATAAAAAGAAGGTTGCGCTCGGATGGATGTTCCTCATCTACTTCGGGCTCGCGGTGGTCGGGCTGCTGACCAAGATGTTCTATATCGGATAGGCAATTGGAAAAGCGTATGAATAAAATCGTAGAATCCCTTTGCGGAAAGCTGATCGTGTCCTGTCAGGCGTTTCCCGGCTCGCCGATGTACGGCACGGAACATGTCGCCGCGATGGCCCGCGCCGCCGAAAAGGGCGGCGCAGGCGGCCTGCGCGCCTGCTGGGCGGACAACATCCGCGCGATCAAGGCGGTTTCCAAACTGCCGGTCGTCGGCATCAACAAGGTGACCGACGACGGGGTCATGCGTCCCGACCGCGTGTACATCACGCCCTCGTTCCGGGACGCGGCGGAGGTGATCGAGGCGGGCTGCGACATCCTCGGGATGGATTTTACGCCGCGGAATCGCACGTATTCCGACATCGAGGCTCTGGTGAATACGATACGCAAGGCGTACCCCGGCGTTCCGATCATGGCCGACCTCTCTACGCTCGAGGAGGGCGTCATGGCGGAGCGGCTCGGCGCGGATATCGTTTCCACCACGCTCTCCGGCTACACGCTCGAAAGCATCCGGCGGATGAACGTCGACACCGATGCGCTGATGGCCGAATACCTGAAAACCGGAGAGATCCCGGAGTTCGAGCCGGACTTTGCCCTGATCGAGGCGCTGAAGGCGTGCGTGAAGATCCCAATCAACGCGGAAGGCCGCTTCTGGGAACGCGCGGACCTCCTGCGCGGATTCTCCGCAGGCGCGGACATGGTCACGGTCGGCTCCGCGATCACCGCGCCGGACGCGATCACGAAGCGTTTCGTCCGCGCCATCGAGGAAAAATAAGCGGGCGCCGCAGGACGGATCGGCAGGTGGTGAACTCCCGATCGGCGTCTCCCCCGCCGGCATGCAGCCCCGCCGCTTTTCCCGGGACTTCCCGGCGCGTCGACGGACAATCCGCGCATCGAATCCTTCAACGGCAGCTTCCGGGACGAATGCCTGAATCGGAACGCATTTCTGTCGCTGGAGGATGCCGGCGACAAAATCAAGCGCTGGCGGAAGGACTGCAACGAGTTCCGTCCGTACAGCGCTGCTTTCTATTAAACGCCGACTGAATTTGCCCGGGAATCGGGTCTTGCGGCCGTCTGTAACATCGATTTTTCCTCAGTTAAAGTGGGCTGCGGTTTGGAGGGCACCTCAGAACGGCACGATCCTGGAAAAAACGCAGAAAGATGGGGGCTGCGTGTCCTGTGAAACAGCACATATCTGTTCACTACAAACGGCAACATATTCAGCGCAGTCATTCACATGGAGTTTTAGTGGGGATTCCCACTGCGAATTCCGCCCCGACCTTGCCGCTCTACGAAACCAGCGCCCCGATTCCCGCGGCGATCGCAATCAGTCCGCTGATCAGCTGAACGATATACACCCAGTTCATGAACTTTTCGTTCGGGACCAACTGATGGATCCGATTACCGATCAAAAACGCAACGACGATCAGCGGCAGCGCATAGACGATGCTCATGCAGATCGTCTTTGTGTACATGTGCAGCACCAGAACGCGGTATATCAGCGAAATAACATTCGTCGTGATCCACACCGCGACCATCGTCGCCCGAAATTCGCTTTTATCCTGTATCCTGCTCGCGGTATAGACGTTGATCAGCGCGCCGCCGGTGGAAAACATCCCCTGCACAACCGCACCGACGCCGAGCGCCAGATACATGCCGAATTTGGACGTTATGTTCTCCCGCTTTCTGATCAGCCGCCAATAGATGGCGCGGATACTGACATAGGCGATCACGGCGCCCATGGTCAGCTTGAGAACGCCTTCATACAGGCGCAGTTTCGCATACAGCAGATATCCCACCGGCATGATGGGCACGATGCAGGCGATGATCACCAGAAATTCGCGTATGCGCACTTTTTTATACTGCGTGGAAATCACGAGGAAGCAGAGCACCAGTCCGGACGCGCTCAGCAGCGCAACGGAAGCCTCCGTGCCGAGCGAAAGCGAAAGAAGCGGTATGCCGATGGACGTTGAACCGAACCCGACAACCGCCTCGCCCGCGATCATGAAGAACACGATAATGTAGTACCAGACCATACTCTTACGCTGTTAAACATCCCTTGGCGCAGCCGAGCCGTACCGGAACGGAATCCTCCCGCTTCCCCTATCTCTGGACGCGGCCCGTACCGTCGCCGCCCATGAGTTTGGTTACGTCGTCCACGCGCACGCGGTTGAAGTCGCCGTTGATCGAATGTTTGAGGCAGCCCGCCGCCACCGCAAACTCCAGTGCGTCCCGGCGGTTTTCATATGCGTTCAGGCCGTAGATCAGGCCGCCCGCGAACGAATCGCCGCCGCCTACGCGGTCCACGATATCGCCGATGTCATACCGCCTGCTGACAAGGAACTGCTCCCGGTCGTTCATGCAGGCCGCCCAGCCGTTGCTGTCCGCGCTCCTGCTTTCGCGCAACGTGATGGCGACCAGCCGCATATTCGGGTATTCGGCAAGCACCTTGCCGGACAATTCTCGATATTTTTCGCGGTCCAGCGTTCCGCTTTCCACCGCAACGCCGTCGGCGCTGATGCCGAGCGACTTTTGTATATCCTCCTCGTTTGCGACGGCAACGTCCACATAGTTTGCCAGTTCGCGCATGACCTCGGACGCGGATTTCCCATACTTCCAGAGATTCTTGCGGAAGTTCAGGTCGCACGATACCGAGACGCCCTTCGCTTTTGCGGCCTTTACGCCTTCCAATGAAAGCCGCATTGCGCTTTCGGAGATTGCCGGCGTAATGCCCGTAATGTGGAACCAGTCCACGCCGTCGAATCCGTCGTCCCAGTTGATATCGCCGGGTTTTGCGAGCGATATTGCGGAGTATGCGCGGTCGTATACGACCTTGCTCGGCAGCTGGTTGGCGCCCGCTTCCAGAAAGTAGATCCCCATACGCCCGTCGCCGCGGACGATCCTGCTTGTATCCACGCCGAATCTGCGCAGTTCGCGCACGCATTCGTCGCCAAGCACGTTCTTGGGCAGCACGCTCAAAAACGTCGCGTCCACCCCGTAGTTTGCCAGCGATACCGCAACGTTCGCCTCGCCGCCGCCGAAGGTTGCCTCCAGCACGGGCGACTGGAAGAAACGTTCCACGCCCGGCGCCTTCAAACGGATCATGATCTCGCCAAATGTCAGTACTCGCATGCTGTTTCCCCCTCCCGGTTATCTCTGCAGCAGATGCACGGCGAATCCGCCGAAGCTGTCGCGCAGATAGACCGCGACCATCGCGTCGCCCTTGTATTTCGCCGTTTCCATATCCGCTTCAAACCCGCGTTTTTGCAGCTCGCTGACCGCCCGGGATATGCTGTTCGTCCGGATCGCGATATGCCCATGTTCGCCAAGGTAGACGGATTTCATCACTTCAATGCCGGTCCCGGCAAAGTTGCTGCTGTTGCCGGGCTTGACGGAAAAGCCGAACGCCCGTTCGAACCGTTCCGCCGCGCGCATGGACGCCTCGGCATCCGGCAGGTTGACCCCGATATGCGCCAGCTCGAATCCGAGAGCGATCGAGCGCGCTTCGGCGCACAGGGTCTCGATCCGGTCGAATTTCCCGTCCGCAATATCCTTTTTGCTGCAGAGCCAGCTTCCTCCGACGGCGAACACATAGGGCGCGGCCAGATATTCGCCCAGATTCTGCGCGTTCACGCCGCCCGTCGGGATAAACCGCACATCGCCGAACGGACCGGACAGCGCTTTCATCGCGCTCAGGCCGCCGTACACGTTCGCCGGAAAGAACTTCAGCACCTTTACGCCAAGCGCGAGCGCCTGCATGATTTCGCTCGGCGTCACGCAGCCGGGCGTGACGGCGACGCCGTTTTCCATGCACCATTCCACGACGGCGCGGTCAAATCCGGGCGAAACGATAAACTTCGCGCCCGCCTCCACCGCCTGCCTGCACTGGTCCAGCGTAACGACCGTCCCTGCGCCGACCTGCATATCCGGGCAGCTTTCGGCCACCGTACGGATCACGTCGAGCCCGGCCGCCGTGCGCAGCGTGATCTCCATGACGTCCACACCGCCGCGCAGCATCGCCTCCGCCGCAGGAACGGCGTTTTTCACATCCTCAATGACAACAACCGGCACCACGCCGCTGTTGGACAAACGCTCCATCACGTTCATGCTTTTGCTCCTCCTCAGGCAAGCAGCGGAAGCTGTATGCCAAGTTCCTGCGCCAGCCCGGCAAGCGAGCTTTCGACGTCCGGCGGGAGATCGATGCCGTTTTGTTCCGCATCCCGGTGCTTGTTGCACTCGATTTCGCCCGGCGTATAGATCCGTTCGACGCCCTTCGCCTTCGGCGCGGCGCGGAGCGTTTCGGCCATTTCCTCCACGCGCCCGCCGATTCCCTCGCCGGAAAACAGCTTTGGATTGATCGCGAGGAACGTATGACTGACGTTGTTGGGTTTCTCCATTTCAAAGCACCAGGAGACGATCTCTCCGCTCATGCTCGTGCTGCTCCCCGCGAGCAGGCCCGTGAGGATATCCACCATGATCGCCAGCCCGTAGCCCTTATGCGCGGCCATCGGCTGCATGGCGCCCTCCTCGGGGTAATGGCTCGGGTCGGTGGTCGGCAGACCGTCCTTATCGACGATCCAGGTGCTCGGGATCTGTCTGCCGTCCCTGCGCGCCTGCACCACTTTCAGGGAAGCCACGTTGCTCATCGCAATGTCCAGAAAAACGCTGCCCGTCTTCGCCGCGGGCACCGCATAGGAAATCGGGTTGTTGCCCAGCAGCATGCCGCGCGCGCCCGGCGCCGTCATGTTGGGATCGACGTTGCTCATGGAAAGGCCGATCATTCCGCGTTTCGCCGCAATGTTGGCATAGTAGCCCGCCGCGCCGAAGTGGCAGCTGTTTTTCACGGTGACGATTGCGATGCCCGTCTTTTCCGCCTTGTCGCACGCGAGCCCCATCGCCATGACGGACGGAATCATGCCGAGCGTGTTCCTCGCGTCGATGACCGCAAAGCTCACGCCTTCGGCGACGATCTGCGGCTCGCCCTTGATATCGATTCCGCCTGCGCGGAACTTTTTGATGTAGCCGTGGAGATTTTTCGTTCCGTGCGAATGCGTTCCGTTGGCGTCGGTCTCGGCCAGCACCTCCGCAACGGTCCTTGCGTGCGCTTCCGTCATGCCTTCCTGCACGAGCGCCTCCGCGCAGAATGTCTTCAGGTCCTCGATTTTTATCCGTGACATCTTTCTACACCTCGATTCATTTCCATGCCGTATCGCTGAATGTTTTCCCTATACTCCCCAGTAGGCGGAGAACCCGCCGTCTATGGGGATGACGGCGCCGTTGACGAACGACGCTGCGTCGGAGCAGAGCCATATGACCGCGCCCGCCATCTCCTCCGGCTCTCCGTACCGGCCCATCGGTGTTTTGGCGAGCACCCGCGCGCCGCGCGCCGTGGGCGAACCGTCCTCCTTCTGCATGAGAAACCGGTTCTGCTCGGTCAGCAGGAATCCGGGCGCGATGGCGTTGACGCGAATCTTCGTGCTGTAGTTCAGGTTGAAGTGCGTCGCCATCCACTGCGTAAAATTCGCAACCGCGCATTTCGCGCCGGAATACGCAACCGTATTGGTCAGCGGCAGGACGGACGCCATGGACGCGATGTTGATCACGTTGCCGAAGCCCTGTTTTGCCAGGAGTTCGCCGAATACCTGCGTGGTGAGCACCGCGCCGGTCACATTCAGGTCAAACACCCACTTGAACGCCTCCAGATCCATCGTGAAAAATGGATTGTCCGGCCCGACCGTAGCCGCTTTCTTGTTGCCGCCCGCGCCGTTGATCAGGATATCGACCCTTCCGAACCGTTCCAGAACGGCGTCCCGCGCTTCCTCCAGGCTCGCGCGGTCGAGCACGTTTGCCTTCACGGCAAGCGCATCCCCGCCGGATGCGGCGATTTCATCCGCAACTGCCTGCGCCTTTTCCGGGAACAGGTCCAGCAGCGCCACATGCGCGCCTTTTTTTGCAAACTCCCGGGCCATTACGCCGCAGATGATGCCGCCCGCGCCCGTGATCACCGCGATTTTGCCTGAAATATCAAAGCTGACTTCCATTTTTTCTCACCCTCTCCTGATTATGACTCGGAATCATTTTCCCGGCCGCCCTGCGGCCGCCGGCTATACCTCCACGCCGAGGTTTACCATCTCGATATTGCCGTTGGGGCAGCGGTTATAGCACATCCCGCAGGCAACGCAGTCCTTTCGGCTGATCTCCAGCGTATCCGCAGACCTGATAAACGGCGCAAACTCGGTGCAGATCGTTTTGCAGAGCTGACAACCCTCGCCGCATCCGCAGTTCAGACAGCGGGCCGCCTCCGCCCGCGCTTCCTCCTCCGTCATCACCCGCGTATCCGGCAAAAAGTCCCGCTTCCGCTCCTGCGGTTCCCGCGGCACCAGACGGATCTGGCTTTCATTCTTTTTGATATAGCCGCTGCGCCGCAGAACACGCTCCCGATCGACCGTCTGAACGGGCGGTATGCCGCTCAGGACGGCGTTTTTCCCGCGGATTAGCCGATCCATCGCGGCCGCCGCGCGTTTTGCGGATGCGATCGCGGCAATCACGCTTCCCCGCCGCACCGCGTCGCCGCCCGCGAACACGCCGGGCGCGCCGGTTTCGCCGGTCGCCGCCGCAGCTTTTATGCCGCCCCGCTCCACGGC
Source organism: uncultured Oscillospiraceae bacterium (assembly GCA_964541465.1). Taxonomy (GTDB): domain Bacteria; phylum Bacillota; class Clostridia; order Christensenellales; family CAG-138; genus UBA7703. Next base: position 16,525 of record CAZIQO010000062.1, read on the forward strand.
GATTCCGCCGAGAGCGCCTTCGTCCACGCGCGCGGTGTCCGCAGCGATCACCCGGTCGCATGGGTAGCGCACCGTCACGCCGCCGAGCAGAATGTCCGCGCCCCCGGCCGTCGCTTCGACCAGCGCGGCGTTTTCGAGGAACCGCACGCCTTCTTCCGCGGCAAGCGCCGCCTGCTCCTGCAGGCCGGACCTTGCGGGAAGCCCGCCGCTGAGCAGCACGGCGGCCTTTTTTGCGCCGAGTCGCAGCGCCGTGCGCGCGGCGTCGATCGCATCCGGCCCGTCGCCGGCGACAAGCACGCTGCCGTCCATCGCCATCGCGCCTTCGTTCGCCCGGCCGAGGAACGTACGCGCGTCCGTCGCGCCCGGCGTTTCCGCCGCCTTTTCCGCCCCGATCGCGAGAAATACGCCCTCATAGCCGTCGGCCTTCAGTTGCTCGATGGTAAAGTCTTTTCCAAGCGCCCTGCCGAAGACAAACCGTACACCCGCAGCCCGAATCTCCTCGACGGTTTCCTCCAGCGCGGCACGGTCCATCCGGAACGCGGGCGTCACATACCGCAGCGCGCCGCCGGCCTGCTCTCTCTTCTCAAATACGGTCACATCGTATCCCGCGCGCCTCAGTTCGCTTGCACAGCTCAGCCCCGCTGCGCCGCTGCCGACGACGGCGACCCTGTGCCCGTTCGGTTCCTCAGGCGACCATGCGGGTTTCCAGCCGCGCCGCCTGCCGTAGTCCAGAACGAACCGCTTGATCTCCCGGATGCGGATCGGCGCGTCGACGTCCCCGCGGATGCAGGCGTCCTCGCACGGATGGTCGCAGACGAACGCGCAGACGTTCTGCAGCGCGTTCGTGCCGGTGATGAGATCGAACGCCGCGCGGTACTCTCCCTTCGCCACCTTCTGCACATACGCCTGCGCGGGCACATGGTGCGGGCAGGCGGATTTGCAGGGCGCGGAAAGGTTCGGATTTTTGATACGCGCGTAGCCGTCGTAAATCGTTACGTCCGTCGCCGTCCGCACCTGCGGAACGATCAGGCCGCGCATCTGATCCAGGCTTTGATAGCCGTGCGCGTCCATATACGTCTTTAACCCCTGCACCATCGGGCGGACGATATCGTAGCCGCTGATGAGCGTTTCGGAGCAGACGCCGATCAACGTGCCGCCGCAGAGAATCATCTCCGCCGCGTCCTTCCAGTTCGCGATGCCGCCCGTGGCGGTCACGGCCTTCTCCGGCCCACAGACTTTACGGATTTCATAGGTGTCCCGCTGCGCAAGCGGCTTGAGCCAGCCGCTGCAGTAACACCCCATGCTGATTTCCTTTTGCAGATGGAAAAACGCCCTGCCGGGATCGTCCAGATCGATCGGCGGAATGCCGAGGCGGTTGCCGGTCCCGCCGACGGCGTCGGCGCCCGCTTCGTAGAGCGCTTTCGCCACCTGGGCGATATGCCCGCCCTCCGGCGTGAGCTTGACAAACAGCGGGATACCGATCGCGCCCTTGACGGCTTCCACGATCCGGGACGATTCGTCCGCGTGCTGCCCCATGCTCGCGCCCGTCTGTTTGGACGCGTGCCGGCTGCCGCCGCTGGTCGTTTCGAGGTTGTAGCTCATGTTTGGGCAGCACATGTTCAGCTCGATGACGTCGGCGCCCGCTTCCTCGAACTTTTTCGCCATATTGACCCAGCCCGAAACGCCCGCGTCCCCGGC
>CAZIQO010000063.1:0-17949 GCA_964541465.1 uncultured Oscillospiraceae bacterium
TTTCGGTCAGCGTCGGCTGTATGGTCGTCTGATACTGTCCGTTCTGACCGGCCTGCTCGACCAGCTGCGCGGTCGGTTCCACATCGAGACCGTACCCGGCCGTGCCGCCGATATAGGTGAACGTCGGCTTGCCGCTGTCCTCGTCGATATCGACCGTAAACGTCGCGTCGGTGGCGGGCGTCGTCATAGCGGCGTTGATCTCGTCAATGCGGCTTCTTAGCGCGTCGGGGTCGATGGAGATCGTCGTATAATACACCTGGTTGGCGCCGCCGGCGAGCGCTGTTTCCATGATTTCCTGCAGGTTGGACGAAGCGTCCATGTCCGCGCCGGAGATCGACGCGGAAAAGTCGTCCCCGACAAGGGAGATGGCGATGTTGTTCAGCGCGTAGGCCTCGTTGGATTCGAGCTGAGTGCTCACCTCGTCGATGGTCTTGCCGGACACGGCGGTCCCGTTGATATAGACGTTGCTTCGGAAGGTATCGGTTTCCGGATCGACATCCTCCGATGGACTGCAGCTGCGCACGAGTATAACGATCGCAGCGGCGAGCAGCGCAAGGAACGCGACCGTCATCATCGAGACGACGATCCGGCGTTTCCGGGCGCGCGCGCGTTTGCTGGTGCGGCGGTGCGACGAAGAACTCCCGCCGGACGAACCGCCGCGGTTGGGGGAATAGTAGTATTCCATTTCGCCGCTCCTAGAATCGCGGTGCTCGCCGTCGGAAGAAGAACCTCCTGAACCGCTGCCGCCGCTCTGCGATGGGGATTTTGTTGTGTCCGGCAAGCCGGTGTATTTTTCGTACATGCTCTTCCTCTTGGTGCGGACGGGACCGTTTGCTGTCGATGCGGCGCCTCGCCGCATGTAGAAAACATTATACAACAACGGACCGAATATCGCAACCGGGCGATAAGAAGAAGAATACACTGCGCGATCAGACCGCTTCCTCCGGTTTTTCCTGCTGCGGGCGAACCTGAACGAGCAGGCGTATCACGCGGAGCTTTCTGCGCTTTTTGACCGTAACGGTGAGGTTCCGGTACTGGAACCGGTCGCCGACGCGCGGATACCGCCCGAGCTGCTCGATCGCCCAGCCGCCGAGCGTCGTGTTGTCGTCGTCGAAATCGCGCTCGTCGATGTCGAGCTCATCAAAGAAGTCCTCGATGCGCATATCGGCGTCCACGTCGTAGCGGTTGTTGCCGAGATCGATGATCTCCTCGTCCACCTCGTCAGACTCGTCCCAGATATCGCCGACGAGCTGCTCGAGGACGTCCTCCATCGTCAGCACGCCCATCGTGCCGCCGTATTCGTCGGTTACGATCACAAGATGACTCTTGCGTTTCTTCATCACCTTGAGCACGTCCGGCAGCGCCATGGTCTTATGCACGAACGTTACGGGCATCATCATCTGCTTGACGTTGATCTCCTTGCCGTCGGCCAGCGCCTTGAACACGTGGTTGAGATGCAGCACGCCGATGATGTTGTCGATCGTGTCCTGGTAGACGGGGATGCGCGAATAGGACGATTCGAATACGGTTTTGAGGATCTCGTCCTGGTCGTCGTCCGCGTCGATGGCAATCATGTCCACGCGCGGCGTGAGGATTTCGTAGGCGAGCACCTCGTCGAAGTCCAGCGCGCTCTGCAGAAGGTCCGCGCGGTCCTCGTCGATCACGCCCTCGTCCTCTACGGTATCCAGAATGGTCTCGAGGTCGTCCTCCGTGACGGACGGGCTTTTTTTCAGCCTCTTTCTGGTCAGACGGTCGAAGCCGCGCAGAAGGAACGTGATCAGCCGGACGAGCGGATACAGAAGCGTCATGAGCGCGCGAAGCGGGACCGAAACGGCCTTTGCAAACCCGTCCGCGACCTGCACGGCGATGATCTTCGGAACGATTTCGCCGAACGTTATGATGAGGATCGTCATCACAAACGCCGAGAGCCATGCGCCGCCCTGGCCGAGAAGCGACACGGCAATGACCGTCGCCACCGAAGACGCGGCGATGTTTACAAGGTTGTTGCCGATGAGGATCGTGATCAGCGCGTTATCGTAGGATCGGTAGATATAATAGGCGATTTTCGCAAGACGGTCGCCCTTCTCCGACGCGGCGCGCAGGCGGAGCTGATTCGCCTGCGCGTAGGCGATCTCGCTCCCGGAGAAAAAGCCGGAAAGCAGCAGCAGACCGACGATCGAAAGATACGGCGCGAAGGATGCGTTCGTCATTGCGCGCTCCCTTCGGCGTCGTCCTCGTCGTAGATTTCGCCAACGAGCTCCTCGAGGATGTCCTCCACGGTGACGATGCCGAGTGTTTTGCCCGCGTCGTCCCGCACGATGGCGATCTGCGTGCGCTGCGCGCTCATGGCGGGCAGAAGATCGTCGATGGCCGTAAACGCGCCCACGTATTTCGGGTCGTCCATGACCTTTGCAAGGATCACGCCGCCCTTGAGGTACGCTTTAAGATATTTGCGGATCTGCAGCATGCCGATCGGCTCGCCGTGCACGTCCACCACGGGAAGACGCGAGTGGACGTTCCGCTTGATGACCTCTAGGATCTCCTCGGCGGTCATGGAAACGCGGATCTTCACCACGCATTCCCAGGGGGTGAGGATATCCTTCGCGACCGTGTCGGAAAATTCCAGTGCGCTCTGCACGAGCTCCGTCTTCTCCTCGTCGATCACGCCCTCCGTGGCGACGGTCTCGATGATGTCGTAGAGCTCGTCCTCCGTAACCGTAGGCTCCTCCGTTTTTTTGCGGAACGGTTTGCCGATCAGATTCCCAAGCGAGGAAAACACACGCGCGACGGGGGAGAGCAGCTTTACAAAGAAGAGCAGACTTGCGGAGATGGCGAGCGCGTACGGCTCGGACGCGGCCTTGGCGAAGCGCTTCGGCAGCATTTCGGCAAACAGAAATACAACGAACGTGGTTACGAACGTCGCGGCGGTCACCGCGGAAACGCCCCAGAGCCGGCTGGCAAGAACCGTGGCCGTGGAAGCGCACGCAATGTGCATGATGTTGTTGCCGATGAGAATCGAGGTCAGCGCTTGATCGAAATGATCAAGAATGTATAAAACGCGCTTGGCGCGCTTATCGCCGTTTTCGCACAGGCTCATCATCCGGATTCGGTTTACGGTGGCCAGCGCGGTTTCGGCTGATGCAAAATACGCTCCGCCGAAGATCAGGCATACGATCAGGACGATAGATCCTATCGGACTGCCGTCGTCCATGGACGAAATCACACTCCTTGAAATGAAATACTTTGTACATTATAACGAATACCGGCCGCAAATGCAAGTCCGCGCAGGCCAGCGCGCGCCGATTCGACACTCTTCGTCCGCATGAGGGGCGGTGGAAGGCATGCCGACGGGCGGCAAAACCGGCGGACGGTTACGAAAAAAGCCGGAAGATCAGGTTGACGAAAAGGCAGAGCAGCAACCCGATCGTCGTCGGAAGCAGGATGCCGACAGCGGTCCAGCGCCAGCTTTTCGTTTCCCGGCGGAGCGTGAGGATCGTCGTGGAGCAGGGCCAGTGAAACAGCAGGAACAGCGCGGTGCAGAGCGCGGTTTTCACGGTCCATCCGTTCGCCGTCAGCAGCGCGCCGAATGCGGCGGGATCGCCCGCGGTGGACAGCGTGCCGGCGGAGGCGTACCCCATCGCGGCGAGCGGCAGCACGATTTCGTTTGCCGGCAGGCCGAGCACGAAGGCCGTCAGGATCGTTCCGTCCATGCCGAAGAGGCGGCCGACGGGGTTGAGAAACGCCGTGCAGCGCGTAAAAAGCGAAACGCCGTTTACACTTAGATTCGCCGCAAGCCAGATCACCAGCCCGGCGGGCGCGGCGACCGCCGCCGCGCGGCCGAGAACGAAGAGCGTGCGGTCAAACACCGAGCGGACGATCACGCGGCCGATCTGCGGCTTGCGGTACGGCGGCAGTTCGAGCGCAAAGGCGGAAGGAACGCCCTTGAGCAGCGTGCGCGAGAGCAGCAGGGAAACCGCGAACGTCGCGCCGACGCCGAAGAGCACAAACAGCGTCAGCATCGCGGCGGCGGCAAGCGGCGAGGACGAACCGGCGGCGGAGCGCACCAGAAACAGCGAAATCAGCGTGATCAGCGCCGGGAAGCGTCCGTTGCAGGGAACGAACACGTTTGTGAGCATGGCGATCAGCCGCTCGCGTGGACTGTCGATGATGCGGCAGCCGATCACGCCGGCCGCATTGCACCCGAACCCCATGCACATCGTCAGCGCCTGCCGGCCGCATCCGCCGCACCGGCGAAACGGGCGGTCGAGGTTGAACGCGACGCGGGGGAGATACCCAAGATCCTCGAGCAGCGTGAACAGCGGGAAGAAGATCGCCATCGGCGGCAGCATGACGGAAACCACCCAGGCGAGCGTGCGGTACGCGCCGTCCATCAGAAGGCCCGTACAAAACGCCGGCGCGCCGCAGACGGACAGCGCGCCGCGAAGCGGAGTTTCCAGCCAGGCAAAACAGTCCGCCAGCCGATCGGACACCGCATTCGCGCCGGATATGGTGAGATAGAACACGAGAAACAGCAGCGCGAGCATGACGGGAACGCCGGTAAGCCGGCCCGTGAGAAGCCGGTCGGCCGCAAGCTGGCGGCGCGGTGCGGCGGCTTCCCGCGCGCATACGACGCCGGAGAGCGCTTCCTCCGCCGTGCGGTAAACGGACGAAACGATCGCATCCCGCAGCGCAGATCCGCAAAACCCCTCTCCGGCAAGCGCGGCGCGCGCATCGGAAAGCGCGCCGGAAACGGCCGCGTCCGCAAGCAACGGCGTTCCGTTTGGGAAGAGGAACCGGTCCGCGCCGTCCGCGCCGCACTCGATCAGCCGCAGCGCCTGAAAGCGGGGAAGCGACGCGGCACGATGGTCGTCCCCGAACGCAGTGTGGGGTTCGGCGGCGGCGCGGATCGCGTCCGCAACGCGTTCCCGCGCGGATATGAGCGCCTCGGGATATTGTACGGCGAGCGGTTCGGCCGGTTCGGGACCGGCGGCCACGCGTTCAATCGCCGCCAAAAGACCGGTCAGGCCCTTTCTGCTGCGTGCGCACGTTCCGACGACGGGAACGCCGAGCCGCCGGGAAAGAAGCGGCAGGTCGATCGACAGGCCGCTCCGCTCCGCCTCGTCCATCAGATTTGCGCATACGACGACGCGCTTCGTCAGTTCGAGAATCTGGAACACCAGATTGAGACTGCGCACGAGCGAAGACGCGTCGCATACGACGACGATCGCGTCCGCATGTTCGGAAAAGATGCGAAGGAACGCCGCCTCCTCGTCGCGCGTGCGCGCGGAAAGCGAGTATGCGCCGGGCACGTCCGTCAGTTCGAACCGGACGCCGTGCCAGAGGAAACGGCCGCGCGCGTTTTCAACGGTCTTGCCCGGCCAGTTACCGGTATGCTGCCGCAGCCCCGTCAGCGCGTTGAAAACCGTGCTTTTGCCTACGTTCGGGTTTCCAGCAAGCACGACCGCGTATGCGCGTTCCTCCATTGGGTCCCCTCCGGCTGATAAAATGGAAACACGCCGCGCCGGGCGGGCTGATTCAAACGGTTTCCCGAAGCAGGATCTCGCGCGCGTCGTCGTCGCGCAGCGCGATGATCGTGTCCCGCACGCGGTAGGCGCGCGGGTCGCGGAACGGAGCGGCGAACAGGCACGTCAGGCTTGCGCCGGGCGTGAACCCGAGATCGAGCAGCCTGCGCCGCAGGCCGCCCTCCGCGGAAAGCGCGTATACGACGGCGGAGCGCCCGGCGGGAATTTCCGCCAGCGTTCGTCTCATCAAAGGGATCACCTTCCGATATTTCTTCTCAGGCGGTCCGGCGCGCATATGGCGCCCGGGCCGACAGCACATACTATGCCGTGCGGCCGGTAAAGTGTGCCCGCCGTAAGGGACGGAAAACGAACGCAAATTTTTACGGAAAAGCATGCAAATTCGATTGGAATTGCTTGCGTTGTGCAACATGTGATGGTATGATCGTATAGTTCGCACAGAATTTACGTAAAAATTTGCGCTGACGAAGGCGCAACGCGGCGAGGAGGCGGATACGACATGACGATCACCTTTTCCGACTTTATCGGAAGGATCGCGTCCAATCCCGCGCTGCTGATCACCGTGATCCTGACGCTCGGCGTGATCCTGGTCAACGGCTGGACGGACGCGCCGAACGCGATTGCGACGTGCATCTCCACCCGCTCGATGCCGCCGCGCGCGGCGATCCTCATGGCGGCCGTGTTCAACTTTCTCGGCGTGTTCGTCATGACGCTGCTCAACGCCACGGTCGCGCAGACGATCTACAACATGGTGGATTTCGGCGGTAACGCCGGCGAGGCGACGACCGCGCTCTGCGCGGGCATGTTCGCCATCGTGCTCTGGGCGACGATCGCCTGGTGGTTCGGGATCCCGACGAGCGAAAGCCACGCCCTGATCGCCGGCATTTCCGGTGCGGCGATCGCCATGCACAACGGCTTTGCCGGCATCAACGGTGCGGAATGGATCAAGGTGATCTACGGTCTCGTGCTTTCCTCCGTGCTCGGCTTCTTTATGGGCTACGGAACGTCCAAGCTCATCCGGCTGCTGTTTCGGAAGACCGACCGGCGGCGGGCGGAGGGTTACTTTCGATACGGCCAGATCTGCGGCGGCGCGGCGATGGCGTTCATGCACGGCGCGCAGGACGGCCAGAAGTTCATCGGCGTTTTCATGCTCGGCACGTTTCTTGCCGGCGGGCAGACGGACGTTACGACGTTTGTGATCCCGATCTGGCTGATGATCCTTTGTTCGTTCGTCATGTCGCTCGGCACGTCGATCGGGGGACTGCGGATCATCAAGGCCGTCGGCATGAACATGGTCCGGCTCGATAAATACCAGGGATTTTCCGCGGACATCGCCGCGGCGGGGTGCCTGCTTCTTTCGTCGCTTACGGGTATCCCCGTGAGCACGACGCATACGAAAACCACCGCGATCATGGGCGTAGGCGCGTCGAAGCGCATCAGCAGCGTCAACTGGGGCGTGGTCAAGGAAATGGTCTACGCGTGGGTGCTGACGTTCCCGTGCTGCGGGCTGGTCGGGTATCTGATGGTCAAGCTGTTCCTCGCCGTATTCTGATGCAGGCCCGATTCGCGGGCTGGAACGGCACAATCGAATTGCTGGAGGGAAATAACATGAAGCAGCACGGAAACGAATATTTCGAAGGATTCGCGGCGGGCATGAACAGCGCGTGCAGGGCCGCCGAATATCTGGAGAGCGTCATGGAGCGCTACCAGCCGGAACAATTGGAAACGCGGGTGATCGAAATGCACCGCATCGAGCACGAAGCAGACCTTGCAAAGCACGCGCTCATGCAGAAGCTCGCAAAGGAATTCATCACCCCCATCGAGCGCGAGGATATCATCCTGCTGCTGCAGCAGATCGACAACGTGACGGACTATATCGAGGACGTCGTAAGAAAGATGTTCATGTACAACGTGCGGACGGTCCGCTCGGAAGCCATCGAGTTTACAAAGATCATCAAACAGTGCTGCATCGAGTCGCGCGACGCGCTGCTCGAAATGCCGAACTTCCACAAATCGTACGAGCGCATCATGCAGGCGATCATCAAGGTCAACGAATACGAGGAGGCGGGCGACCGTCTCTACTGCGCCGCGATCCGCCGGCTCTACACCGAGGATGCGGAGCCGCTCGAGCGCATCACCTGGACGAATATGTTCGACTGGCTGGAAAGCTGCTGCGACGCCTGCGAGGACGTGACGGAGAGCGTCGAAATGGTCATTATGAAGAACAGCTGAACAGGCGATGCAAACCATATAAAAAAGCTCCGCCGCAGATTCGTGCGGACGGAGCTTTTTTTATGTTACAGGGACAGGAGAAACTCCACCGTCTGCTCGAGATGCATGCCGCGGGAAGCCTTTACAAGGATCGTATCCCCGCCGCGGAGCAGTTCGGGAAGCGCGTCCATTAGTTCCTGCTGCGTTTTGAAATACTGCGCGTGCCGCGGCGAAACGCTGCAGGCGCCGGAATACGTTGCCTTCGATTCCGGGCCGACGCAAAGGATCAGGTCGGCGCAGTGCGCGGCGGCGTACATGCCGACGGCTTCGTGGTGTTCTCTCGCCTGCTTGCCAAGCTCGAGCATATCGCCCAGAATGCAGACGCGGCGGCCTTTCACCTTCCGGAGCACATCGAGCGCCGCGACCGCGGAATTCGGGTTGGCGTTGTAGGAGTCGTCGATGATCGTAAAACGGGATGTGCGTAAAACGTTCATGCGCCCCGGCAGCGGCCGGAACGCTGCGACGCCGCGCGCAAGCTCGTCAAGGTCCATGCCGAGCGCAAGGCCGGCCGAAACGGCGGCGAGCGCGTTGTAGACCGAGTGCGCGCCGGGCGACGGCACGCGGATGCGGGCGGAACGGCCGCCGTGCGTGGCGGTGAAGGATATGCCGTCGAGCCCCTCGTCCGCGGCGTCGGACGCGCGGACGTCGCAGTGCGGCCCACGCCCGAAACGCATCGCGTCCGGAATCCGCGCAAGCATGTCGTCGTCGCCGTTGACGATCACACGCCCGCCGGGCCGCATGTGCACGAGCATTTCGGTCTTGCCCTCCAGGATGCCCTCGCGGGAACCGAAGTTCTCGATATGCGCCACGCCGATGTTCGTAAGCAGGCAGATGTCGGGCTTCGCCATCGCGGAAATACGGTCGATTTCACCGAAATGGTTCGTCCCCATTTCAACGACCGCCGCCTGATAGCGATCCGCAAAGCGGAACAGCGTGAGCGGAACGCCCGTTTCGTTGTTTTCGTTGCCGACGGTTTTGACGACGCAGAAGCGGGCCGAGAGCGCCGCGGCGATCATTTCCTTCGTGGACGTCTTGCCGACGCTGCCGGTAAGCCCGATCACGGGGAAGGAAAACAGGTCGCGGTAGCAGGAGGCGATCGCCTGCAGGGCGCGGAGCGTGTCGCCGACAAGGATGTACGGTTCCGAATCGAGCAAATGCGCGGAGAGCACGAGCGAGGCGCCGTTTTCCCGCGCGGAAGGGATGAACTCGTGCCCGTCGAAATGTTCCCCGGCGATCGGCACGTAGAGAGAACCCGGCGTCGCTTTGCGGCTGTCGATCACGATATCCGCCGCGGACGCGGACAGCAGCGCGGCGTCGCCGTAAAACGTGCCGCCGCAGGCGTCCAGTATCTGCTGAAAAAGAAATGTTTTCATCGCTTATTCATATTTCCGGAGGGAACTCGATACGATGTACTCGCAAAGAGCAGGGTAATCGAGGCCGTATCCGGCGGCCTCCTGCGGCAGCAGACTCGTCTTCGTCATGCCGGGCAGCGTGTTGGCCTCGAGAAAATACATCCCGCCTTCGCGCGTAAGCAGGAGATCGAGGCGCGCATAGACGCCGAGTCGGAGCGCCTGGAACGCCCGCACCGCGAAGGCCTGGATTTCAGCGGTGCGGTCCGGCGGAATACGTGCGGGCACGATCTCGTCGGTCCAGCCCTTCTGATATTTATGCTGATAGTCGTAAAAACCGTGCTTGGGTACGATTTCGATCAGCGGCAGCGCAATTGGTTCGTCGGAGCCGCTGGCAAGCACGCCGGCGGATAGCTCCATGCCCTCGACATACGCTTCGACGATGAGTTCATCCTCGTAACGGAATCCCGACTCAATCGCGCCGGCAAGGTCCTTTTTGTCGCGCACGATCGCCACGCCGATGCTCGAGCCGCCGCTCGTGGGCTTCACCACGCAAGGCATGGGAAATGCGGAGAAATCGTACGGTTCGCCGCGGCGGATCGTCGTCCAGTCCGCGGTCGGGATGCCACCCATGCGAAAGAGCGACTTGGTCGCGTCCTTGTTCATCGCAAGCGCGCAGCCGAGCGAGGGACTGCCCGTATAGCGGATGCCGCAGAGGTCGAAAAACGACTGCAGGGCTCCGTTTTCGCCAATGCCGCCGTGCAGCGCCAGAAACGTCAGGTCCGCCGCGCGGCAGAGCTCGAGCACGCCGTTGCCGATTTGGTCGGAAAACCCGCCTTTGCGGGAAGTGCGGATCCGATCCAGGTCGGGCGCGGTTTCCGGCACGGGTAAATCGCGCAGCATGCCGCTGGTGCAGAACGATTCCGGCCCGGCATTCACCGGCGCGGGAACGCCGAGAAAAAGATCGACCAGCACGGCGCTGTGCCCTTTTTGACGCAGGGCGTTCGTGACCATGGTGCCCGTGGAAAGGGAAACGTCGCGTTCAGGCGAAAGACCGCCCGCGAGAACAACAATATTCATGAAAAATCCTTTCCGGTAAAATCCGCCGAAGAAAGAACCGCGCGATCGCATGCGCGTCTTCGAACGGGAGCTTTTCCTAAAATTTATATCATGAATTCCGGTGAAATTCAATGAAATATTTCCCGCTCTGCTCATACAATTCGTCCTTCACGTATAGTATACTAATGCCATGACCAAAAGTTTGCAAAAACTGATCGCCTGCCTGCTGATTGCGGCACTGCTGGCCGGGTGCGGAACGGCGGCGGATTCCGTCCGCTCCTACGCGCAGCCGACGCCGACCGCAACGGCGGCCCCGAGCGAAACGCAAACGCGTGAAAACGTCTCGTTCTCCGATATGGAATACGAGCGCCCGGATATCGACCGGATGCGCGCGGAGATGGACGATCTGCTCTACGGCGTCGACGTCGGCAGACCGGCCGACGAGATGGTCGAAGCGTACGAAAAGCTGCAGGACGAATACGCGCACGCGGACTCGATGATGTCGCTTGCGTATCTAATGTACGCGTTCGAAGTAACGGAGCCGTACTACAAAAACGAATACGCCTATCTGCAGTCCGAGCTTTCCGCCCTCGACATCGATATGACGGACGTTTCGATCTCGCTGTTCGATTCCTCCAGCGAGGCAAGGGAGCTTGCCGAGGAATCGTTCGGCAAGGACTATGTGGAAACGGTGTACGAGGAGGAAAGCCTCAACGACGAGTCCATTCAGGATCTGCTCGACGCGGAGGAGGCGCAGACGCTGATTTACGACGAGCTGATCGCGACCTTTACGCTGCTCGATAACGGGAAGCGCTGGACGCTGGACGAAATACTGGGCGATATGACGCTCGATTACGACTCGTTTTACCGCCTCTACGACGCATACTGCGCCGCGCTGAACGAGAGCGCGGGAGAGATTTTTCTAAAGCAACTTGAAATACGAAACCAGATCGCGCAGAAGATGGGGTACGGCAGCTACGCGGCGTACTGCTACGACTGCTACGAGCGCGATTATACGATCGGCGACGCGCAGAAACTTCAAAACGCCGTGAAGAAGTACATCGTTCCCGTGTTCGTGGCGGCGAACGCGCGAAACGACACCTACGATCTCTACGGCGCATCGTTTGACGAGCAGACGTTTCTGAGCCAGTTCCGGACCGCGACGAACGACTTTTCGCCGCTGACGGGCGAAGCGTTCGCGTACATGAGTACAAACGATCTCTGCGATCTCACCGTCGATTCGCACAAGATGGGAGGGAGCTTCACCACCTACATCTCCGATTACCGTGCGCCGTTCATCTTTTCGCAGTGGACGGGAAGCGCCTCGGACATTACGACCGTCATTCACGAGTTCGGGCACTTCACCAGCTATTATCTCAACGCTGCGTCCGGTTACTCGGCCAGCGACAGCCTGGATCTTGCGGAGGTGGACTCGCAGGCGCTTACGCTCCTGATGACGGATTATTACGGGCTGTTCTACGGGGACCTTGCAAAGCTCGCGGAAACGGACCTTCTGATCGACTGCATGTATTCGCTGGTTTCCGGATGCATGGAGGACGAATTTCAGCAGACGATCTACCAAAACCCGGATATGACGCTCGACGAGATCAACGCGCTCTATAAGGAGCTTGCGGTGGAATACGGACTCGACGATGTGTACGGCTATCAGGGCACCGAATGGGTGCTGATCTCGCATACGTTCCAGACGCCGATGTACTACATCAGCTACGCGATCGGCATGGTGCCCTCGCTGGAGCTTTACGAGGAACTGCAGACCAATCCGGAGGCGGCGAAGGCGGCGTACTTCAGCATTGTGCAGCGGACGCAGTACGCAAAGTTCCGTACGGTGGTCGAGGAAAACGGGCTGTCGGACGTATTCTCCGAGGCGACGATCCGGGAGATCGGCAGCCTGCTGAACCAGTATACATAAAAAGCGCCTGAGCAGAAACCGATCAAAACGCGCGGCGGAGACGCCGCGTTTAGTCTGTCGATAAGGGGGGACGTTGGAGGCTCCGCCTCCAAACCACCGCTTAGGGCCGCAACAGCCCTAAGAACCCATTTCCGCAAGCGCCCTGAAATTGGGCACTTGTGAGGTCAGGGATTCCCAAGGGACACGTCCCTTGGGCGGGGTGCAGGGGTGAAACCCCGGCAAAAAACCTCTTGACAGCCGGACGCGCGGCGGGAACGACGCGCGTTTCGGTTCTTCCCAATCCCGCAGGCAAGAAAATACAGGCGGCCCCGTAATTCCGGGAACCACGCCCGGAGCGGATTTGTATGGTATAATACCGCTATGGTGTTTTCGAGCCTGACATTCCTGTTGCTGTTTCTTCCGCTGACGCTTGCGCTGTATTTCGTGCGGCGCGGCATGCGCTGGAGAAACGCGGTGCTGCTGATCTGCTCGCTTGTCTTCTACGCATGGGGCGAGCCCGTGTTCGTGCTCGCCATGCTTTTCGTTGTTCTGGTCGTGTACGCCGGCGCGCTTTTATACAGCCGGATGGAAAAACCCGTGCCGAAAAAGCTGATGCTGTTTCTTACGCTGCTGCTCGCGCTCTCCGGGCTGCTCTATTTCAAGTACGGCGCATTCTTTCTCAACACGGTTCTGCCGCTGTTCGGCAGTACGAGCGTCGCATCGCAGGCGCGGCTGCCGCTTGGGATTTCGTTTTTTACCTTTCAGGCGATCACCTATGCCGTGGACGTTTACCGCGGGAACGCCGCCGCGCAGAAGAACCCCGCGCTGCTTCTGCTGTATATCTCGTGCTTCCCGCAGCTGATCGCAGGGCCCATCGTGCAGTATTCCGATATCGCGTGCGAGCTCACCGAACGCGTTACGACGCTGGACGATTTTTCGTCCGGCATGCGGCGGTTCGCCGTGGGCCTGGGGAAAAAGGTTCTGCTTGCGAACGTGCTCGGGGAGATGCTTTCCGAAATGCCGTCCGCCGACGCTTCGGCCGCGGCGGCTTGGATGATTGCAGGGCTGTTTGCGCTGCAGATCTATTTCGACTTTTCGGCCTATTCGGACATGGCGATCGGACTCGGACGCGTGCTCGGCTTTCACTACCAGGAGAATTTCCGCTATCCGTATCTGGCCGACTCCGTTTCGGACTTCTGGCGCAGATGGCATATTTCGCTCGGTTCGTTCTTCCGCGAATACGTCTATATCCCGCTCGGCGGCAACCGGCACGGCGCGGCGCGCACCGTGCTGAACCTGCTGATCGTATGGTTTTTAACGGGGCTGTGGCACGGCGCAAGCTGGAATTTCGTGCTGTGGGGGCTGTATTACGGCTGTTTCATCATTCTGGAGCGGTTTGCGTTTCAGCGGTCGCTTCGCCGCGTGCCGCGCGCGCTCCGGATCGCCGGCACGCTGATCGTCGTGCTGTTCGGGTGGGCGCTGTTTTATCAGACCGACCTTTCGCTCTGCGGGCGGCAGATGCTCGCCATGCTGGGGCTTGTGCAGACCGGCGGCGCGCTGCGGTTTATTTCCGCTTTGGACACGGCAACCGTTCAGGTGCTGCGCACATACACCGGTTTCCCGCTGATTGCCTGCGCGCTGAGCCTGCCGATCCTGCCGAGGATCAAGGCGGCGCTCGCGTCGAACACGCGCGCATGGCGGACCGGGCAGCTGTTCGAAACGCTGCTGCTCACGGCCGTGATCGTGCTCTGCGTGATGAATCTCGTTTCGGACAGCTATAACCCGTTTCTGTATTTCCGGTTTTAGGGAACCCGGAAGAAGGGAGCGAACGCGTGAAGAGAAAACTGTCGTTCCTCGCGATTCTCTGGTGGCTGCTGCTGAGCGGCATGCTGGGGATCGGCATGCTGCTCTTCGCCGACCGCGCGTCCGTCGCGTCGGAGGACGAAAACCGCATGCTCGCCGCCTTTCCGTCGCCGACGTGGGAAACGCTGCGTCAGGGCGGATATGACGAGGCGTTCGAGGACTTCCTGTGCGACAAGTTTCTTCTGCGCACGCAGATTCTGAACGCCGTCAAGGCGGCGAAGCATGTCTTTTCCGCGCTGAGCGCGGAGGAACTGCTTTACGGCGATACGGACGAAGAGGACGAGCTTCTCGTCGAGATCCCGGAGGAAGAGCAAACCGTGACGCAGCAGACGGAAACGGCGGCGTCTACGGAGGAAACGGAACAGCAGCCGCAGGAGACGGCGGAGGAAGCGCAGGGCACGGCGGAGGAAGCGGTCGCCGGTGCGGAATCGGACACGGCCAGCGTATGGCTGGAGAAACGGGACGGAACCCAAACGGCGCTTTTAACGTACAGCCGCGCGGAGGTCCAGAGTGCGGCCGACGTGCTCAGCGCGTATGCGGAGGCGCTTCCCGAAGGCGGGGCAGTGCGCGCGCTGTTCGCGCCGCGCGCGCAGACGGCCAACCAGTTCGCGCTGCATACGGATACGGTGGACGGCTGGTCGAGCGATGTGGAGAGCATGCTTTCCGCGATGGTTTCCGACGGGGTGGAGGTCTATTCCGCAGTCGATATCCTCGGGCCGCATATTCTAAGCGGTGAGTATGTTTACTTTCGCACCGATCATCACTGGACCACGCTCGGCGCTTATTACGCCGCTAAGGCGCTTTTGGAAGGCGCCGGCTACCTGACGGTGCCGCTCGAAAGCTATTCGACGGCGCTGGAGACGGGCTTTCTCGGCTCGATCTACTTAAAGGACCGCAACGCGAAGCTGAAGAGCTATGCCGACACGGTTACGATCTACGAGCCGCTGCTTCCGGCAAGCTCCTTCATCGTATCGAACGCGTACCGGAAAGCGGAGCTTCCCGTGATCGACGAGACGCAGACGGGCTATAAGGCGTTTCTCGGCGGAACGCACGGCCCGTACCGCGTGCTGGACGGCGGCTATCAGACCGGACACAACGCGCTGCTGATCTGCGATTCGTTCGGCAACGCCATAGCGCAGTTTCTCGCCACGCGGTACGACAGCGTGTACATGGTCGATTTCCGGCCGGCCTACTATTCGCGGGAGGCCGCGGACGGAAGCGTAACGGAGTATATCAGGCGCTGCGGGATCACGGATATCTACGTGGTGCTCTCTGAGTCGGACGGGATCGGTACGCGGTACGTCGACACCCTGATGCCGGAGAATCTGAAATGAAGCGGAAGATGCGCGCGCCAAAAGGCAGAAACGAACCGGAAAACCGCGAAACGATGGGCAGCGAAACCGTCGTCTGGCGGCAGAATGCCGCGCCGGTCGGCGGCCCGCCGCACGCGGAAACGGACCGACGGTTCATCCGGCGCGCGCTGCTCTGGTCGTTCGCGGCGGCGGCCGTTCTGGTTCTGTTCTGCTATGTCGTATTTTTGAACCTGCCGGAACTGAAGGAGGTCTATGTAAAGCACCTGATCGAACGCGGCAGCTATCAGTCGGCGCAGCGCGTCATCCAGTCGCTCGAGCCGGGCGAAGAAACGGACGAACTGCAGAACGCATGCTACTTTGCCTGCGCAGGCGCTTACCAGCGGGAAGGCGGGTACGACGAGGCGATCGCGCTCTACGAGGCGGCGGGGGACTATCCCGGCGCAGCGGACGCGCTGGACGAATGTATCTACGATCAGGCGCGCATCTTCGAGTCGGACGGCGATTATCCGGAAGCGAGCGAAAAGTATGCGCAGATCGCCGGCGTATTGGACGCGGACGAACGCCGGGAAGCCTGCCGCTACGCCTATGCACTCGAGCTGTACGACAACGGCTCATACGATGAGGCGATGCGCGAATTCTACGCGCTGGGCGACTATCTGGACGCAGAGACGTATGCGCGCGAATCGGCGGTCGCCCTGTCCGGCAACGTGGGCGCGGGCGACCTGGTCGCGCTGCTTGCCGGGCTGACCGAGGAACAGCTTGCCGCGCGCGAAGCGCTGCAGGCGGCGCGCGAGGCGCTGCCGGTCGGCGTCGTCGCGACCGGGTATCAGCATACCGTGGCGCGGAAGCGCGACGGCACGGTTCTTGCAACCGGTTCGAACCGGTACGGCCAGTGCAATGTTTCGGATTGGACGAACGTTTCGGCGGTCGCTGCGGGTGCGTATCATACGGTCGCGCTGCTTTCGGACGGGACGGTCGTCGCATGCGGGCAGAACGAGTACGGTCAGTGCGACGTTTCTGGGTGGACAAACGTGATCCGGCTCTATGCCGGCGCGTACAACACCGTGGCGCTGACGAGCGGGGGGGAGATCCTGAGCGCGGGCTACGTCTCCTACGAGACGCAGTCCTGGCACGATATCGCCGATCTGGATGTCGGCGCTTTCGCGCTCTTCGGCGTCATGGAGAACGGACGTCCGCTTTCGACGAACCAGGAACTGATCACCGACGACTTTAACGACCTTGTTGCCATCTCTGCAACCGCGGCGTGCAGCGCGGGACTGAAGGCCGGCGGCACGGTCGTGACGAACGGGCTGGACGCAGACGGACTGACCGATATCGTAGCGATCTGCTGCACGGAAAACGGGCTGTTCGCGCTGGACGCGGAGGGAAGCGTGCACACGCGCTTCTACCGATCCGAGGACGAGATCGACGTTTCCGGCTGGGACGATATCGTGGCGGTTTCGGCGGGCGCGACGCACGCCGCGGCGGTGACGGGCGACGGACGCGTTCTCGCGGCGGGCGACAACGCAAAAGGACAGTGCGACACGTCGGAATGGCGGCTGTTCGAACCGTAACGAAGCCCGCGGAGAAAATAGAAATCGGTCCCGCCTTTCCGCAAGAACGCCGGAGAAGCGGGACCGTTTTTAAGGTGCGATACGCGCGCCGCTCAGCCGCCGCCGCAGAGCGGGAGAAAGCCGATCACGTCGCCGTCGTGCAATTCGGTTTTCATGCCGCGGCAGAGGCCGATGCTTACGTCGTTGACGACGATCAGCGAGCTCTTTGCGGCTTTCCGGGCCTGCTTTCCGTAGGCCGAGCGGATGTACGAAATCACCTCCGCGACCGTATTCGCCTCGGTGGGTTCGGATTCCTTCTTGACGATGCCGCGGATCGGCGCGTAATAACGGATGGTTTTCATGCTTCGATCCCCAGCTTTCTGAGCGTGCGCTTTTTCGGCACGCCGTTTTGATCCCAGCCACGGATTTTGTAGTAGACGGGGAGCATCCTGTCCAGCCGCACGACGGTTTTCGGGTTGTTCGGGTCCTGCGGCACCTTGGTGAGCCGGTCGGGCAGGGAATCGTCCGCACCGGTCAGCCCCTCGCGCAGGTTATAGAGCCGTTCGGTGTTGAAGCTGCGCTCGCCGAGGCGTACGAACGAACCGGTGTAAAGAGGAAGCCCCGTTGCGCGGCGCGTCGCCTCCGCATGCGGGAAAAGAAAGACCGAATTGAACCGTAAAAGCGGCATGCATACCAATAAAAGCCGAACGACCGGTCCGGAATGCGTGGCGATCTTGCCGACGAGGCGTGTGATCGGATGGTGCGGGCCGAGCCGGAAGAAGATCGCCGGCACGAACGACTGCGCCGAGAAAAGGCAGAACCCGCATACGGAGACCGCCTCCATGCCGTTTTGCAGAAAGGCGGTCAGCGCGGGCTTTGCGGAGATCGAAAGCGGATCGGTCATCAGCACGCCGACCGACTCGAGCAGGGCGAGGTAGCCGCCGTTTAAGTGGCATCCGCCGCGGTTGCTCGTTGCGTACCCGAGCCCCATGCCGACCGAACGGCGCGGCTCGTAGCTGGCCATTTCAAGCCCCTTGGAGTGCATGGCGTATTCCTTGCCGCCGTACTTTTCGCTCATCCATTTGGAGCCGT
>CAZIQO010000064.1:0-17047 GCA_964541465.1 uncultured Oscillospiraceae bacterium
GAACTCGCCCACGTACCGCGCGCCCTCGTCGATATCGAGCTGCTCGTTGATGCGGGCGTTGTCGTTCGACGTCGCCTCCACGATCCTGCCGTCCCTGAACGTGAACCGGATGTCCGTATAGGTGAAGCCGTTCTCCAGCGAGGGCGTGTTGTAGGAGATCGTCCCGTTGACGCTGTTTTTCACGGGCGCGGTGTAGATCTCGCCGTCCGGGATATTCATGTGTCCCGCGCACTTGATCGCGGGCAGTCCCCGGATCGAGAAGCGCAGGTCGGTGCCGGGGCCGACGAGCCGCACGCTGTCGGTGCGCTCCATGAGCGCCTTGAGCGCGTCCATGGCCCGGTCCATCTTCGCGTAGTCCAGGCAGCAGACGCTGAAGTAGTAGTCCTCAAACGCCTCGGTGCTCATGCCGGCAAGCTGTGCCATGCCGGGCGAAGGATACCGCAGCACGACCCACTTGGCCTTCGGCACGCGGATCTCCCCGTGCACGGGCGTCCAGTAGCACTTCATATATTCGTTCATCTTTTCGCTCGGCACGTCCGCCGTTTCGCTTGCGTTCGGGCCGCCGCGTACGCCGATATACGCCTGCATCTGCGCCATGAGCGACGCGTCGACCGCCGCGCGGCGCTTCAGTTGCTCCGCGTTGCAGCAAAGGAGAAGCTCGCGGTCGAGCGCTTTGTCGCCGAGCCAGAGAAACGGATTCGCGCGCGCCGCGTAGACCGCCTTGATGAGCGCGCGCGCGAGGTCGTCGTTGCCGCCGATGCTCTCGATGAGCACGTTTTCGCCCGGCTGCACGGAACAGGAAAAGTGAACCAGCCCGTCGGCCAGTTTGAGGATTCTCGGATCAAACATGATTCTGCCTCCGTCGTATCAGATGATTCGGCGTATGCCGCCGTATGGATACATGATAGCACAACGGATCCCGCCCGTTTGGAAAACCGGTGCGTCCGGCATGAAAAAACCGCCGGGGAACGGGGAAACGCTATGCGTTGACGTTGTAGATCCGCTTGACGTGCGCGCCGTTCGGCACGACGATGAGGAACACGGAGATAAGATTGAGCGCCATCGCGGCAGCGATGATTCCACGGATCGGCAGCAGTTCGCCGAGCACGCCGGCGATGAGCTGGCCGATGATGGTCCCGAGAATGCAGAGCATCTGAAACAGCCCGTTGAACCGGCCGCGCATCTCGTTTGGCACGTAATTCTGTGTGGAGGAGATGCGGATGTTGTAGCTCGTTACGGCCAGCATGCCTTCTAAAAGCATCATCACCAGCATCACCCAGAACGGGAAGAACAGGTAGGCGCCGTCGATGAAGCTGATCGTGATATAGACCATCAGCGCAATGGTATACTTCTTCTCCGCCGGGTAGCGGAAGAAATAGTGAACGCCGCCGCCGACGAGCCGGCCGATGGTGTTCGCGCCCATGACGAACGTATACTGCATGACGCCGTCCACGCTGGTCAGGCCCTTGAAGTAGGGCAGGACCAACGTCAGGCAGACGGAGCTTGTGAGCATCGTGACGAAGAAATACCACGTGATGGTATTCAGCCCGCGTTCGCGCCGAAGATACGCCACGCCGGCGCGCAGATCGCTCCGGAAGCGCGCGCCGTCGAAACGCTCGCGCGCGCGGCGATCCGCATGCGGCTCGGAGACTCTGATCCGGGTTTCCGCAACGGCGGCTGCGAGGAACGTGGCGGCGTTGAAGAGAAACAGCGGCGCAAGCCCGACGGTCTTGTAGCAGACGCCCGCGATCGGAACCATGATGGCGGTGGAGAGCGGGTAGATCAGACTCGAAATCGAATAGGCACGCGTATAGTTCCCCGCGCTGATCAGAAGCGGATAGAAGCTGTCGTACGCCACGCTGTACACGCTGTCGATGGAACCGACGAGCATGGCGATCAGCAGAAAGGGGATATAGCTGAAGAAGTCCTTCTTCAGCAGCAGATAGATGATCAGATACAGCGCGCAGGAAAGAAAGTCGAGCGAGTAGATCACGCGCTTCCTCGAAAAGCGGTCCAGATACGGCCCCGCGAACATCGGCAGCGCGATGCGCGGCAGACTGTAGACGACCATAAACAGCGCATAAAGGAAAACGGAATTCGTGTAATCGAGCACGAGCAGACCGATGGCAAAGCCCGCCACGGCGTTTCCAAGCATGGATACGACGGTGCCGAGCGTGATGATGGTAAAGTCTCTTGTCCAGAGTCTGCAGGGCGATTCGCTTTTTTCCACGACGTGTAATATATCATGCACTGCAAATGTTTGTAAAGCGGATTTTTCAGCGGAAATTTCAGAAAAAACGTGCGGCGGTTCAGTACTGCGCACAGACCTGATGCGGCAATTTGCACAAAATTGCACGTTGGAATATATGCGGCACGCACCATGGCGGAAAAGGCTGTATATTGACACTGCAATATACATGCATTAGAATGAAAAAAGGTATATGTGCAGTTTGAGGGGGGCGGCCGTTGAATAACGGTTCTCTTCCGGGATGAAAAGGATGGCGCGATGAAGAAAACGAAGCGGACGCGGATTGCGATTGCCCTGTGCGCCGCGCTGATGGCGGTGCCGGCTGCGGGATGTTCAAGAATCGGACAATCCGCCGATCCGAGCACGTGGGGATATGACTGCAAGGTGTACTACGACGCGCTGGGCGGCGTGGTTAACGCACGCGAAGTCCGCACCACCTACTATCTGAAGAATTCCTATGTTTTCGAACCGTCCGGATCGAGCAACATGCTCGTCGAACCCGTGCGCGACGGTTATGTGCTTGCCGGCTGGTACACCGCAAAGACCGATACGCCCGCCGCGGACGGGGAGGAGTATACGTTCCGCGCGGAGGATCGTTGGGATTTCAATCTGGACCGCGTGCAGGGGGATATGACGCTGTACGCGCGCTGGCTGCCCCGCGGCAAGGTGAATTATATCGACGCCGATACCGGCGAAACCATCTTCAGCAAGAACATAACAAGCGATTCTCCCGTACAGGAGCTTTCCGACGCGGTCGTTGATTTCAGCAAACCCGATGGGACGACGCTGTTTGGGTATTATGCCGACCGGGCCTGCACGGAGACGTACGATTTTGCGAGCTATGTGCACTCCGATCCGAACCCGACCGAAGCGACGCTTTACGAAACACTCTGCGACATGTATCCGCAGTACCTTGAACGCGCGGAGTATGTCGAGACGGACGAAGAAGATGCCGAAGAAACCATCGACACATCCTATCTTTTTCTCAATAAGCTCGGTTATCAGCTGAAAACGACGGACGAAGCCGCGCTGACGGAACTGAGGCAGGCGAAGGACCAGCTGATCGAGCAGTCCATCCAGAATTATCTGACGAACACGGCCGACAAAGTCGTCTACATGAAGTTTGTGGATGGCAACTATGTTCTCGTCAGCACACCGGGCGATATCAAGAGCGGAGGGGAATACGGATTTTTCGGCGAGGACGCGCTGGGCAGCCATATCGACGGCTACGTGATTGAAGAGGATCTGGACTTTGCTGGCATAACGATTACGCCGGCGGAGGAGTTCAGCGGAACGATCTATGGCAACGGGCATACGATCTATAACCTGTCGCTTTCCGTATCCAGCAAAAAGGTCGACACCGATAAGGAAAAATTCCTTGCGCTGGTTCTCAGCCTGCATGATACGGCCATCAGCGACCTTACGTTCCGGGATGCGGCGATTTCCATCCTTGCGAACAAGGGAATTCCCGTGAAAAGCGCTCTGATTGCGGTGAAGGCAGAGAATGTGACGCTGACAAACTGCCACATCTATGGGCTTACGATCGACTCGGGGAGCGGGGACGACGGCACGGCGAAGTATACGCTCGGCGATCTGTTCGCCAGCGCGAGCGGCTGCAGCATCGACGGATGCACGGCGGAGGGACTGATTGCGAACGTGAGGAACCCCGCCGGCATGAGCCTGACGCTGATGGAACTGGAACCCGAGGAGGAGAACCCTGCGGACGGCGAAATCCCGGCCGCAACGCCGTGACGATTTTATTTGGAATCAGATTTGGACATTGTCGGCCTTGGGATGATATCCGGCAATATTCAAAAAAATAAATGGAGGTATCAGAATGAAAAAGAAAAGAATTGCCCAGCTCATAGCAGTTTTGGCATGCCTGGCGCTGTTGTTTACGACCGTGGGCTGTAAGACTGCCGACGAGACCGCCACTACGGAAGCGACTGCGGCGTCCGAGACGGCGACCGAAGCAACGCCTGCCGCGTCGGCGAACGAAACAACGCCGCTGGTGCTCAGCACGGGCACGCTGGACGGCAAGTTCAGTCCCTTCTTTGCAACGTCCGCATATGATACGGCTGTTGTAGACATGACGCAAATTCCCTTGCTCTATCCGGATAAAACCGGCGCGCCGAGCGCGGGAGATGAATATCCCAGCTTTGCGTATTCCTATACGCAGGAGATCAGCGACGATAATTCTACCTCGACCTACAAAATCATTTTGAAGAATGACGTTACCTTCAGCGACGGCGAACCCGTCACCGCCAAGGATGTGCTGTTTACCTTATACACGCTCTGCGATCCGCTCTATGACGGCTCGCTTACCTTCTATTCTCTTGATGTTCAGGGCCTCTCGGAGTATCGTCTCCAGACGAGCGCTGCCGTTGCCGACGAGATTACAGCAATTCTGGCAGCTGGTTTTACGCTCGACGACAATAACCAGATGGTATTTCCTGCTTCGGAAAAAGTGACGAGTGATCAGCAGGCGGCCTTCTGGGCACCCTTGCCTGAACTCGGCACACAATTTGCACAGGAAATCATCGATGCCGTCGTTGGTGGCTATGGCATTGATGAATATGCGGCTACGTTCGGCACAGATCTTACTTGGGCAAGCTTTGATACGCCTTCCAAACAGGCAGCGTTTGGTATGGCGATGTGGGCTCTTGGCGTCCTTGACGGCGATACGATGCAGTTTACGGATGCTTCCGGCAAGATCTGGGATCTAAACACGCAGGAATTGACGGCTGCTGATTGCTGGAATGCGTTAATTAAGAAATATAGTTATGACGTAAGTGCGGCACAGGTGGAAGCTGCCGGAGACATTAATCTGAAAGATACGCTCGTTTCCGCATATGTTGACACATACGGGAAGATTGAAGGCGGTGTTTCGAGTATCAGCGGCATTACAAGCGGTACGATGACCTGTGAAGACGGTGTAGACCGCGAGTATGTTCAGGTTGTCATTAACGGTGTCGACCCGACCGCAATCTATCAATTCGAGATATATGTCAGCCCATGCCACTACTATACCGAAGGCTTTACCGGTACGCTGAACGAGTTCGGCGTTTCGACGAACGATCCGGAGTTCATCGAACTGCTCAAATCCAAGAATGGCGCGCCGCTTGGCGCAGGCCCATATGTATTCACGGAGTATAAGGACAACGTCGTTTCCTATGTGGCCAACGAGAGCTTCCTGCTCGGTTCGCCGAAGATCAAAAATCTGCGGTACAAGGAAATTGCAGGCGGTTCCGAGCTTGATGCCGTGCTGACGGACGAAGTGTACTACACCGACCCGTCCGCCTCCATGACGATCGTCAACGACATCACCGCCGGCGAAGGCGACTACGCGAAGCTGGCCTATACGCTTGTCGACACATTAGGCTATGGATACATCGGCATCAACGCGCAGTACTTCCCGGAGTGGGAAGTACGTAAAGCTATCGCTTCCACGTTGAACACGTCGCTTTGCCTCGAATATTACGGTGAACTGGCGACGATCAACTACCGCACGATGACGAAGGTCCAGTGGGCGTATCCGGAGAATCCGGACAACCTTTTCCCGTTTGACGAAACCGGTGCGACGGCGAAGCAGTTCTTCCTCGACGCGGGTTACATCTACGACGAAGCCGCGAACATCATGTACTACCCGGCGGACAACGAGAAGGCTGGCCAGCAAGTTACGGTCAAGGCCACCTGCGGTATGGAAATCTCCGAGCATCCCGCCGGAGCCGTGCTGATCGAGTCGCAGAAGGTGCTTGCCAGCATCGGCGTCAAGATGGATATCGAGGTCGATCAGAACCTGATGGGCAAGCTCGATACCGCCTATGAGTCCGGCATCCAGATTTGGACGGCGGCTTGGGGCGGCGGCGCCGCAGACCCGGATATGTTCCAGGTCTGGTATTCCGATCCCGCGGTCAACAAGGCAACCTCGCCCGCAGCGAAGGGCCTGTTCTGGCTGTATCAGAACGGCTCCGACGATCAGAAGGCCGCTCTTCAGGAGCTCAATGAGCTGATCAACGCCGGCCGCTCCACGCTGGACATCGAGGAGCGCAAGGCCATCTATGCGCAGGCGCTCGAACTTTCGACCAGCCTGGCCTGCGAGGTCCCGACGTATCAGCGGAAGGATATGTTTGTCTATAACAAGGACGTCATCAACGTGGACACGCTGTTTACCGGGGATGACGTCACCCCGTATCAGAGCCCGATTCAGCATATCTGGAACGTAGAACTCAACGGCTGACTTCCCTGACATGAGGTCGGAACGAAGAGAATGATCCCATATGCAAGGCTTGGCGTTAAGCCAAGCCTTGCATCGGTTCTGGGAACGGAAAAGGGCTTTGGTGAGGGGACGATATGTGGAGTTATATTCGAAGAAGACTGCTGCTGGCCTTAGTCATCCTGCTGGGCGTGTCGGTGCTGATCTATATGCTGTCCATGCTGATGCCGAGCGACTACATAGACAGGCAGACGGCAGCCGCCGTGCAGAGCGGCGCGATGACGGAGGCGGACGTGATGCGCCTCAAGGAACTGTACGGTCTTGCCGACAAGAGCTTCCTCGGCATTTTAAAGAGTTATTTCAAGTGGCTTTTATCCGCGTTTTCGGGCGATCTCGGGTTTTCCTTTCTCTACGGCAAACCCGTGACCGAGGTCATCTCCGACTATATGTGGATCTCGTTCATCATTGCGTTTATTTCTATGATATTTGAGGTGGGTATCTCCATTCCGATGGGTATACGCGCCGCGGTCAACCAGTACGGGGGCTACGATTATACCGTATCCGTGCTGGCGATGATCGGCACGGCGCTGCCATCGTTCTTCCTGTCGGCTCTGCTGATGAACGTATTCTGTATCAACCTGCGATGGTTTCCGCTGCAGGGTCTGACGACGGCTACGAAAATTTTCGCACAGGACGCACACTTCGAGATTTTTCTGGACAAGGCCTGGCATCTGGTGCTGCCGATCGTTGTGCTCACCTTGCTGGGCATCGGCGGTCTCATGCGCTTCACCAGAACGAACATGCTCGAAGTGATGAATTCCGACTATATCCGTACCGCGCGGGCGAAGGGACTCTCCGAGCATACGGTTATCTATAAACACGCGTTTCGGAACACGCTGATTCCGCTCGTGACCACGCTCAGCGGAACGCTGCCGAGCCTGTTCGGCGGCGCGATGATCACCGAAACGGTGTTCGCAATCCCCGGCATCGGGTACATGGCGCTGCGCGCCACACAGCAGGGCGATATTCCGTTCATCATGGGCTACAACATGTTCCTGGCGATTCTGACGGTTCTGGGCATGCTGATATCCGATCTGATGTACATGGTCGTCGACCCGCGCGTGAAGCTGAAGTAAGGGGGCGCGAAAATGATGAAACAGGAGAACCGAAAAGAAAAAGGCGCGGCTCCCGCAGCTGGACGGGATAAACAAAAAACGAACTATACGGATGTGTCCGGCGTGGAGATCATGGCGGATGAAAATTTCCGCGTCATGTCGCCGGGGCGCATGGTTGCCAAGCGGTTTTTCCGCAGCAAGCTGTCCGTCGTCGGGCTGTGCATGATCATATTCGTCTTTCTGTTTTCCTTCTTCGGCCCGCTGATCGTGAACGCAACATGGGGATACGGCGAAATCCAGGTGTTCAAGATCGAACGTATATCCAACATGGTGTCGACTTCTTCATTCGAAGCGGCCGACGGAAAAACCTATGATTATTACGACGAATCGCAGTCGACCGTGCTCTTCAAGGCGCCGTTGTCCAAGGAGCACTGGCTCGGCACCGATACGAACGGCTTCGATATCTTCGTGCGGCTGATGTACGGCGGGCGTATTTCGCTGACGATCTCGTTTCTTGTCATCTTTCTGGAAACGACGATCGGCGTGATCCTGGGCGGCATTTCCGGCTACTTCGGCAAGTGGGTCGATCAGCTGACCATGCGCGTCGTGGATATCTTCTTCTGCCTGCCGATGCTGCCGATCCTGCTGATTCTTTCGGCGACGATCGCCTCCATCGAGACGATCCCGGCCGAGCACCGAATCTATTACCTGATGGGATTCTTAACGCTGATGGGCTGGGCCAGTACGGCGCGGCTGGTACGCGGCCAGATCCTGATGCTGCGCGAGCAGGAGTACATGATGGCGGCGGAGACGACCGGCATTCCCGCACGAAAGAAGATCTTCAAACATCTGATTCCAAACGTCATGCCGCAGCTGATCGTGAGTATGACGCTCGGGCTCGGCGGCGTGATCCTCTACGAATCCACGCTTTCCTACCTGGGCCTCGGCGTTCCGTTCCCGCGCGCCGCCTGGGGATCGATGATCGCGCTTGCGGATCCGTCGAAAGGTCAGGAGATCCTCGCCAACTATCCGAATATGTGGGTCCCGGCCGGACTGCTGATCATCATTACGGTGCTCGGCTTCAGCTTTATCGGCGACGGTCTGCGCGACGCGTTCGACCCGAGAATGAAGAGGTGACGGATATGCCGGTGAGGAGATTGTTCAAGAAAAGACAGATCAAGGGCGTAGACGACGTAGCTTACCTTTCGCTTCGCGAGGAGCGGAAGATCGCGCATGAAAACGCGAAGGTCATGCGGGATTATGAACGCAGGCAGAACCGCACCAACGTGCCGGAATCCGACTATCTGACCACGATGCACAACCCGGATAACGTTGTGGAGTTCGACGATCTGCATACGTTCTTCTATACGGATATCGGCACGGTCAAGGCGGTCAACGGCGTGACGTTCGATGTGCCGCGGGGAAAGACCGTGGGTGTGGTCGGGGAGTCCGGCTGCGGCAAATCGGTCACAAGCCTTTCGCTCATGCAACTGGTGCAGGCGCCGCAGGGACAGATTGCAAAGGGCGAAATCCGCTTCGCATCCAGCGACGGGAAATGCTACAATATCGCAAAAATGCCCCGCTCCGAGATGCTGCACATCCGCGGACGCGAAATTTCGATGATCTTCCAGGAGCCCATGACGAGCCTGAATCCCGTGTTCACGATCGGCGAGCAGATGGACGAGGTGGTGCTGCTGCACGAGCCGGGCACCACGCCGGAATCGGCGAAGAAACACTCGCTGGATATGCTCAAGCTGGTCGGCATCGCGATGGGCGACAAGATTTACTCGAATTATCCGCACGAGCTCTCCGGTGGCATGCGGCAGCGCGTCATGATCGCCATGGCGCTCTCCTGCAATCCGCGGCTGATCATCGCGGACGAGCCGACGACCGCGCTGGACGTGACGATCCAGGCGCAGATACTCGATCTGCTGCGCGATATCAAGAGCCGGATCAACGGCAGCATCATGCTCATCACGCACGATCTCGGCGTGATTGCGGAGATGGCGGACTATGTGGTCGTCATGTACGCCGGCCGCATCGTGGAGAAGGGGACCGTATTCGAGATATTCGATAACCCCAAGCATCCGTATACGGTGGGCCTGATGCGCAGCAAACCGAGCGTCAATAAAAAGGTGGACAGGCTCTACAGCATTCCGGGCCAGGTGCCGAACCCCATCAATATGCCGGATAACTGCTATTTCCGCAACCGCTGCGAATTCTGCATGGAGCGCTGCGGCGGCGAATACCCGCCGATGATACAGTTCAGCGAATCGCACTTCGCCGCCTGCTATCTCTACGAGAACAACCCCAGCGCCGAATTCTTCGCGCCGCTGAAAAACATGGGGAACGCGTGAGGAGGAAGCATGGAAAACGATAACATACTGGTCGTAAAGGACCTGAAAAAATATTATCCGGTGAACACATCCGTTTTCGGGCGGGCAAAGTCGTTTGTAAAAGCGGTCGACGGCGTTTCGTTTTCCATCGAACGCGGAACGACGATGGGGCTCGTCGGCGAATCCGGCTGCGGCAAGACGACCGTCGGGCGGACGATTCTGCGCCTGCACGAGGTGACCGGCGGAACGGTGATCTTCGACGGGGTCGATTTGTCGACGATTTCCGGGGAAAAGCTCCGCAGGATGCGCCCGAAGATGCAGATGATCTTTCAGGACCCGTATTCCAGCCTCTCGCCGCGCATGCCGGTCGGCGAGATCATCGGCGAGGCCGTCAAGGAACATAAAATCGTCCCGCTCTCGCAGTACCGCGCCTATATTTTGAAGGTCATGCGGGACTGCGGACTGCAGCCGCAGTATTTCTACCGTTATCCGCACGAATTCTCCGGCGGGCAGCGGCAGAGGATCTGCATCGCGCGCGCGGTTGCGCTCAATCCCGAACTGATCATCGCGGACGAGCCGGTCAGCGCGCTGGACGTGTCGATCCAGGCGCAGATCATCAACCTCATGATGGACCTGCAGTCGGAATTCGGATACACCTACCTCTTTATTTCGCACGACCTGTCGGTGGTCGAGCACATCAGCAAGACCATCGGGGTCATGTACCTCGGGTCGATGGTGGAGATGGGCGGCAAGGATCAGATCTTCGATAATCCCATGCATCCGTATACGAAGGCACTGCTCAGCGCGGTGCCGATGCCGGATCCGTCCTACAAGATGAACCGGATCATCCTCAAAGGCGATATCCCGAGCCCGGCCAATCCGCCGTCGGGGTGCAAGTTCCGCACACGCTGCCAGAACTGCATGGAGATCTGCGCCCAGAAAGCGCCCGTATTCAAGGAATACGAACCGGGGCACAAGGTCGCCTGCCATCTCTACAGTCAGGATTAACGCGAAAGGGTTTCAAAGAGCTTCGATGAAGAAACGAAAAAAGGACGAATGGGTCGACGACGGGCGCGTCATCGCGAACATGAACGTGGAGGGAATGCCCTACCTGTTCCGGCGCCGTGCGCGCCGCGCGTTCGACGAATTCGGACAAAAGAAGCAAAAATCGGACCCGATCGAGCTGACCAAGAAGGAAAAGCGCGCGATCGGCGCCGGCGCGGCCTCGGCCATCCTGCTGGTCGGGGTCGTGTTCATCGCGGCGTTCGGACTGTTTCTGCTCTTCTGCGCGAAGGTCTGGTTCCGATAAGAAAAGACGGGCGGCGGCCGCGCGCGGCTTCGGCAGGCGGCGCCGCCGCAGCATAGAAAAGGAGGAAGACGTTTGACCGAAAATAAGACCGCGCAGGCGGTTCTCGGGGAAGCGCAGAAAAGCGGAGCGGACTACGCCGAGCTTTTTTTGGAGGACTCCGAAACGAACCGCATCGAAATGACCGACGGCAAGGTCGAGGCGGCCGCTTACGCGCGCGTCTGCGGCGCAGGCGTGCGGGTGCTGAACGGCACGCGCAGCGCCTACGCGTATACGGCGGACACGGGCGAAGCGGCGCTGATGGACACCGCGCGGGCGGCGGCGGCCGCGCTCGGCAGCGCGGACGAAACCCCGCCGGGCGGGCTTTCGTTTTCGGTCTCGCGCTTTCAGACGCCCGTGGGAAAGCCGTTCGATGCGATCAAAAACGCGGACCGCGTCAACCTGATGCGGGAAGCCGCGCTGTCCGCAAAGGGCGTTTCCGGCGAGGTGACGCAGGTGACGGTCAACTACCTCGACTGGGTACAGCGGGTGAAGATCTATACGTCCGAAGGCGTATGCGCCACCGACGAGCGGCCGCGCACGCGTCTGTTCGTGCAGGCGGTCGCCATGAAGGAAGACGAGGCGCAGACCGGATACGAAGGCCCGGGCGTCGCGGGCGGATTCGAAGCGTATCGCGGGCGCATCGACGCGGCGGCGGCGGGAGAAAAGGCGGCGAAGATGGCCGTCACCATGCTGCATGCGCCGGAATGCCCGGCGGGATTCGTTCCGGTCGTGATCGACGGCGGCTTCGGCGGCGCGATCTTCCATGAGGCGTGCGGACATTCGCTCGAGGCGACGTTCGTCGGCCAGGGGAACTCCGTGTTCTGCGGCAAGCTCGGCGAAAAGATCGCGGCGGACTGCGTGAACGCCGCCGACGACGGGACCCTTCCGGGCGAATGGGGCACGATCAACATCGACGACGAGGGGACCCCCGGCAGGCGGAATCTCCTGATCGAAAACGGAATCCTGAAGGGATACCTCATCGACCGGCTGGGTTCGCGGCGCCTGGGGATGCCGGTGACCGGCTCGTCGCGGCGGCAGGGCTACATGTTCGCGCCGACCTCGCGAATGACCAACACCTTCATCTGCGCGGGGAAGGACGACGAAACGGAGATGATCTCCTCGATGAAGGAGGGGCTCTTCGCCAAGACGATGGGCGGCGGTTCGGTCAATCCCGCCACGGGTGAATTCAATTTCAATGTGGCGGAGGGATACTGGGTGAAGAACGGGACGATCGTTTCGCCCGTACGCGGGGCCATGCTGATCGGCAGAGGATCCGAAATCCTGCTCAAGATCGACCGCGTCGGCCCGCGAATGTGGATGGCGCAGGGCATGTGCGGCTCGAACTCCGGCGCCGTGCCGACGAACGTCGGTCAGCCGCGCATCCGCGTATCCGGCATCACGGTCGGCGGCAAAGGGGGTGCGATCGAATGACGAACCGGGAGTTTTCAAAACAAGCGGCGGCGCACGCGATGCGCGCGGGCTGCGAAGGATGGGAAACGTATACCGCGATCGGCGAGTCGTTTGAGGTAAACGCCCAGGGCGGCGAGATCGACCGTTACAGCGTCAGCAGGGAGGCGGGCGTTTCGTTTCGGGCCTGCTTCGGCGGGCGCGACGGCTACGCGTATACGGAACGGCTGGAAGAGCCGGAAAAGCTCGCCGAGCGGGCGATCGACAACGCGAAGTGCATCGAAACGGAGGACCCGCATCCGATGCAGGGCGCGTGCCGGTACGAGCGGGCGGCAGAGCGGCCATCGCCGCTGAAGGACCTTTCCGAACAGGAGCGCATCGCGCTGGTCAGGCGACTCGAGGAGCTGACGCTCGGCGGAGACCCGCGCGTGCAGCGCGTGGTGTACTGCGCGGCGGAGTGCGCATCGGGCAGCGTGGAGATCCGAAACTCGCGCGGATGCTCCGCTTTCCGCGAGTCGGGGCATTCCCTGATCTACGTGATGCCGTCCCTGCGGGACGGCGAAGAGGTCCGCACGGGCGTCGGGTTCCGCATGGGCGCGGACGCGCTGGACGTGGAGGGATGCGCCAGGGATGCGGTTGCGGACGCCGTTGCCAAATTCGGCGGGAAGCCCGTGACTTCGGGCACGTATCCGGTGCTGCTGAAGCACTACGCCGCGTGCGAGCTTCTGAGCGGCTTTTCGCCGATGTTCTCGGCGGACGAGGCGCAGAAAGGCTGCTCGCTGCTTGCCGGCAAAGAGGGGCGGACGGTCGCAAGCCCTCTGGTCACGCTCTGGGACGACCCGTTCGATCCGGTTGCGCCGCGCGCGTTCGACGCGGAGGGAACGCCGTGCAGGACGAAGGCGGTCATCGAAAAAGGCGTGCTCAAAACCCTGCTGCATAATCTCAAGACCGCCGCGAAGGCGGGCGTGGAATCGACCGGCAACGCGAGCCGCCCGCGGGCTTCGTCCCCGGTGGACGTCGCGCCGACGGTGTTCCGCATCGAACCGGGGGAGCGCTCGTTCGACGAACTGGTCGCGCAGATGGGCAAAGGGCTGATCGTGACGGACCTCGAAGGCATGCACGCGGGCGTCGATCCCATATCGGGCGATTTTTCGCTCAAGGCGTCCGGCTTCCTCGCCGAAGACGGCAGGATCGTTCGCCCGGTATCCGATATCACCATTGCGGGCAACTTCATCGGGATGATGAAAAACGTAACCGCCGTCGGTTCGGACCTGAAATACGCCATGCCGATGATGGGATACTACGGTTCGCCGAGCCTTCTCGTGCGTTCTCTGACGGTTGCCGGAAACGGCTGAGCGAAACGGAATACGGGATTTTTACGAAATAGAAAACATTTGATTGACACGGCCCCTTTGTTGTGGTATGTTTCTTAAGTGCCCCGCAAAGGGGCTCGCTTTATGATGTTTTGACCGAATAACGGAGGGTTTTAATTATGGCTGCAGATTCGCGCGTGAAGATTACGTTGGCCTGCACCGAGTGCAAGCAGAGGAACTACAACACGTTCAAAAACAAGAAGAACGACCCCGACAGGCTGGAGTGCAAAAAGTACTGCCGGTTCTGCCGCAAGCACACCGTGCACCGTGAGTCCAAGTAAGGACGGAACGAAAGAGGAACGATATGGCACAGGATAACAAAAAACAGCAGAAGAACGCGAAACCCGCCGTTTCCGCGGCCGGTAAGCCCGCCGTGCGGAATCCCCGCGACGTGCAGCGCAGAAGGGTGCTCTGGAGCGATATCTCCAAGAAGTTTTTGCTGCCCGCAAGCATCCTGATGCTCGCGGTCGGGCTGTTCTTCGCGGTATATTACGTCATGATGATGACGCAGCAGACGGCGGATACGGAGTCCGTCGTCACCACCGGCATGATGGTCTCCGGCGCGATTCTCGGCCTGATGCTCATCATAGCGGGCGCTTTGGGGCTGCTCCGGAAATCGCACAAGGTGCTGAACACGCTTGCGACGCTCTCGATCGTGTACGCCATCGTGCTGCTGACCGCAACCGCAAAGACGGGCGCCGTGGCGATCGCTTCGAACATCGTGGTCATCGTGTTCTCGCTCTTCTTCATCGTCGCGGTGGACGGCATGTTCGACGTCGGACTGGTGAAGTATTTCCGCGAGATGTTCGGAGAAACAAAAAAGCTTACCTGGCTCTCCGGCAAGGATCTGGTTTCCCACACGCTGGCGGTGCTGGTGTTCGTGCTCGCGATGGCGGCCATGATCTACGTGCTGGATCTGGCGTTCTCGAGCGGGTTCAGCGCGCTGTCCAGCATCAAGATCGGGTGATCCGGCCATGAGCGAGCAGGAAGCAAGATGGTATGTGGTCCATACCTACTCGGGGTATGAGAACAAGGTCAAGGAAGACCTCGAAAAGTCCGTCGAGAACGCGGGTCTGCAGGATATCATTCTCGAGGTCAAGTACCCTACGGAGGAAACCATCGAGATTCTGCCCAACGGGAAACGCAAGGTCATGCAGCGCAAGGTCTTTCCCGGCTACGTGATGGTCAAGATGGTCGTCGACGTGGTGGAGAAGGAGCGTCCGCCGGAAAAGGGCGGCGGCGTGACGTACGATCTTGTGATGAATCCGCGCGCCTGGTACGTGGTCCGGAATACCCGCGGGGTGACGGGGTTCGTCGGCCCGGGCAGCAAACCCGTGCCGCTTTCCGACGAGGAAGTGACCGCCATGGGCGTGGAGCGCATTCCGATCGTGCTCAACATCGAGGTCGGCGAAACGGTGCGCGTGGTCTCCGGCCCGCTGGAGAATTTCACCGGCCGGGTGGAGGCGCTCGATCCTGAGCGGCAGAAGATCAAGCTGACCGTGTCGATGTTCGGCCGCGAAACGCCCGTAGAGCTCGACTTCGTGCAGGTGCAGAAGCTGTAGCGGCGGCAAACAATACGTATGTAATGCGCGTCAGCGCGTTTCATAAAACCGTGGGAGGGGGAGGCACCCCGCTTACCACAATATTTAACGGAGGGAACTGCGATGGCTAAGAAAATCGAAGGCTATGTCAAACTGCAAATTCCCGCGGGCAAGGCTACGCCCGCGCCGCCGGTCGGCCCCGCGCTGGGCCAGCACGGCGTGAACATCATGGGCTTCTGCAAGGAGTTCAACGAACGCACGCAGAAATCCGCGGGACTCATCATCCCGGTCGTCATCACCGTCTTTCAGGACCACTCGTTTACGTTCGTCAACAAGACGCCGCCCGCGGCCGTTCTGATCAAGAAGGCCTGCGGCATCGAATCCGCGTCCGGCGAACCGAACAGAACCAAGGTCGCCACCATTACCAAGGCGCAGGTGCGCGAGATCGCCGAGCTGAAAATGCCGGATCTCAACGCGGCCAATCTGGAGGCGGCCATGTCCATGATCGCCGGAACCGCCCGCAGCATGGGCATTATCGTCGGCGAGTAAGGGAGGGAGCGAGCGATGAAACACGGCAAGAAGTATCTTGACAGCAGGAAGAGCATCGAAGGCTCCAAACAGTACGACGTCCGCGAGGGACTCGAGCTTGTGATGAGCACTGCGAAGGCGAAGTTCGACGAAACCATCGAGGCGTCGATCCGCCTCGGCGTAGACCCGCGCCATGCCGACCAGCAGGTCCGCGGTGCGGTCGTTCTGCCGCACGGAACGGGCAGGGTCGTCCGCGTGCTGGTTTTCGCCAAGGGCGAGAAGGCGCACGAAGCGGAGCAGGCCGGCGCGGATTACGTGGGCGACGAGGATCTCGTCAAAAAGATCCAGACGGAAAACTGGTTTGATTTCGACGTCTGCGTCGCAACGCCGGACATGATGGGCGTCGTCGGCCGCATCGGCCGCGTGCTGGGCCCGAAGGGCCTCATGCCGAACCCGAAGTCCGGCACGGTGACCATGGACGTGGCGAAAGCCATCAGCGACATCAAGGCCGGCAAGGTCGAGTACCGCGTCGACAAGACGAGCATCATCCACTGCCCGATCGGCAAGGCGTCGTTCGGCGTGGAGAAGCTCGAGGAGAACTTCATGACGCTCATGGACGCGGTCGTAAAGGCCAAGCCAGCCGCGGCGAAGGGCACCTACCTCAAGAGCGTGGTGCTGAGCGCGACGATGGGCCCGGGCGTCCGGTTCAATACCCTGAGATTCTGACAAAGCGAAAACGGGCTGCGAATCCTGAACTGAACCCCGAAAAACGGACATTGAAAGAAAAGAGCCTCCTATCGTAGGATAAAGCGATAGGAGGTTTTTGTATGGGAAACAATTTGGTGCAGAGATATTACCGAAGGTATTGGAACGAAAAAAGGGCTCACCGTCAATAGTTGGGGTAGAGCAGCAGACTAAGAGAAACAAAGGGAGCT
>CAZIQO010000065.1:0-17011 GCA_964541465.1 uncultured Oscillospiraceae bacterium
TGTGCTGCTTTTTTTCCTCCCTCTCCCTTTGTTGCACTTAGTATGATAATCCACAGTTAAAGAAAAAAGGCAAAGAAAACTTACAGTTTGCAGGGATCATTTCGTTCCGTCGAATTCTGATTCTGTAGTTCTGATCGGGCGGTGTTTGGATTGCGGGGGACTGTCGCTGTATTCCGGCCGGTTTATTCATAACGGCGCGCGGGTGGCGCGCGGCGGCGCAAGATGGTATAATCAACTACAGAACGGCGGGGAAACCGCCGGCTTTCGCCGACGGTTCCTCATTCTATCCGGACGGGGAGCAAAAGTATGCTGAATTTTGAGTTTTATACGCCGACGCGCATTGTGTTTGGACGCGGAACCGCGGACGAAATCGGAGCGCATGTCCGACCGCTGGCAAAGCGTGTGCTGCTCCATTACGGCAGCGAGCGCATCGTAAAGAGCGGGCTGTTTTCACGCATCGCGTCGTCTCTGGAGACGGCGGGGGTCGCGTACGCCGCGCTCGGCGGCGTGCGCCCGAATCCCGATATCGAGCTGGCCAGGCGCGGCGTTTCGGTCGCGCGCGAGTTCGGCGCGGAGCTGGTCCTCTGCGTCGGCGGCGGGTCGGTGATCGACTCCGGAAAGGCGATCGCCATGGGGCTGAAGAACCCGGAGCTCGATCTGTGGTCGATCTTTGAAAAGGGGCTGGAAACAAAGGGTACGGCGCCGGTCGCAAGCGTGCTGACGTTCCCCGCGGCGGGGAGCGAATCGAGCAACAGCTGCGTGATGAGCAATTATGAAACGAAGCAGAAATTCGGTTATAACTGCGAGCGGAACCGCCCCGTGCTGGCCGTGATCGACCCGACGCTGTTTTCCACGCTGCCGAAATTCCAGATCGCGAGCGGTGTTGCGGACATGATGAGCCATATCATGGAGCGCTATTTTTCAAACACCGCGCACACCGAGCTTTCGGACGCGCTCTGCGAGGCGACGCTGCGCACGCTGATCGCGTTCGGGCCGGACGTGGTGGACGATCCGGGCAACTACGACGCCTGGTGCCAGATTTCGCTCGGCGGGACGATTGCGCATAACAATCTTCTCGGCGTCGGGCGCGAACAGGACTGGGGCTGCCATAAGCTCGACCACGAACTGACGGCGCGCTTCGGCGTGACGCACGGGGCGGGGCTTGCGGTGCTCACGCCCGCATGGATCCGGTATGTCTGGAAGACGAACCCGAAGCGGTTCACGGATTTTTCGGTGCGCGTGATGGGCGTGGAGTCGCAGCCGCACGACGCCGCGACGATCGAGGCGGGCATTTGTGCGCTGGAGGCGTTCTTCGGACGGCTCGGTCTGCCGCATACGCTCACGGCCATGGGCGTGGACGCGGCGGCGATTCCCGACATGGCGCGCGCGGTGGTCCTGCTGCCGGACGGCGGCGAGCGGAAGGTCGGCGCGTTCCGTGTGCTGCGCGAGGCGGATATCCGGGCGATCTACGAACTGGCGATGTAACGAATCTCTATCTGAACAATGCTGCGGCTCCCGATCCTGCCGGAGGGCGGAATCGGGAGCTGTTGTTTGTTTCAGCGTTTTCTGGCTTGCCGGGAACCGCGGCGGATCGGGCTTCGTCAGCGCCTTATGCCGAAGCGGTAGACCGTGCGGCGGCTGTAGACCTGCCCGGCGGCGAGCGTCTGCGACGGGAAGTCCGGGTGATGGATTGCGTCCGGGAAGGTCTGCGTTTCGAGACAGACCGCGCCGTGCGGTCCGTACGACGCGCCGTGTTTCCCGGCGCGCGCGGAAAGCGAGTTGCCCGTGTAGAGCTGGATGCCCGGCTGGTCGGTTTCCACGGTCATCTCAATGCCCGTCTCATCGGAGAAGAGCACCGCCGCCGGCGCAAAGCGGTCGGGCTCGTCGAGCGCGTAGTTATGGTCGCATCCGCCGGCGAGACGAAGCTGCTCGTAATCCGCATCAATGTCCCGCCCGATGGGCTTTTCCGTGCGGAAATCCATCGGCGTCCCCTCGACGGGGAGCAGGCGGCCCGTGGGCACGAGGCGTTCGTTCGCCTCGCTGAAGCGGGAGGCGAAGAGCCGGAGCGTGTGGCCGCCGATGTCGCCCGCGCCGTGGCCGCCGAGGTTGAAATAGATATGGCTCGTGGGCGAAAAGAGCGTGTCCGCGTCGGATACCGCGCAGTAGCGGATCGAAAACGCGTGCTCCGGCGTGAAACGGTAGGCGACTTCGACGGAGAGCGTGCCGGGGTACCCCTCCTCGCCGTCGGGCGAAACGCGGGAAAACAATAGTTCGTCGTCCTCGACCGTTGCGTTCCAGACGTATTTGTCGAACCCGATCCGCCCGCCGTGCAGGCTGTCCGGCCCGACGTTTTGGCACAGCGAGTACGTTTTTCCGCCGAGCGTGAACGTGCCGCCGGAGATGCGGTTTGCGGTCCGGCCCACGATCGCGCCAAGATAGCCGTCGCTGCGCTCATATTCTCCGATGGTGTCGTAGCCGAGCGAAACGTCGGCGACCGCGCCGGACCGGTCCGGCACGGCGAGCGATACGACCGTGCAGCCGTAGTCGAGCGCCTCGAGGTACGATCCGTCCTCGTAGGCCATGCGGAACAGCGTGACCGGCCTGCCGTCGGCCGTCGTGCCGAAGGGACGTCTCGTGATCTCCATGACCGTCACCTGCTTTCAGTTGCGTGGTTTGATGGTTCTGCGCGCCGTGCCGGCCGGAATGTCGCCGACGCCGGAGAGCACGAGCCGCGGACGATAGGGGAAGTTCTGCACGTCGGCCTCGCTCGTAACGCCGGAGAGCACGAGCGCGGTGTCCAGGCCGGTTTCAATGCCGGCGATGATGTCCGTATCCATGCGGTCGCCGACGATGGCCGCCTCCTCGGAGTGCACGCCGAGCATCTTGAGTCCGGTGCGCATCATCAGGGGGTTCGGCTTCCCGACGAAATAGGCCGATTTGCCGGTGGCCAGTTCGATCGGCGCGATCAGCGCGCGGCAGGCCGGGATGATGCCGTTTTCGCTCGGTCCGGTCATATCGGGGTTGGTCCCGATGAGCTTTGCGCCGCCGCGTACAAAGCTGACGGCCTTGCAGATGTTTTCATAGTTGTAGTTGCTGGTTTCGCCGACGATCACGTAGTCCGGATCGACGCTGTTGGTCGTGATCCCGGCGTCGTAGAGCGCATTGAACAGACCCGGCGCGCCGATGATATAGGCGCTGCAGCCGGGCGCCTGCGCGCGCACGAAATCCGCCGTGGCCAGCGCGCTGGTGTAGAAATGGCTTTCGTCAACATCAAGTCCCATGCGCGCGAGCTTGATCTGCAGCTCTCTCGGCGCCTTGCCGCTCGCGTTCGTCAGGAACAGGAATTTTTTATTTTCGGCATACAGCCACGATACGAACTCCTTGACCCCGGGGAGCAGTTTCTCCCCGTAGTAGATCACGCCGTCCATATCGCAGATGAAGCCTTTTTTGCTTCGCAGTAAATCCATTCGATCCCTCTTTCTTTTCTTTCTCTATATATCTATACGCTTATCAGCATAGCATGTTTTAACGGACGCATCAAGCCGGGGCCGGATTTGCCGGCGGCGCGTCACGATCGTTCACATTCGCTAAACAGTTGTTCCATATCCGAATTGTATACTGTTTCAGATCCGGCAGGGGGTGAAGGCATGCATCTGAAAAACGCTGGGTACGGCAGGGCGGTCGCCTGTATTCTGGCGGCGGCGCTGCTGATGAGCGCCGCGGCGTGTCGGGGAAGCGAAGCGCTGCTAGAGGACGGCACCGTGTCCGATGCGGCGGCGGTGGATTCCGATTCGGTTCAGAAGGAAGAACCGCAGACCGAAGAGACGTCCGGCGAGGCGGTGGCGAACGGCGCGGGCGCGTATACCGTTGCCGCGGATACGAGCGAAAGCGGGAACGCCTACGCGTCCGATTCGGCGGATGAGAACGCGCTGCGCGTGGAAAACGGCTGTACGGCGGATGTCTCCGGCGCGGCTGTCGAGAAGACGGGCGATTCCCCCAATGGCGACAACAGCGCCCGCTACGGGCTCGATGCCGCCGTGCTGATCTTCGACGGCGCGGCGTTTACGTTGCGGGATTCAAACGTGACGTCGGATGCGTCGGGCGCGGACGGCGTTTTCGCATACGGCGCGGGAACAAGCCTGACGCTCGACGACACCGCGGTTCGCACCGTCGGCGAGTCGTCGCGGGGCGTTACTGCTGCGGCCGGCGCGTTCCTGCAGGCATCCGGCCTTGTCGTGACGACGCGGGGCGTGTCCGCGGCGGCGATCCGCTGCGAAAGCGGCGGCGCCATGACGTTTGCGGGCGGGACGTATCTTACCGGCGGTGCGGAATCGCCGGCGGTTTCCTCCGCCGGAAGCGTGACCGTGTCGGACGCGACGCTGCGCGCCAACGGCTCCGAAGCGATCGCCATCGAGAGCGGCGGCAGCGTTATGCTGGAAGACTGCGCCGTGTCCAGCGGGGCCTCGCCCGTCGTCGCGTTCTGCCAGAGCGCCACGGGCGAGTGCGAAGCGTTCCGTATGAGCGGCGGGTCGCTGTGCGGAAACGGCGGCGACCTGTTCCTCGTGACGGACACGAACTGCTCGGTCGCGCTCGAGGGCGTGACGCTTGCGCGGCAGGACGGCATTCTGCTGCGCGTGCGCGGCGGCACATGCAGCTTCGCGTGCAGCGGACAGGCGCTCGACGGCGAAATCCTGACGAACGAGGACTCACAGCTCGATCTTTCCCTTGCGAACGGCTCTTCGTTCGTTGGAACGGTCAATCCGGACGGGGCAGCCGGCGAGGTTTCGGTAACGCTGGATGATACCAGCACATGGTCGCTGACTGGAAATGCGTACATTTCGTCGTTTACGGGCAGCGTGAAAAACGTTGTTGCAAACGGCTACGCCGTCTACGTAGACGGGAAAGCGATCACGAAATAGCGGCCGCTTCAGGCTGTCGGCAAAGGGGGCGCGTTGGAGGCTCCGCCTCCAAGCTACCGCTTAGGGCCGTATCGGCCCGAAGAACCCGTTTTCGCAAGCGCCCTGAAATAGGGCGCTTGCGGGGGCAGGGGTGAAACCTCTGCAAAAAGTTCCAGTCAAATTGCTGCGTCAATTTAACAATATAAAAATGAAAGTTCAACCAAACAATCCGTCAAAACCAGCGGCGTGTACGGTGGTTTTGACACGCTTCATGCAGCAAAACCGACAGTCGGCGCAGCCGACCGAGGCCGATGCTGCATGCAAATTTCCGCCACAGCGGCTTTCATCGAAAAACCAAGGTTTTTCGATGGTCTAAGCGGCCGCCCGAAAGGGCGGCCGCTTTGCCATATCGGATCGAATGCGGCTGCGCATTACTGTCGGCACGAGGCGACGATTTCGCAGATATCGTCGGCGTCGGAAAGCGGGAGGTCGGCGTACATCGGCAGGGTGAGCACGCGCTCGGACGCGGCGAGCGCGACGGGCGTGTCCTCCGGCGAGAAGCGGCCCCTGTAGCAGGCGGCGGCGCTTGTGAGCGGGTAAAAATACTTCCGCGGGAAGATGTTGTACGCGTTGAGCGCTTTGGCGACGTCGTCGCGCGTGCGCCCGAACGACTCGGGGTCGAACGTGACGGGAAAGTACGCGTGATTCGTGCGCACGCCCGCCGGGACCGGCCGGAGCGACAGGCCCGGCACGCCGCCGAGATTGGCCCGGTAGCGCGCGTCGACGGCGGCGCGCCGCTCGATTTCGTGCTCGAAATGGGCGAGGTTGCAGAGCCCCATCGCCGCCTGAAATTCATTCATCT
Organism: uncultured Oscillospiraceae bacterium; assembly: GCA_964541465.1. GTDB lineage: Bacteria > Bacillota > Clostridia > Christensenellales > CAG-138 > UBA7703. The sequence continues at coordinate 5,761 of CAZIQO010000065.1, forward strand.
TGGCGTTTCCGCCGACTTCGAGAATCTCCTCGTCCGGATGGTAACCGAAATTCCGAAGTCTGCTGAGCCGCTCGGCAAAGTCCTCTGAGGCGCAGGCCGCGCCGCCGCCCTCGATCGTGTTAAAACACTTGGTCGCGTGGAAGCTGAACATCGAAACGTCCCCGAACGCCGCAACGCCGCGTCCGCTGATCGTCACGCCGAACGCATGCGCCGCGTCGTACAAAACGGGGATGCCGTGCCTTGCCGCGATACGGCCGATGGCTTCGACGTTGCAGGGGTTTCCGTAGACGTGCACGGGCAGGATCGCCCGCGTGCGCGGCGTGATATGCGCCTCGAGCTGATCGGGGTCGAGCGTGTAGTAGTCCGGCTCGACATCGCAGAACACGGGGGTCAGGCCGCTGCGCACGATCGCGTGCGTGGTGGAAACGAACGTAAACGGCGTGGTGACGACCTCGCCGCCGTCGAATCCGAATGCCTGAAGGCAGCATTCGAGCGCGAGGTGACCGTTTGTAAAGAGCCGCAGATACGGCGCGCCGAGCTTTTCGGCCAGCGCGTCCTCCAACCGGCGGTGCAGCGCGCCGCCGTTGGTCAGGAACCGGCTGTCAAAGATCTCGCGCACATACCGCTCGTATTCCTCCAAGGGCGGCAGCGAGGGCCGCGTGACATAGATCGGTGGATTCTTTTTCTGCATAACGCTCCTGGTTCCGCCGCCTGCGCGGCTGAGGGTGGATTCGCCGGTTCCGCCGTGCGGCACGCGGCTATTCGATGCATTCGACGGGGGAGACGAGGTACCGCATCCCCATGATTTCCGCGGGCGGCGGATTGCTGTGCGCCGCGATGCGGACGGTCCCTTCCGTATCGAGCACGGGGCCGTGGAACGGGTTGAACTGATTGCGGGCGATGCTGCCCTTGAGGTAGCGAAGGAGGTTGTTCGACGCGCCGCGGGACCACTCGCCGAGACGCACGTCGACCACGCCGCCGCCGAGTCCCCACCAGAAGCTCGCGATGGGCGATTCGTCGCGGTCGAAACTGAGCAGCGCGCCGAGGCTGCCGTTGAGATAGCTCTTTACGATCGCGGTATAGAAGCGGTCCCAGTTCCAGTCCGGCGCGGCGAGATACCGCGCAGGATTTCCTTCGCCGTCGACGGCCACGAGCGCGGAAAACGCGCTTTCCGGCAGCTCCGGCAGCGAGAGGCGCGCGTAATGCGGCGTGAGCGCAACGTCCGCGCCCATTGAGGCCGCGAGGCGCACGCCCTGCTCGCAGGTGGAAAGATCGTTCGGCAGCACGTCCCGCGTGACGAGCAGCACGCGCGCGTCCGGACGGACCGAACGAACGCCGACGGCGAACGCGTTGATATCCGACGTGTAGCGCGCTTCGCTGAGTTTCGGCGTAACGTACGCGGTCACGCCGCTTTTGGTGTATAGCCCGGCGGCGGCACCGCAGACGAACACGGCTTCGTAATACCGGCCGAAATAGGTGTGCAGGCGGTAATGGTGCTGCATACGCGAGTACACGAGCGTCATGCAGTTCGGATGCTCGAGCGCGAAGCGCAGCACGGGATTCATCAGCGCCGGCGTGGTGACGAACAGCAGTCCTGCGTCGCCGGCGCGCTCGGTCAGTGTCTCGTACGCGTTGTCGCGGTCGAGTTCGTCCACGCATTCGGATGCGACGCGCTCGACGAGCTCCGCCTGCATGGCGAGGCGCCCCTGCTCGTGCGCGCCGAGCCAGTTCGTTTCCGTCCGTCCGGGCGCGTACGCGAACACGACGCGCGGATTCCGAAGCCCCGAAAGCAGCCGCGAGAACAGGGGCGCTCCGGCGGCCTCAGCATCGTCCTCCAGCACGAGCCGCGGTTCCGGCGGATGCTCGAGGAGATCGAGCTGGGGCTTGAGCGTAAGGATGCGCGCGACCAGTTCGTCGTGCAGGATTCCGATGGGAAAGCCGTAGATATGAAGGTATTCCAAAAACGCGTCCCCGAGCGGGAGCGTGCAGTTCGCGGCGAGGTGCGCCGTTTCGAAGCGGATGTAGAGCGCGTTGTAGTCGGGCGGCTCCGCGTCCCCGAGCGCTGCGATGAGCCGCTGCTCGATACGGTAAAGACGTTCGTACTTTTTGGAGGCAGAAAGCTCGATATCGGCGAACACGCCTTTTTTGGCGTACGCGAGAAACGTGTAGTAGCGCTGGACGTCGGGGTCGGTTTCGTCCCACTGTGGCACGAGGCGCGTGATCTCCGCCTCGTAGGAGGAGGCGCCGAAGTACTTGAGCACACTGACGCGCTTGTTGCCCTCCGCCACGTAGTAGCGCCAGAGGTATTCATATATGCGGACCGGGTCGCGGATGCCGGATTCAAGATGCGCCTCGCATAGGCTGATCCACTTGCCGGCGAATTCCGAGTGCTCCGGGAGCAGCGGCATAAAGTTGGCTGCGAACGAATTCGACCTGCTGGCCTGGTCGGTGCCGACGATGCGGTTGAGCGAAACGGCGCGCATGGGCTGCGCGATGTACGCGAGTACGCCGCATTCCTCGCGCTTTGCGTCCAGCACGGGAAGATATCCGCTTTCCCCGCGCGCCTTTCTGGCCGCGAACTCCTTCAGCGCGCGTTTTCTGGCGCGTTCGTAATGCTCCATTCCTTCCCCGGTCGAACTCATGGGCGATCCTCCGGAAACTCCATGTCGAGCAGGCAGTAGTTATAGCCGTTTACAATCATGGTGCCGTTGTACTCCAGCATCCGTTTCGCGCCGAAACTGTAGGGCAGGTGCTCGTGTCCGTGCAGGTGATAGCGCGGGTGAAACCTGTCGAGCAGCATACGGTAGCAGCGGAATCCCTCGTGGAAGCGGTCCTGCCCGTCGCCGAGCCCCTCCGCGGGCGCGTGCGTCACGAGCACGTCGAAGCCGCCGCGCAGGGCGAGCATGTGCGAGCGCCGGGAAACGCGGGCCGCCATCGTCCGCTCGGTGTAATGGTTCGGCTCGGGATTCGTGCTTTTGCAGCCGCCGAAACCGACGAAGCGGACGCCCCTGAGAACATACGGCTTCGCCTCGAGGTCGATGCAGCCCTCCGGCGGTTTTTCCGTATACCGTTCATCGTGATTGCCGCGCACGAACAGCACCGGAGCCGGAATCATCGTGGCCAGAAACGAGAGATACTCGGACTTGAGGTCCCCGCAGGAGACGACCACGTCCACGCCGGTAAAAGCGTTCGCGTCGAAATAGTCCCAGATATACTCGCTCTCATGGTCGGAAACGACCAGCGTCCTGAGTTTCATGTGCCGCCGCCTTCATGCCGGATCGGGTCCCGCGACATACGGTACTATCGCCCGCATCCGGATAACTATACGATACACGCTTCCGGCGCGGATGTAAAGCGCGGCGGGACGCGGCTGAAGCAGGACGAAATCAATCCGGACGGCTCCCGGCGCTGCAGACCGCGCGTTCCGGCCGCGAAATTGCAGGCCGGACCGGCGCGCGGAGCATTGCTTTCCCGCGGGACGATGGTGGAACGAAATTGGGAATACCGGTCTGCTTTGTATTGCATTTTTCCGGGCGCTGGCGTATAATACAAAAAATATATGCATTTTTATACCATAGCCGAACGGAACAATTAAAATTAAGCAAGTGGGTGGGAAACATGACGGGAGAAAGCATGCAGCATTTGATCGCCATCGTCGTTTACATGGCGGTCGTCATCACAATCGGCATCGTCTTCGCCAAGCGGGCGAACAAGAATACGGAAGCGTATTTTCTCGGCGGCAGAACGCTCGGACCGTGGGTCTCGGCCTTCAGCGCCGAAGCGTCGGATATGTCCGGATGGCTTCTGATGGGCCTGCCTGGGCTTGCGTACTGGAGCGGCTTGGCCAGCGCCGGCTGGACGGCGATCGGGCTTGCCGTGGGCACGTACTTAAACTGGCTCATTGTATCCAAACGGCTGCGCCGCTACAGCGTCGCCGTAAACGCGATCACCATCCCGGACTTCTTCTCCGGCCGGTTCCATGAGAAGAAGCGGATCCTCATGACGATCGCCTCGCTCATGATCATCATCTTTTTCACGCCCTACGCTGGCAGCTGCCTGATGGCCTGCGGGAAGCTGTTCAGCCAGCTGTTCGACGTTTCCTACAACAGCATGGTCATCATCGCCGCGCTGTTCGTGCTGACGTACACTTTCCTTGGCGGGTTCCTTGCCGAAAGCACGTCGGATTTCATGCAGGCCATCGTGATGATCGCGGCGCTGGTGCTGATGCTTGTGCTCGGCACGACGTCCGCGGGCGGGCTGAACGCCGTGATCGGCAATGCGAACAAAATACCGGGCTTCCTGAGCCTGGTTACCTCGGCGAACCCGACCGGAGAGGCGGCCAACGGCGCGGCGCTGTTCGGGGAGGCGAGCAAATACACCGGACTCTCCATTGCGTCCGCTCTGGCCTGGGGCCTCGGGTATTTCGGCATGCCGCAGGTGCTGCTCCGGTTCATGGGCATCCGCTCCGAAAACGAACTGACGCGTTCGCGCAGGGTCGCCACGGTCTGGGTCGTGATCTCTCTGTCGGCCGCCGTGCTGATCGGCCTGATCGGGCGCGTTCTGTATCCCGACGCCTACATGGTGTACGGCTCGGGGAATACGGAAAACATCTTCATTCTGATGTCCACGAAGATGCTCCCGCCGCTGCTGGCCGGTCTGGTCTGCGCGGGCATCCTCGCGGCGGCGATCAGTTCGTCCGACTCGTATCTGCTGATTTCCGCCTCCGCGATTTCGAAAAACGTCTGGCAGGGACTGATCCGCAAAAAGGCGTCCGACCGGGAGACCATGATCGTGTCCCGCATCGTGCTTGTGCTCATCACATGCTTTGCCGTCGTCGTTGCGACGGGCAAGAACAAGGTCATCTTCTCGATCGTCGATTTTGCATGGGCCGGGTTCGGCGCCGCGTTCGGGCCGCTCATCCTCTTCTCGCTGTTCTGGAAGCGCACGACGTACGCCGGCGCCATCGCGGGCATGATCTCCGGCGGCGCCATGGTGTTCATCTGGAACTTCTTCATCTCCAAGCTCGGCGGAGCATGGGCAATCTACGAACTGCTGCCGGCGTTCGTGTTTTCGTGCATCGTCACGATCATCGTTTCGCTTCTGACAAAGAGGCCGGACGAGGCCGTCGAACAGGAATTCGATTCCGTCAGCAGCAGGGCATAAGGACGGAAACGGCACCAAAAACAGGCCCGCCGACGGAATACGCCGGCGGGCCTCAACTTATCGATAAAGTTCCAGTCAAATTGCTGCGTCAATTTGACAATACAAATAATGAAAGTTTAACCAAACAATCCGTCGAACCCAGCGGCATGCACGGTGGTTTTGACACGTTTCATGCAGCAAAACCGACAGTCGGCGCAGCCGACCAAGGTCGATGCTGCATGCAAATTCCCGCCACAGCGGCTTCCATCGAAAAACCAAAGTTTTTTGATGGCCTGAGACCCGCCGGCGGGCCTGCCTGCTTTGCGTGGCGAAGCCAAGGCACCGCGATGCCGGAGCGCCCTCCGCCGCTCTGAAGCGGGGAGGGCGCTCCTCAGGATTGGGGAAAAAACCGGTTACGCATCCGCCTTCCAAAGGCCGTGCAGGTTGCAGTAGGCGTATGCGGCTACGGGCTTCTCGCCGCCGAGCGCGAAGGTCGCCTCGGGCGCGCCGCCGATTTGCAGGCACTTGCGCTGACCGCCGTGCTCGGTCTGCAGATAGATCCATGCGATGTGGTGCTCCTCCAGCATCGGGTGATCGGCGGAGCCGACGCGCACGGTGACCGTATCGCCGTTCTTCTTGATGACGGGCACGTGCTTTTCATGGCTTGCGTCCACGCTGCCGGGGATCAGTTCGGTCATCTCCTGACCGCAGCAGATCATTTTTACGCCCGAGGAATGGATCATGCCGACCAGGTTGCCGCAGATCTTGCAAACGAAAAATCGAGTTTGACACATATTGCCTTTCCTCCTATGTTGAATTGATCTATGTGAACCGGCCCGCGCGCACCGGCTCTGTTACAAACCTTCCGGCCGCGCGCTTCAAACCGGTGAATTCCCGTTGCTTCGCTTCCCCGGACGGACCCGCGGGAGCATTTTCATTGGGAAGGGGTTTCCTTTAACTGCAAAACAAGCATATTCCCGTTTGAATGAAATGTCTGTAACAAGATCACATAACGATAGCAGGAATCATTACTATAAACGATTTCCTTCATCATCCTTACTATACAGAATCCTGCGTATAAAAAGCAAGATATCCTGTTCAAGTGGAAGAAACGACGGTATAATCACCTTATGGGTCTTACCGATCAAACGATCCGAACGGAGGGGCTTTATGGGACTGGAACGGGAGCTGGAACGCTATCTGCCGATATGGGACCGCCTGACGCCGGAGGACCGGGCTACGCTCGGGGAGGCGACGACGAGGCGCCACGCGGAAAAGGGAACGCTTCTGCACAACGGTGACGCGGACTGCGTGGGGCTGCTTCTGGTCGTCAGCGGGCAGTTGCGGGCGTATATCGTTTCCGACGAGGGAAAGGAACTCACGCTCTACCGGTTGTTTGAGCGCGATATCTGCCTGTTTTCGGCGGCGTGCATGATGTCCAGCATCCGCTTTGAGATCACGCTCGAGGCCGAAAAGGAGTCCGAAATCCTCGTGATGCCGACGGAGGTCTATCACGCGATCATGGAGCGTTCGGTCGTGCTGGCGAACTACACAAACCAGCTCATGGCCTCGCGCTTCTCCGAGGTGATGTGGCTCATGGACCAGCTTCTGTTCCGGCGTTTCGACGCGCGGCTGGCGGGCTTTCTGCTCGAGGAGAGCGCGATCGAGGGAAGCGACGCGCTGGAGATCACGCACGAGCGGATCGCAAACCATATGGGCACCGCGCGCGAGGTCGTCACCCGCATGCTGCGCTATTTTCAGTCCGAGGGCATGGTGTCGCTGACGCGCGGCGGCATCCGGCTGACGGACCGCGCGAAGCTCTCGGCGCTGGCGGACTGAACCGGACGGGACATGCGGACGGGAGTATGATTTCTTAAGAAAATTGCTGCGCCGCCGCCCTAGATCGGGCGGCGGCGCAGTGCGTTAAGTTGGTCTGCCGCTTTTTCAGGAAAGCAGCGAGAGGATCTGGGGTTTTGGCCGCGCGCCGGCGGACTGGTTCACGACGCGGCCGTCCTTCATGACCACGAGCGTCGGGATGCTCATCACGCTGAAGCGCGCGGCAAGCTCCGGCTGTTCGTCCACGTTGATCTTGCCGACCTTGATGTCAGCGCGTTCGTCCGCGATTTCGTCGATGATCGGGGAAACCATGCGGCAGGGGCCGCACCAGCTCGCCCAGAAGTCCAGCAGCACCGTCTTCTTTTCATTGAGAATTTCCTGATCGAAGTTGCTCTTCGTAATGGTTACGACTGACATATCCATCGCTCCTTTGCTCTTGATGGCCCTAGTATAACCGGAGCGGGCGGACGGTAACAGTGACTATGTTACATTGCAGAATCGGGAAACGGCGGGGTGTACATGCAGCATGTGGAGAGCTTTATTGTCGGCATTGGCGCCGCGGCGTACTACGTGGAGCCGGGGACGGACGGGACCGTGCCCAGGGAGCGCAACAGAACCGGGAACCGGCTGCTCCATAAGCCGGGCAAACGCGACCCGGCGCGTTCCGAAGAGATGTTCGCCGCGGCGGAGGGAGCGTCGCGGCCATAAGGGGTCGTTCGGGCTGGATCAGCGACGCTCCTTCGCTTCAGCGCGGTGGAGCGGCGCTCAAAAAAAGCAGTAAAACGGGCGAATTTCCAGAATATCAATATTCATTATCCGTATTGACTGCATGGCTCACGCGGGATAAACTCAAGCTGTTATACGAAGTTTTAATAAGCATTGGGAGTACTTGCATGATACAGCTCGACGGAACGGACCTGTCTGTGGGCGAGGTTGCGGCTGCTGCGCGCGGCCTCGAACCGGTTGGCATTTCCAGCGCCGCGAAGGGCGCGATCGAATGCTCGCGTGCCTGCGTGGACCGGCTGCTGAAAAGCGGCGCGGCGGTTTACGGCCTGACGACGGGGTTTGGCAAGTTTTCCGAAACGCGCATCGCGGACGCGGACACCGAGCGGCTGCAGCGGAACCTCATCGTCAGCCACGCCTGCGGAACGGGCGATCCGCTGCCAAGAGACGCGGTGCGCGCGGTCATGCTGCTGCGGCTCAACGCGCTTGCCCGCGGATATTCCGGCATCCGGCTCTCCACCATGGAAACGCTGCTCGCCATGCTCAACGCCGGCGTGCATCCGGTGATTCCGGAAAAGGGCAGCCTCGGCGCAAGCGGGGACCTCGTTCCGCTGGCGCATATGGTGCTGCCGATGATCGGCCTAGGCCTGGCGGAGTACGGCGGGGAGATCCTTTCCGGCGCGGAGGCGATGCGGCGCGCGGGCATCCCGACCGTTTCGCTTGCCGCAAAGGAGGGTCTCGCGCTCATCAACGGTACGCAGGTGATGACGGCGATCGGCGCGCTGACGGTTCGCGACGCGGTCGATCTGGTCCGAACCGCCGATATCATCGCCGCGCTGACCTGCGAAGCGCAGAGCTGCATCACGGGCGCATACGATGAAAGGATCCATCTGCTGCGCGGCCACCCGGGGCAGATTGCCTGCGCGGAGAATCTACGGAAACTGCTCGCCGGCAGCGGCCGTTCGGGCGCGGCGGTGCCGGGCAAGGTGCAGGATGCCTATTCCATCCGCTGCATTCCGCAGATCCACGGCGCGAGCCGGGACGCGATCTCCTATGTCGAACGCGCGGTCGCGCGCGAGATCAACGCCGTCACCGACAACCCTTTGATCTTCCCGGACGAAAACGAGGTGATCTCCGGCGGCAACTTCCACGGGCAGCCGATGGCGCTTGCGTTCGATTTTCTGGGCATCGCCGTTGCGGAACTGGCGGACGTGTCCGAGCGGCGCACCGAGCGGCTCGTCAATCCCAGCCTCAACAACGGCCTGCCGGCGTTCCTCACGCCGAACGGCGGGCTCAACTCCGGCTTTATGATCGCGCAGTACGCGGCGGCCTCGCTGGTTTCGGAGAACAAGATCCTGGCGCATCCGGCCAGCGTGGACTCGATCCCGTCCTCCGCCAATCAGGAGGATCACGTGAGCATGGGCACGATTGCCGCGCGGAAGGCCGCGGGGATTCTGAAAAACACGCAGCGCGTGCTCGCCATCGAGCTCTTTGCGGCGGGGCAGGCCGCCTCGCTGATCGGAGAAACAAAGCTTTCCCCCGCGACGCGCGCGGTTGTGTCCGTTCTGCGGCGCGAGGTGCCGGTGCTCGAGCGCGATACGGTGATGTACGAACAGATGGAGAAATGCGAGCGCATCGTGCGCTCCGGCGAACTGATTTCCGCCGCGGAAACGGTCTGCGGCGCATTGAACTGAGCCAAGGAGGAAGCGATATGCGAAACGACGAGATTGCCCGCGCGATGACGATCCGCCTGGATGGCGAGCTGCCGGAGACGCCGGAATTCGACCCGGAGATACGGCGTGCGCCGGACCGCGGGTACCGGCTCAGCCCCGCGCAGACGCGGCAGGCGCTCCGAAACGCGCTCCGCTACGTGCCGGAGGAACTGCATGAAACCCTCGCGCCGGAGTTCCTTGGCGAACTGAAAACGCGCGGGCGCATCTACGCGTACCGCTACCGCCCCGCCGGCCACATCCAGGGCAGGCCGATCGGCGAATACCGGGGCAGATGCCTTGCGGGCAGGGCGTTTCAGGTGATGATCGACAACAACCTCGATTTCGACGTGGCGCTCTATCCCTACGAACTGGTCACCTACGGGGAGACGGGGCAGGTCTGCCAGAACTGGCTGCAGTACCGGCTCATCAAAAAGTACCTCGAGGAGCTCACCGAGGAGCAGACGCTCGTGCTCGAGTCGGGCCACCCGGTCGGGCTGTTTCCGAGCCGGCCGGACGCCCCGCGCGTGATCCTCACCAACGCGCTGATGGTCGGCATGTTCGATAATCCGGACGACTGGGAGATCGCCGAGGAGATGGGCGTGGCCAACTACGGGCAGATGACCGCGGGCGGCTGGATGTACATCGGCCCGCAGGGCATCGTGCACGGCACGTTCAACACGATCCTCGGCGTGGGGCGGAAATACCTCGGCGTGCCGAACGACGGGGACCTTGCCGGGAAGGTATTCGTTTCCTCGGGCCTCGGCGGCATGAGCGGCGCGCAGCCCAAGGCGGCGAACATCGCGCGCGCGGTCGGCGTATTCGCGGAGGTGGACCGTTCCCGTATCCGCACGCGGCTCGACCAGGGCTGGGTGAACATGGTTTCCGACGATCTGGACGAGGTGTTCCGCCGCGCGGATGAGTGCCGCGCAAAAAAGGAGAGCGTGTCGATCGCGTATCACGGCAACGTGGTCGATCTGCTCGAGGCGGCGATCGCGCGGGATTTTGCCATCGACATGCTCAGCGACCAGACCTCCTGTCACAACGCCTACAGCGGCGGCTACTGCCCCGTCGGGCTGACGTTTGCGGAACGCACCGCCATGCTGCACGGCGACCGGGACGCGTTCCGGCGGATGGTGGACGCGTCGCTTCGGCGGCACTTTGAGGCGATCCGCACGCTCACGCGGCGCGGGACGCGGTTTTTTGATTACGGCAATTCGTTCATGAAGGCCGTGTTCGACGCGGGCGTGACCGAGATCTCCCAAAACGGCGTTGATACGAAGGACGGGTTCGTCTTTCCGTCCTATGTGGAGGACGTCATGGGTCCGCTGCTGTTCGACTACGGCTACGGCCCGTTCCGCTGGGTGTGCCTGAGCGGAAAACACGAGGATTTAATCAGGACCGACCGCGCCGCGATGGAATGCATCGACCCGGACCGCTGCTGGCAGGACCGGGACAACTACGTCTGGATCCGGGACGCGGAACAGAACCGCCTCGTCGTCGGCACGCAGGCGCGTATCCTCTACCAGGACGAGACGGGCAGGCGGCGCATCGCGCGTCGGTTTAACGATATGGTGCGAAGGGGCGAAATCGGTCCCGTGATGATCGGGCGCGACCATCACGACGTTTCCGGCACGGATTCGCCGTTCCGCGAGACCGCGAACATCCATGACGGCAGCAACGTTATGGCCGACATGGCCGTGCAGTGCTTCGCGGGCAACGCCGCGCGCGGCATGACGCTCTGCGCGCTGCATAACGGCGGCGGCGTGGGCGTCGGCAAGGCGATCAACGGCGGGTTCGGCCTGCTGCTCGACGGAAGCGCGCGCGTGGACGCGGTGATC
>CAZIQO010000066.1:0-16299 GCA_964541465.1 uncultured Oscillospiraceae bacterium
ATCAGCAGGTTTTCGCCCGGCAGCAGCAGCGAGCCGTAGCGGCCCCGGTTGATGAGCTGCGCCTGATACGGGTCCACATTCTGGATGATCTGCCGCGATACGATGTGCGGCTTGAGCCGGTCCGCGAGGGTCAGGCCGCATTGCGTAAGGATAGACCTGCCTGCCTCGGTTACGTCGTCGATATTGATGGAGTGCAGTTCCAGCTCGCCGTATTCGCGCTCGACCACGAGAAAACCCGGTTTGGCGGAGGAGGATTTCAGCGCCACGTCGAGCAGGCGATAGATTTCGCTGCCCGGGCTCATTTCGATATAGAGCTGAGCCATCATGGCCAGGCAGGTATCGCCCTTCACCACGGTCCCGGTCGCGGCGGCGTACTGCGGCTGCATATTATCGATCGTTACATAGGTGCGGAGTTGAACGTTATCCATCGGAATCTCCTTCTATCGCCCTGCGATCCCAGCGTTTTCAAAACGGGAAATCGGCGGCCGAACGCGTATGTTATTTCTGCTTGTTGCCGGAAAACAGCACTTCGACCTCGGCCTGCGGGCGCGCGATCACATGGGCGGAGATGACTTCGCCGACTTTCTTTGCCGCGTTGACGCCCGCATCGACGGCCGCCTTGACCGCGCCGACGTCGCCTTCGATGATCACGGTGACGAGGCCGCCGCCAACCTGCTGCTTGTCCACCAGTTCCACATTGGCAGCCTTGACCATTGCATCCGCCGCTTCATACGAGGCTACAAGACCTTTGGTTTCGATAAAACCTTTTGCTTTCATTTTTTTATGCTCCTTTTTTATTTTTTGTTTCGGTATGGATTACTTGGCTTTCTTTTTTCCGGCTTCCCATATAGGATCGGCATTGTCGATAATGCCGATCACCGCCAGGTCGACGGAGGTATTTTGCAGATTGGCCATCGTCCTTGCGGCGCTGCCCTTTGTGAGCAGCACGGTGTTTCCTTCGCCGCAGCCTATGGTATCGGCCGCGACGAGCACTTCGCTTTCCTGCCCCGCCCGCGCGGGAAGGCGCTCGACGAGCACCAGTGAAATCCCCGTAAGGTGCGGGTCCTTGATCGTGGAGACAACTTTGCCGATCACTTTGCCGATGTACATAAAACCACCTTTCTCAATGGCCGCCGTGGTCGATAATGTCGCGGACCTGTTCAAACGCGAATTCGATCTCGTGCGGCAGCGTATAGAAGTGCGGTGCGATGCGGATGACGTTTCCGCGCGCGGAGGCGATGATATCGCGATCGCGCAGGATCGCCTCCATATGGTGGGAATCCATCTCGATTTCGATGGCGGTGGTGCCGCCCTTCTTGCGGACGTCATGCGGGCTGACGCACTTCAGGCCGAGCTGATCGGCTTTCAGAAGCGCGATTTCGCTGAGGTAGTCCATGCGCTGCGCGATGCCCTGCTGACCGATGTCGTTGGCAAGCTTGATTCCCGCGCCCGCGGCAAAGGACGTCAGCGCCGCCGGCGTTCCGGTGTCGAAGCGGCATGTATTCATGGCGTAATTGAGCTTGCGTACCTCGAAGGAGAAGGGGTTCACCTGTCCGAACCAGCCGGTGATTGTGGGGTTGAGCATGGTGGCCAGATCTTTGTTGACGTAAACGAAGGCGATGCCCGGCACGCCGAAGAGGTACTTGATGCAGCCGGAGGCCAGGATGTCGATGTGCATCTTCTTTACATCCACCAGCGTTGTTCCGAGCGCCTGATAGGAGTCGATCATGACGAGCGAGCCTTTGCTGTGGCAGATATCGGCGATGCGGGCGATATCCTGCTTAAACCCGTTGCGGTAATATACGTGTGTGACGAAGCTGATGAGCGTTTGATCGTCGATATTCTTCTCGTATGCGTCAAGCGGGATTTCCTCGCCCTCCGCGGGAATGAAGCGCAGGTCGAACCCGAAGCGTTTGGCGGAGGCGAGCAGCACGTGACCGACGGTTGGGAACTCTATCTCCGTTGTAACGATGCGCTTGCGGTTTCCGCTGTAGTCGAGGCTGCTGACCACCGAGGCAACGGCATCGCTTACGGAGCCGCATATGAAGATTTCATCCGGCGAAGCGCCGATGAGCTTGGCGAACTCCGCCTTGGCGTTGCCAATCTCCACCATCCAGTAGTCCCAGTCCATGCCCTTTGTGAGCCAGTTGTCCATATAGCGGTTGACGGCGGCGCGTACGCTGAGCGACTGAGCGCTGACGGAACAGTTCGCGGTGTGGACACAGTTTTTCAGGATGGGGAATTCCTCGCGCCAGCGCATGATCTCGGCCTCGCTCATCACGCCGTGATAGGCGGGGTACGAGGGCAGCGGCCTTGCGGGGGCGAATTTGTCGCTGCCGGATGTCGCACCGGAGGCGGCAATCGGCGCCGGGGCCGGAGACGGCGGCGTTGAGCCTGCCCCGATGGTGATGCCCTTGCTTTGAGCGAACTCCTTTGCCGCCGCGGTAACAACGTCGTCCGCGCCGCAGCAGATGGCGGTTTCGCCTCTGCTCAAGGCATATTCAACGTCGTTTATAGTAATGAAATTTCTCACGTTTTCACCTCTCTTACTTTTTCTGACGATGCGTACGTTGTTGTTTCTGGTTGTCGGTCTTGCTGCGCTTCGGTTGATAAATCATTGAACAACTTGTTTCATTCATGGAGTTGGCGAGTGGGTACGCCTGATCAAACGACAGGATGGATGAAACAGCAATCGGCTTTTACGCCTTTGGAGCATGGCGTATACCTGATAAAATGATATTAGCATACAAAGAATTGCAAATAATGTTGTCTAGTTTACAGAATAGTCAAATAATTTGCGTTATTTTCAAAAAAAGCAGGCGTGGATGATCAAAAAAAGACGAACCTTGTGGATTGACAAGTAAAAACAATTCCGTTATTTTGAAAAAAAGAGGTGTTGCAGCATGTATGAAACCGTACCTACTCCGGCGGTTGTTGTGGAACTGAATGCGATGGAGAACAATATCAAAACGCTGCTGGACGGCGCCGCCCGTTACGGCATTGCCCACCGTCCGCACATCAAAACGCACCGCAGCGTGCAGCTGGCAAAAAAGCAGCTTGCCGCAGGCTGCCGCGGCATTACCTGCGCGAAGCTTGGCGAGGCGGAGGTGATGGCGGACGCGGGGATCGACGATATCCTTGTGGCGTATGCGCTGATCGGCAAGGAAAAGTGGGAGCGATACGCCGCGCTTTCGGAACGCTGCCGTTCCCTCCGCACAATCATCAACAGCGAATACGGCGCAAAAGGGCTCTCCGAAACGGCCAGGCGGCACGGCAAGGTATTCGAGGTGCTCATAGAACTCGACGGAGGCACACGGCGCGGCGGCCTGCTGCCCGGCGCGCCGGCGCTTGCATTTGCCGAACGCGTCCGCAAATATGAAGGGATTAAGATCGTGGGCCTGCTCTACTATCCCGGTCTGAGTTACCACGAGGAAACGCTTGCCGGCATCGAGCGCGTGGCGCGCCAGGAGCGCGACGATCTGGTTGAAACCGGCCGGCTGCTGCAGGGCGCGGGGTTCGACTGCTCCATCCTGAGCGGCGGAAACACCGTGACCGGAAAGGTTCCGGAGTGCCTGGCGGGCATCACGGAAATTCGCTCAGGCAACTATATCTTCAACGACTGCGCGCAGCTTTGGAAAAACCGGGTTACGATCGAAGACTGCGCGCTTCGGATCGTATCCACCGTGATCGCCAAGCCGGATGAAAAAAACGTCATCATCGACTGCGGCACAAAGATCATGTCGAGCGATAATTTAACGCCCGAACATCCGCGGTTCGGTTACGTCATCGGACATCCGGACGCGATCATCTGGAACCTCAACGAGGAGCACGGGTTCGTGCGCTGCGACGCGGGCCCGCTTGACCTTGAGGTGGGCGACCGGATTGTGATTATTCCGAACCATGCCTGCGTCGTACCGAACCTGGCCGGCGCACTGTACGGCATGCGCGACGGCGTATTTTCGGAAATGATCCAGGTTGACGCGCAATCCCGCAGCGACTGATTCCGTTCTGCTGCGGCGGTTCCTTCCGCCGCGCGATTACCACCGGGATTCTTTTCAAGGAATAGCGATGAACAGCAGCGGCGGCCCGCAAAAAAGCGCGGCCGCCGCTTGCGGTATCCGGCAGGGCGCGGGCGCGTCCGAACGGTTGAAATGGCCTGGGAAATTTAAGCATTTGTAAAGTGCGTTACTGAATCGATTGCTGAAAGCCGGTATAATATAAAAAAAGCAGGTCATGTCATTCAGTTTATTTAGACGGTTTTCTTCTTCCCCAAACGATCATACGGCGCGCAGCGGAAGAAAGAAGCGACGAAAAAGGAACAGCACGAGAGTATTTTCATATCGAAAGGAGCGGGTTTATGTCAAAAATTGAAGAAAAACTGAAAGAAATGGGAATCACGGTCCCGGAAGCGCCAAAGCCGGTGGCGGCCTATGTTCCGGGCGTGCTGGATAACGGATACGTGTATACGTCGGGCCAGCTTCCCTCTGCGAACGGCGCGGTGCGCAAGGGCAAACTCGGGGACAATCTTTCGGTGGAGGAAGGGTACGAAGCCGCCAAGATCTGCGCGGTCAACTGCCTCGCCGTTGTGAAAAGCCTCGTGCATGATCTGGACAAAATCGAACGAATCGTCAAGGTCGTCGGGTATGTCAACAGCACGCCGGAGTGCGAAAATCAGCCCAAGGTGATCAACGGCGCGTCGGAGCTGCTGGGAAAACTGTTCGATGATGCCGGCGCCCATGCCAGAAGCGCCGTCGGCGTGGCTTCGCTGCCGCTCGGAGCGTGCTGCGAAGTGGAAATGACCGTAAAAGTCAAATCTTAAATTTCTGAATACGTGCTCCAAATCCGTTTATCAATATAGAAAGGAACTGATCAATATGAGCATCGATTGGGAAAAACTCCGCAGGGAAGAATGGCCGATACTTGAAACCATGACGTTTCTGGACACCGCGTGCGTCAGTTTTGCGCCGCAGCGCACCGTCCGCGCATTGAAGGACTTTGCCGATATGTCGGCTCGTCAGGACGAAGCGAATTCCAGCGCGCATCACATCGCGATGGACGGCATGCGCGGCAAGGCTTACCGGGAAGCCGCCAAGCTGCTGAATGCCGAGCCCGAGGAGATCGCGCTGATTGAAAGCACCACCCACGGGCTGAATATTGCCGCGACGTCCATTCCGCTGGAGAAGGGCGACAATATCGTTACCGCGAACCTTGAGTTCATTCAGGTTGCGCTGCCGTGGTGTGCGATCCGCAACAGTCAGGGGATCGAAATCCGCGTCGCAAAGCCGAAGGACAGCCGGTTCTATGCCGAAACGTTTGAAGAGCTCTTCGACGAGCATACGAAGATGCTCGTCATCTCTACGGTTGAATGGTGCAACGGCTGGAAAATGGATCTCAAGTCCATCGGGGACATGTGCAAGCGCCACGGTGTAAAATTGATTGTGGATGCGGTTCAGCAGCTGGGCGTCGGCAAGATCGACGTGAAGGAATGTCACATCGACATCCTTGCCGCGGGCGGCCATAAGTGGCTGAATTCCCCGTTTGGCTGCGGTGTGCTGTACATAAACAAAGAGCTGCTTCCGAATATCCAGCCTGTATTCTGGGGATATCTCAACACGAAGGAACCGCCGGAAGGCTGGGGCGGATACTGGGAGAATCCGAACTCCAAAGCCGTCAGCGACTGGGAGTTCGTACCGACGGCGCGCCGGTTCGAGATCGGCGGCACGTCCAACTACCCCGGCGCGATCGCGCTCGGCGAGACGCTCGAACTGGTGAACGAGCTCGGCGTGGAGAACATTGAAAAGCATATGTTCGATCTGTCGACCTACTGCCTTGATATGTACGAGCAGATCGGCGGCACCGCGATTACCCACCGCGACGCGGACCATCGCAGCGGCATTGTGATTACGCGCCTGTACGACGATCTTGCCGTGGACCGCGAAATTCTCAAGAAACTCCATGCGCGCAAGATCTTCATCGCGCAGCGTTTCACCGACAATGTCGGCGGGTTCCGTACGTCCTGCCAGTATTTCAACAACAAAAAGGACATCGATACCCTGCGCGATGCGCTGCTTGAAATCATCCGGGAGATCGGCAGAGCGCCGGATTACAAAAAGAGCTGACGATAATACCGGATCGGGTGTTTTACTTTCGTTTATGCAGGCTGTCCCCGATTCTTTTTCGGGGACAACTTGCTTTCGGAGGATCGACAGTTTAGAATCGAAACGAGGAGCGTGAAAAATGAAGATCGAAACCGGTTTTCCTTTCTACGGGCAGGACATCGGCATTCTGGTTTTTTCCACCGTGACGCCGCGCGTATGCGGCGACGCCGGGAACAGCCGGAGCTTTTCCTATCCCGTCCGGTATGAAGTTGTCGAGGGCGGCTATGCGGATCTTATCGAAGGTTCGCCGCAGATCAAGGCAAGCATCCTGCGGGCCTGCAAAAACCTGACCAGCCTCAATATCAAGGCGATTGTGGGCGACTGCGGGATGATGTCGCTGTATCAGGAGGACATGGGCGCGCTGGCCGGCGTGCTGTTTGCGGGTTCGTCGCTCTGCCAGATTCCGATGATCTGGCAGCTCATCGGCCGCAGCGGGTCAATCGGCATCATCACGGGACACTCCAAACTCCTTGGCAAGCGGCATCTGCGCAGTTCCGGATGGACGGACGACATCGCTTTGTCGATCCAGGGCATGGAAGACGAGCCGCATTTTTCGGAGATCGTCATCAACGGCGGGCTTAACCTCGACGTTGATAAAATGCGCGGCGACGTGCTCAGCGCGGGCAGAAAACTGCGGGACAAAACGCCCGATCTGCGCGCCGTGATTTTTGAATGCAGCAATCTGGCGACCTATTCCGCGGATCTGCACGATTTGCTTGGCGTGCCGCTGTTCGATACGCTCTCTGCGGCGAATCTGCTGAGCTACGCGGCGAATCCGCCGCGGTATCTGTAATCTAAAAAACGAAAGCGGGTGATGATGATGAAGCGCAAATACCTGGACCTTCGGAGCGATACCGTAACCCAGCCGACCGACGAGATGCGCCGCGCGATGTTCGAAGCCGAGGTTGGCGACGACGTATACCGCGATGATCCGAGCGTCAACCGTCTCGAGGAGATGGCGGCGGCGTTGCTGGGGAAGGAAGCCGCGCTGTTCGTCGTATCGGGCACGATGGGCAATCAGGTTTCCATCATGACCCATAACGAATCCTACGGCAACGAAATTATCGTCGGGGCCAAGAGCCATATCGTTCATTACGAATGCGGTGCGCCCGCGCGGCTTTCCGGCGTCAATTTCGCGCTCGTCGACAACCCGGATACGTTCCTCTATGCCGCCGACGTGCGTCGGCTTTTTCGCCCGGTGGATCCGCACTTTCCGAAAACCGGATTGGTTTGTCTTGAAAACGCGCTCTGCAACGGCGGTGTCGTCCCGCTCGGCGTGATCGAGGACACCTGCGCCGCCGCGCACGAGTTGGGCGTTCCGGTGCATATGGACGGCGCGCGCATCTTCAATGCGGCGCTCGCGCTTGGCTGCGAGGCGAAGGATATCGCGCGCGCGTGCGACTCGGTGTCGTTCTGCATTTCCAAGGGGCTCTGCGCCCCCGTCGGCGCGCTGATCTGCGGCAGCCGGGCGTTCGTCGACCGCGCTCGCATGATGCGCAAGATTGTCGGCGGCGGCATGCGTCAGGCCGGCGTGCTCGCGGCCTGCGGCATCGTGGCATTGGAAGTCATGACCAAGCGCCTGCACGTGGACCATGAGAACGCCCGCTATCTCGGCGAGCAGCTGAATCAGCTGGATGGAATCACCGCCGAGATGGATCGGATTCAGATCAACATGGTATTTTGGAAAGCGTCGAACCCGAACTTCCGGTCGGATGATTTTGTGGCGTTCATGCTGCGGCACGACGTGAAAGTCTATGGGATCCTGGTGGACGAATACCGCTTTGTGACGCACAACGATATCTCCCGTTCGGACATCGACCGGGTGATCGAACTGATGAAGGAGTATATCGCGTCGCTGTAACTTCCATCGTCGGCAGATCCGCGAGCTTCAGCGCCGCCGTCGGCAGCGATTTGGTTTCCGCCGTCCGGCAGCCCGCGCGGCTATACGCCGGCGGCGGGCGAAAGGATGCCATGGGATACAGCGGCGGAATATTGGTTCTGGGCGTATTTTGAGTAGATAGGGGAAATGATGGCCATGCACTTTTCAAAAAAAATTCAAGCGTGTAATCTTTCACCCATCCGGAAGTTCTATCCTTACGCGGATGTGGCGAAAAAGCAGGGCAAACGGATCTATCAGCTGAATATCGGCCAGCCGGACATCGAAACGCCGGCAGCGTTTTTCGATGCGGTTCGCGGCTTTTCACAGCCGGTGCTCGCATATGCGCCGTCGCCCGGTCTGCCCGTTCTGATCGACGCCGTGCGCGGCTACTATGAAAAACTCGGAATCCATTTTGATCCAGGCGACGTGATCGTTACGACCGGCGGGAGCGAAGCGCTTGAAATCGCGCTGAACTGTATTCTTGACGACGGAGACGAGATCATCATACCGGAGCCGTTTTATCCCAATTACAATACGTTTACGCGGGTAACGGGCGCGTATATCCACCCGCTGGAGACGACGCCGGAGGAAGGATATCGCTTCGCCGTCAGGGACAGGATCGAGGCGGCGATCAACAAGCATACGCGCGCGATCCTGGTTTCCAACCCGGGGAACCCGACGGGCACGGTGCTCAGCCCCGACGAACTGCGCGTTCTGGCGGACGTTGCGAAAGCGCACGGCCTGTTTTTGATCGGCGACGAAGTCTACCGCGAATTTGTCTACGGCGGAGAGCAGCTCGAAAGCATCGGAAAGTTCTCCGACATCGCGGAGAATGCAATCATTATCGATTCGGTGTCAAAGCGGTTTTCGGCCTGCGGCGCGCGGATCGGTGCGCTGATTACGCGGAACAAAGCGCTGCAGCAGCACGCACTGAAGATCTGCCAGGCGCGGCTTTCGGTTGCGACGCTCGATCAGATTGCCGCTGCGGCGCTCTATAACGTCGGCACCGATTATTTTGACGACGTGCGCGCGGAGTACCGTCTGCGGCGCGATACGATCTACCGGAAGCTGACCGCGATCCCCGGCGTGGTGTGCGCCGAGCCGAAGGGCGCGTTTTATGTCATGGCAAAGCTTCCGGTCCGTAACACGGAGGCATTCCAGACCTGGCTGCTGCAGGACTTCGAGGACAACGGCGAAACCGTCATGTTCGCACCCGGCTCGGGATTTTACGCTACGCCCGGCAGAGGGATCGACGAAGTGCGGCTGGCGTACGTGCTCAAGCAAAACGAGCTCGAACGGGCCATGGATCTGCTGATGCTGGGCATAAAGAAATATCAGCAACTGCAAGGCTGAACGCAAGAACGGGAATCGGAGTTGTCAGCCTGACAACAGCGGATTGACCGCGCAGGAGCAGAGCTGCGCTTTCTGTGCGCAGCCGTGCGAGCGGTCCCCTTTCCTGCGATCCTGCCGCCAATGGAAGAAAGAGATTCATTTTGACCCCGCCTTGAATAGAAGGCGGGGTCGATTGTTACGAGGAGGAACGAAAAGCGGGGCATGTGGGAGGCGCTGTGATTTCGGCTCTTCATCAACGGACGCAGGTCCGTATTCTATACCGTTACGTTCGTATGCAGGCGCACATATGACCGTTTCCCCTGTCCTTAAGCGGTATGGCATTTCCCGTGCAGTCCGCCGTCGCATACGGACAGCGAGCGGCGAAACGGCAGCCGGCCGGCGGGTTGATCGGGCTTGATATCTCGCCGCGAATGGTTTCGATCGGCTTGTTGCGCATGGAGATATCCGGTACGGGAATGGCGTTGAGCAGCGCCCTGGTATAGGGATGGAGCGGGTGTTCAAACAAATCGTCGCTGTCCGCAAGCTCCACCACCTGGCCAAGATACATGACCATGATCCTGTTGCTGATATGTTTGACCACGCTCAGGTTATGGGTAACGAACATATAGGTCAGGCCCAGATCCTGCTGCAGGTCCATCAGCAGATTGAGGATCTGCGCCTGGATTGACACATCCAGAGCAGATACGGGCTCGTCGCAGACGATGAACTTCGGTTTCAGGGAAAGCGCGCGCGCCACGCCTATTCTTTGGCGGCGACCGCCATCCAGCTCATGCGGATACGCGTTTGCAAGGCGAGGCGCAAGGCCGACGGTTTCCATGAGCCGAGCGGTCGACTCCCGGATTTCGCTTTTTGTCGCGTAGGTCCTGTTGATGATCATATATTCTGAGATCAGTTCGGAAACGGTCATTCTGGGATCGACGCTGGAATACGGGTCCTGAAAGATGATCTGCATGTTGCTTCGCATTCTGCGCATCTCCCGTGCCCGATACTTAACGATACTTTCGCCCTGATACAGGATATCGCCGCCGGTGGGCTCGATCAGGCGGAGGATCGTGCTCCCCAACGTGGATTTGCCGCATCCGCTTTCGCCAACGACGCCCATCGTCTGTCCGGGATATATTTTCATGTTTACGCCGTCGACCGCGTGGAGCATGCCCTTGGAGACCTTGAAATATTTTTTCAGATCCCTGGTTTCGATGATTGGGGTCCGTTCACTGTTCATGATCTACCTCGCCGAACATATGACATTTGATGCAATGCGTGCCGTTTGTACGATTGCCCGGATGGATCCTCTTACAGATATCCATGCAGTGCGGACATCTGGGAGAGAAGTAGCAGCCCGCGGGGAGATTCGTCGGGTCGGGCATGAGTCCCGCAATGGGGTTGAGCCGAGCGCTTTTTTCTTTCAGGTTCGGTATGGAGCCAAACAGCCCGACGGTATACGGGTGGTGCTCCTTCCCCAGAAAGATATCCTCCAGGGTGCCGCTTTCAACGAACTCCCCGGCATACATCACCGCTACTTTATCGCTGGTCTGCGCGATGATACCAAGGTCGTGGGTGATCATGATCATCGACATGTTCAGCCTGTCCCGAAGATCTCTTATCATTGCCAGGACCTGAGACTGAATGGTAACGTCCAGCGCCGTCGTCGGCTCGTCCGCGATGAGCAGTTCCGGTTCGCCGGCCAGCGCCATCGCTATGACCACACGCTGCTTCATCCCGCCGGAGAACTGATGCGGGTAATCCTTTTTGCGTTCGGGCAGGATGCCGACGAGCTTGAGGACATCGTCGACCCTGTTCTCAATTTCTTCCTTCGTCGTATTCTCATTGTGCAGCAGGATCGCCTCGCCGATCTGATGCCCGACCGTCATAATCGGATTGAGCGCGGTCATGGGATCCTGAAAGATCATGGCTATTTTATTGCCGCGTATTTTCCGCATATCCTGCACCGGAAGATCCAGCAGGTCCGCCCCGTGATACCGGATGCTGCCGTTGAGGATTTTCCCGGTCCGTTCCGGCAGCAGACGCAGGATGGAAAGCGCAGTTGTCGTTTTCCCCGCGCCGGTCTCGCCGACGATGCCAAGCGTTTCTCTTTCATTCAACGTAAAGTTCAGCCCGTTTACAGCCTGAACGGTTTCCTGATCCGTTTTATAAACGACTTCAAGATCGTTGATTTCCAGCAGTAGTTTCTTTTCCATTCCGTATCCCCCGTTATGATTTCAATCTTGGGTCCAAAACGTCTCGCATGCCATCACCCACAAGATTGATTGACAGCGAAGCAAATAGAATTGCCAGTCCGGGGAATATCATAATATGCGGTGCGTTGCGCATGAAAGAGCGCGCATCGTTTAACATAGAGCCCCATTCCGGAGTCGGGGGCTGCACACCCAATCCAAGAAAGCTCAGCGCAGCGGCCTGAAGGATGCAGGCTGAAACGTTCATTGTGGTATCCACGATGAGCGTGCTTGAAATATTGGGGATAATATGTTTCATTATAATCCGAAAATGGCTTGCGCCTCCCGCGCGTGCAGCGTCGATGAATTCCTGCCCGGACATGCCGAACACGGCCGAGCGGCTCAGGCGCGTTGTGCTTCTGATTCGCGCGAATACCAGCGCAATAATCATATTCTGCATATTTGCGCCCAGTACGGCAACGATCACCATTGCCATCAGGGTGCCCGGTATCGACGATATTACGTCCACAACGCGCATCATGATATCGTCGTATTTCCCGCCGAAGTATGCGCTTGTCACGCCAAGCAGACTGCCGAGGATCAAACTGATGACGGCAACCGAGACGCCTATCATCAGCGATACCGGCGTTGCATGCACGACGCGCGCAAAGATATCGCGCCCGAATTGATCGGTGCCGAACCAGTGTTCGCTGCTGGGGCCCTGCAGACGGATCGACGCATCCTGCGCGGTAACAAGGCTTGGATCGGCGATCACGTTTGCAAACACGGAGGCCAATATCAGGATTGTCAGAAGAGCCAGTCCGAATACTGCCGATTTGTTTTTTCTGAAGCGGCGCCAGAATTCTTTGATTCCTCCGTTGCCGCGGAGATGTTTGTTTGTATTCATATCCGGCCCTACCTCGTATATTTCGCTTTAATTCTGGGGTCAATCAACGCATAGATCAGATCGACCACAAGCAGGATGAGGCAGTACAGCGTGGCTAAAACAATCGTCCCGCCGACAACGGTCGGCATGTCGCGGTTGTTGATGCCCGTAATGATCAGCGTTCCAAGCCCCGGTATGCTGAACAGGCTTTCTACGATGATGGCCCCTCCAATCAGCGCCCCAAAGTTCGTTCCGATGACCGTTATCGTAGGGAGCAGGGCATTCCCGAGCGCGTGCTTCCAGATAACCAGTCGCTCCGGCGCACCCTTCGCTCTCGCTGTACGCACATAGTCCTGCCGTATCGTTTCCAGCATGGAAGAACGCGTATAGCGCATTTGCTGCGCAGCGTAAATCAGCGCGATGGACATCGTGGGCAGTATATAGTTTTTTGCGGTCGATATGCCGAATGCAGGAAACCATCCCAGCTTATAGGACAGGAAATATATCAGCAGCATCCCCAGCCAGAAGGGAGGCATGGCGGCAAGGATCATTGCCATAACCGTAGGGATGGTGTCCAGCAGGGAATACTGTTTTACCGCCGAGAGCACACCAAGCGGGATGCCGACGAAAGCGGCGCAACTGATTCCCGCCAGGGCAAGTTTTACGGATACGGGGGTTCGTGACTTTATTTCATTAACGACCGGCTGGTTGGACCGATAGGAAGTGCCAAAGTCAAATTTCAGGGTCAGGTTTTTAATATAGTTGAAATATCTGATTAAAAACGGCTGGTCGAAACCGAATTTATGATTCAGCGTATCGATATCTTCCTGACTCGCATTTGCGCCAAGAATGATACTTGCGGGATCTCCGGGCGCCAGCGCCAGCAGTCCGAATACGATGAACGATATGCATAAAACTACGGGTATCATAAGCAGTAGCCTTTTTAATACATACCTATACATGTTTCCTCCTACCCCATATAGGAATTATTCGTTATCCTCCGGTTCTTAGCGCATCGGAGGGTGCAGCTGATCGGCAAAGCCGCGTCAAATCGCTGCGTCAATCCGGCAATGCAGAAACAAAAGCCTGGCCAAATCATCCGGCAAAACCAGCGGCGCGGACGGCGGCTTTGACACGCTCCATGCAGTCGGCCGGGGCTGACGCTGCATGCAGATCCCGCCTTAGCGGCGTCCGCTGAAAACCGAGGTTTTTCAGAGGTTTTTCAATGGAGGTATCCTCCGGCCCGATAAGGGCCGGAGGATACTGCAAACCATACGATTATTTCCAGCTCCAGTCGAATACTTCATAGTACTGGACATAAGCATACGCGTTCAGATCGCTGTTCCAGGCATATGGAAGCTCCGCGTTATAAAGAGGCACCCACGCCGCGGCATCCATGAGATACTCTTCCAGCTCTTTATACAGGGCCGCACGCTTCGAATCATCAAGCTCCGCCGCCGCCTCGTCAAACATCTCCTTGATATAGACCTCGTCGGTTTCAGTGTTGTGATCATATTTCATAAATACGGTTTCAATCGTATAGTCGTTGTATTTTCTGTAGAAATCGTACGTGAACACGACCGGGTAGATATTGCAGATCATATCGTAATTGCCTGCGCGCCAATCCACAACCAGGGTTGAGGTTTCGCCGATCTCCAGATCGCAGGTGATGCCGACCTGCGCGAGCTGAGCCTGCAGGGCCTCCGCGACGACCTTATACTTGGCGCTCTCGATGGAACCGATATATACGCCGTCCGGATAACCCGCCTGCGTTAGAAGCTCCTTTGCCTTTTCAGGGTTATATTCATAGTTCCAATCGGTTTCGACGGCACCGTCAAAGCGTCCGACCGTATTCATGTGCTCGGCCGACACGCCCATGCCGTCCAATGCGATCAGAATCAGGGATTCTTTGTCGATTGCATATTGAATCGCCTGACGAACCAGCTTGTTGCCGAGGGGACCGTCCTGCCCGACGTTGAGCGCAAGGTAAATGGTTGAAGTGCTGGCGATCACATCCGTCGTATACAGGCCGCTCTCTTCGATCTCCGTCCAGTTTGCGGTCGGAATAGAGGCAAGATCGAGGTCCCCGTTTTCAAAGGCGATCAGCGCTGTGGAGGCATCCGTAATCACATAATAATTGATCGTCTTAATCTGCGGCACACCACGATAGTAGTTGTCAAACGCCTTCAGTACGATTTTTGTATTGGGGTCATACTCTTCCATCATATACGGGCCCGTGCCTGCAGGGCAGGCGATCGTTCCATATAGATCTCCCGCTTCTTCCACGGCCTTCTGAGACAGGATTTTTATCATGGAGCAGTAATACACAAACGGCGCGTAGGGGTATTTCAGAACGATGTTTACCGTGTCTTCGTCAATTTTTTCCACGTGGTCAATCGCGGCAACATAGGTCGCCATTTGCGCGCACCCCATCGCCCTGTTATAGGACCACACCACGTCATCCGCGGTCATTTTTTCTCCGTTATGGAAAAACACGTCCTGCCTGAGCTTGAAGGAATACGTGGTGCCGTCTTCGCTGACGGTATAGCTTTCGGCCAGACGCCCGGAGATCTTGGCATCTTCATCACAGTTGAGCAGGCCCTCGTACATTTGGTATTCAACCTGCAAATCGATAAGCAGGCCTGAATTATGAGGATCCATGCTGTTTCCTACGGTATTAAGCGTCAGGTTCAATACATCGTTGGCAGGCTCCGCCGCCTCCCCCTCGACAGAAACCGCAGTTTCGCTGCCGGTGGATTCCGTGGTCTGCTCGCTGCCGGTTGCAGTCTGTGCACAGCCGAGCGCCAGGCCGAGCACCATCATGACAACCAACAGAATCGAC
This sequence comes from uncultured Oscillospiraceae bacterium, assembly GCA_964541465.1. Classification (GTDB taxonomy): domain Bacteria; phylum Bacillota; class Clostridia; order Christensenellales; family CAG-138; genus UBA7703. The sequence continues at coordinate 15,293 of CAZIQO010000066.1, forward strand.
AAGTTCCGTTTCATCATATTTCCTCCTTCGTTTTCGCGTGTTTGACGCGCGTTATTCATTGAGCCTTCCCCGAGCCCAAAACAATCAGAGCTGTATGCCGTACATATGATCCAGCACAAACTGCACACACACCTTGCTGCCGATATCCAGCACATCCTCATCCAGCATAAAATCATTGTTATGCGGCAGCGCGGTGCATCCCTTTTCGGCATTTCGTGTGCCGAGGCGAATATAAGCGCCCGGCTTTTTGTCCAGATAGAATGAGAAATCCTCAGAGCTGAATTTTTTCGGCATCGTGACGACATTTTTTTCTCCCACCACGCTTACCGCCGCAGCCAGCGCGCCCTGCATTACGGCAGGATGATTCACCAGAGGAAGCGCCTTTGTCCTCTCGTGGAAAGCGAGCGTGCCGCCCTGTTCCGAAGCAGCGTCCTCCGCTATCTTCCGGATGCGCCCCACGACGGCGGACTCCACCGCCTGGTCGTATGTACGCAGAGAGATTTTCAGCTGGGCATAATCCGGGACTACGTTATCCGTGCTGCCCGCCGAAAGCATGCCAGCATAGCAGACATACTGATCAAACGGATTCATGCGCGTAGCCAGCATGGCCTGTATGCCGCTATAGGTTCTGACGGCCATCGCCAGGGCATCCGCGCCGGACTGAGGCAGCGTAACGTGGGCGGCCTTTCCAAAAAACTCTATATGCAGGGGGTGGCTTGCGGCCATGGAACCCCCCGGGCACAGACCAATAGTGCCATGTTCAAGCCAGTTCTCCACGTGCAGGCCGAGGATGACGTCGATTTCGTCCATCAGTCCGTCTTCGACCATCCGCTGCGCGCCGCTGAATTCCCCCTCCTCGCAAGCCTGAAACACCAGCACCACTCTGCACGCAAGCTCGTTTTCCGCGCTCTTCAGCGCTTTTGCCGTGCCGAGAAGCATGGCGGTATGGGCATCGTGCTTGCCTTTTTGGATGGCTTCCAGCTCGGCAAAGCGGCGTTGCAGGATTT
>CAZIQO010000067.1:0-15875 GCA_964541465.1 uncultured Oscillospiraceae bacterium
CCAGCGCGGCGGCATAGGTGCGCTTTTCGTAGAATTCGCCGTAGTTGCCGAGGTGCGTTTTGGGAATCACGCCGAGCACGCGCCCGTTCTGCAGAACGGCGCCGCAGTTGTAGAGCAGGTGCCCGTACACGATCGGGCCACCCACGGCGACCAGCATGTCGCTTCCCGCGGTCGATTGCGTGATGCGCTCGAGCGCGCGCATCGCGGCCTCGGTCAGCGCGTCGTGAAGGATCAGATCGCCGCAGGTATAGCCCGTTACGCAAAGCTCAGGCAGCACGAGCACCTTGGCGCCGTCGTTTTCCGCGCGGCGGATGAGCGAGATGATCGCGTCGGCGTTGTATTCGCAGTTCGCCACCTGAATCGAGGGCGTGCCGGAAGCGACCTTGATAAAACCGTCTTGCATACCGTACTTCTCCGATCAAAAAAGAATGGATTGTCCGCAATCATTTTATGCAAAACACGCGGCGCTGTCAATTCCGCACGGACGGCGCGGGACATGCCGGCAAGGCTCGCCAAGCACGAACGAGTGTGTTACAATTGTGGCAGCACCGCCGCGGACCGCGCAAGTCGGCGCGGCGGCATACAAGGAGAACCGAATGCTCTATATCGATCATCTGACCAAATCCTACGGCGGCGGCGTCAACGCCGTGGACGATCTCTCCCTCCACGTCTGCCCGGGCGACATCTACGGCTTCATCGGCCACAACGGCGCCGGCAAGACGACGACGCTCCGCTGCGTTGCGGGAATCCTCGCATTCGAGGGCGGCGGCATCCGCATCAACGGAAAAAGCATACGGGAGGAACCCATCGCCTGCAAGCGCGATATGGCCTATATCCCCGACAACCCGGATCTTTACGAGCACCTTACTGGAATTCAATATCTCAACTTCGTTGCGGACATCTTCGGCGTGAGCGCGGCCGACCGCGACGCGCGGATTAAAGCCTACGCCGACGCGTTCGAGATGACGCCGCGGCTCAACGACCTCATCGGCGCGTGCTCGCACGGCATGAAGCAGAAGATCGCCGTCATCTCCGCGCTGATTCACGCGCCGAAGCTCCTCCTGCTCGACGAACCGTTCGTCGGCCTCGACCCGAAGGCGTCGCATACGCTCAAATGCATCATGAAGGAGCTCTGCGACGGCGGCAGCGCGATCTTCTTTTCAACGCACGTGCTCGAGGTGGCGGAAAAGCTCTGCAACAAGATCGCCATCATCCGGGAGGGCAAACTGATCGCCGCGGGTGATATGGAAAAGGTCAAGGGCGACGAATCGCTCGAAACGCTGTTCCTGGAGCTGACCGATCATGCGTGAGTACTGGATCCTGACGAAGCTGCAGTTCTCCTCCCTCTTCGGCATCAACAAGATACTGCACATGAAGAGCGAGGCCGAAAGGAAGCAGGGCAAAAAGAGCCTGTACGGGCTGATCGCGATGGTTTTCGCAATCGGCTATGTTTCGATCGTCTACAGCATCATGCTCGCGGAGGGATTCGCCGCGATCGGCATGCTCCCGACGTTGCTGGGCTTGATGATGCTCGCCGGCGCCATGCTGGTGCTGGTCTTCTCGGTCTTTGAGACGAAGGGCGTGCTGTTCGGATTCGGCGACTACGACACCGTGATGAGCTGGCCGGTGGACGTTCGCGCCGTCGCGGCGAGCCGCGTCACGTGCATGTACCTCTATAATTTCGTCTACGCCGCGCTGTTCCTTCTCCCGGCCGGCGCGGTATACGCGGTCAAGGCAACCCCCGCCTGGTGGTACTATCCGCTCTACCTCCTGCTGACGCTGCTCATGCCGGCGCTGCCGACCGCGGTCGGCGCGGCGCTCGGAACGCTTCTGACGGTTTCCACCGCGCGGATGAAGAAGCGAAACGCGTTCAACATCGCCGGGCAGATGGCGCTCGTGATCGTGCTGATGGTCGTGTCGTTCCGGACAAGCAGCGGCATGGCGGATCTTTCCGAACGGGCCGCGTCGCTGAAGAACGTCGCGGCACGGTACTATCCGCCGGCGGCGTGGTTTCAGAACGTGCTGACCGGCGGCTCGGCGCTCGGCATGCTCTGGATCCTGCTGCTTTCTGCGGGCGCGCTGCTCCTGATGGTGCTGGCGGCGGGAAGGTGGTTCGTTTCGATCAACTCGCGGCTCAAGAGCGCGCCGCGCGGCGAACGGTTCGTCATGCGTGCGCAGAGACGCTCCGGCATCCTCAGGGCGCTGTACCGAAAGGAGCTTTCGCGGTATTTCAGCTCGAGCCTGTACGTGGTGAACACCTCCTTCGGGTACGTGATGATGCTGGCCGCCGGGGTGTTCTGCGTCGTGAAGCCGGACCTGCTCGCCGATGCGTTCCAGACGCCGGAGCTAAGTCAGCTGCGCCTGCTCGTCCCGTTCGTGATCGCGTTAATCGCAACGATGTCCTCCACGACCGGCAGCACGATCTCCATGGAGGGCAAGACGCTCTGGATCGTGAAGAGCATGCCGGTCTCCGCGCGAAGCTGGCTGACGGGGAAGCTTTTGGTCAGCCTGACGCTCGCGGTGCCGTGCATCCTGATTTCGTGCACGCTGGTCGGTATCGGCATGCGCGCGGGCGGCGCGGAATGGTTCTGGCTTTACATAATCCCGCTCGTTTACGCGGCCGCGTTCGGCGTGTTCGGCCTCTGGCTCAATATCCGCATGCCCAAGCTCGAATGGCAGAACGAAGCCGAGGTGGTCAAGCAGAGCATGGCGGTCATGATCTGCGTGTTCGCGGGCATGGGCGCCGCCGCGATCCCCGCCGTGATCCTCGCGATTACGGGCGCGGAATGGGTCGTGCCCTGCACGGCGGCTATTGCACTGCTTCTGACGCTCTGGATGTGGCGCTCGCTGATGAAGAGCGGCGAACGCCGGCTGCTGCGCCTGGCGTAACGCGCCGTCCGGTCAAAATGTGCGGAACAAACGGCCGCCGGGGAATTTCCCGGCGGCCGAAAACCGTCAGAAAAGTTCTTTTGCAGGGGTTTCCCCCTGCACCCCACCCAAGGGACACGTCCCTTGGGAATCCCTGACCCGCAAGCATCCTGTCCCAGGACGCTTGCGGAAATGGGTTCTTCGGACCGTTACGGCTCGAAACGGCGGCTTGGAGGCGGAGCCCCCAATGGTCCCCCTTATCAACAGGCTGCGGCCGCCGGGAAAAATCCCCGGCGGCCGTTTCAGAACTATCTTTTATCTTGCAGAGATCCACATCGGCCCGCCCTTTCCGGGACCGTCGTTGGCGGCTCCTCTGCGCTATTCGTGCTCCCACTCGTCGCTGATGGCGTTGATCTCCCCGGCGACGCGCCTGAGTTCGTGGTTGCTGCGGCCGGAGCCCTTCTTGACCAGCTTGGTCAGGCGCTCCAGCGCGGCGAGCAGCCGTCCGTAAGGAGATTCCGCAAAAGGAACCGCGGCCTTCTCATGTTCGGCCACCGGCACGGGGCCCTTCTCGACCAGGAATTCGCCCTTGATCAGGTCGAAGACGGAACCGCTGTAGGGCGCCGTGGCGTTGAGATGGAATTCGTCGACGAGCCGCTTGGCAAACAGATCGCAGACCGAGCTTTCGCCGTGGTTGACAAACACTTTTTTCGGCGCGGGCGAAAAATGCGTGATCCATTTGATCAGAAAGTTCGCGTCGCCATGCCCGCTGATGCCGGGAAGCTGCGTGATTTCCGCGTTGACGCGGATCGTTTCGCCGAAGAGCTTGACCTTCTCAGCGCCTTCGATGAGCGCCCGGCCGAGCGTGCCGTACGCCTGAAAGCCGACGAACAGGATGGTGTTTTTCGAGTCCCACAGCCCATGCTTGAGATGGTGCTTGATGCGCCCCGCTTCGCACATGCCGCTCGCCGAAAGGATCACCTTGCTGCGCGGGTCCGTGTTGATCGCCATCGAGTCCTGGCTGGTCTCGGAGATGGTCAGCCCGTCGAAATCGAGCGGGTTGATCCCCTCGTCCACAAACGCCTTGGCCTCCGCGTCGTAGCAGAACTCCGCATTCTCCACAAACACGCGCGTGGCGGCGCTGGCAAGCGGACTGTCCACGAAAACGGGGAATCCGTCGTGCCCGTGCACCAGACCCTCCGTTTTGATGCGGCGGATGAAATAGAGCATCTCCTGCGTGCGCCCGACGGCAAACGAAGGAACGATCACGCTGCCGCCGCGGTCGAATGTGCGCTGCAGCACGGCCGCAAGCGCGACCGCGTAATCCGGCGGACGCTCGTGCAGACGGTCGCCGTAGGTGGATTCGATAACGGCGTAGTCGGCCTTGTCGAGGAGCGTGGCGTCGCGAAGCAGCGGCTGATCGACGTTGCCGAGGTCGCCCGAGAACACGAGCTTTCTCGATTCGCCGCCCTCCGTGATCCAGAGCTCGATCGAGGACGACCCGAGCAGATGCCCCGCGTCCACAAAGCACACGTCCAGGCCGTCGAAAAGCGTGAACCGTTCATTGTAACGGTGGGAAACGAACTGCTTCACGACGCCGGCCGCGTCGTCCATCGTATAGAGCGGAACAAAGGGCGCCTCGCCGCTGCGCATGTTCTTCCGGTTGCGCCATTCCGCCTCAAACTCCTGAATGTGCGCGCTGTCGCGCAGCATGATGTCGCAGAGATTGCTGGTGGCCTGGGTCGCGTGAACCGGCCCGCGGAATCCGTTCTTGTACAGCAGCGGCAGCAGCCCCGTGTGGTCGATATGCGCGTGGGTGACCAGAACCGCGTCGATCTCGGTCGGCTTGACGGGCAGCGGCGCATTTTCATAGTCGTCCCTGCCCTGCTCCATGCCGTAGTCGACAAGGATGCGCTTGCCGCAGACCTCGAGGTAGCTGCAACTCCCCGTTACCTCGTGCGCGGCGCCGATGAAGGTTAATTTCATGACAGTCTCCGTTTCCGTTCTCCGATGCGAGGAACTTCGTATTTTTTACTTCCCGCGGCGGCTCCGCCGTCGGGCGGCAAACCGGTATTCTGCGGATTCAGCCGATCGGATATTCTGCAGCCGCCTGCAGAATGGAATCGTGAATCGCGGTATTTTCATAGACGCCTTCAAAAAACTCCTGCCCTACGCCGAGCGCGTAGACCGGCACGTCCAGAGAGGTATGCGAGCCGGAGCCGAACGCAACGCCCGCGCGCGCCGCAACGAGATTCGCGCACGCGCAGGTGATCGGCTCATACACGCCGTACTGCGCCTTTTTCGCAGAGGCGGAAAGATCCTGCAGGATCGTATGCCGGTACGCTTCGGAAAGATACGCCGTCTCCTCGTCGGTCGGGTCCTCCAGACCGAACGCGGCCAGAAACTGCGGCAGCGCGGATTCAAACGGCGTCTGGTCGGCGATGCAGTCCGCCGCAAGCGTATCGTCACACGTATCGCAGGAGATTGTCTGGCGGAGCAGCGCCGTCCGGTCGCCCTCCGAGAGCGAGAGCTTTCCCGTCTCATGGTCGGCCGTAACGAGGATGAGCGTTTCGTTCGGATGCGCTTCATAGAACGCAAGCGCGACCTCAACGGCCTCGTTCATATCGTAGATTTCATACGCGACCGAAGCGGCGTCGTGGTAGTGGCAGAAATAATCGATCCGTCCGCCCTCGACCATGATAAAGAAGCCGTCCTGTCCGGTCAGGCGGTCGACGGCAAGCGCGAGACTGTCCGCAAGCTGACCCGCGCGCGCGCCGCCGTCGATGGCGGGGACCAGCCCGAAGTCGCCGATGATCTGATCGCTTTCATAGATGATCTTTCCCTCCGAAGCGGCGGCCGCCTCGGAGAGCGTGGCGCAGAGCGCATATCCGTTTTCTTCGGCGTGCGCCGCGGCGTCCGGCGTTTCATGGAACCCGCCGCCGGAGAAGTAATCAAAACCGCTTGCAAAGAGATCGTCCGCGATCACGTCGTAATCCCTGCGAAACGACACGTGCGCGTAGAACCCGGCGGGCGTCGCGTGGTCCACCGAAACGGTCGTGAGAATCCCGATTTTGCGGCCCATGTCGCGCAGCGTTTCCGCGACGGAGGCAACGCGGTTTCCGTCCGGATCGAGCCCGAGCATATCGCTCTCGGTCTTGACGCCGCAGGCAATGGCGGTCGCGGCGGCGGCGGAATCGGTGGTTTCGCCGGAGGCGTTGTTCGTATGCGACAGGCCGCATACGGGAAAGTCAAGGAAGGCGAGCGGCTCGCGTCCGTCGGCCGTGAGCGCTTCGTCGGCCGCCTGAATCTGCAGCGGGCCCATGCCGTCGCCGATAAACAGAAAGATATAGCGCAGCGCGGGAGTCTGCTGCGGCGTTGCGGTGGGGACCGCGGAAGGCGTTTCGGTGGGTTCGGCGGCGATGATCAGATCGGGAGAAGCCGACGCCGATTCGGACAGAACGGAAGGAACGGTCCGCGCGCAGCCGCATGCCGACGCAAGCAGCAGCGCAGCGAGCACAGCGGAAAAAAACCGGATTCCTCGATTCGTCAGCATATGTCATTTTATCATGATTTTCTGCCCGGCACAACTGGACGGACGGTTGGAAAAATGGTATCATGATCTATAAATATACCCGCGGCGGCGCGTAAGCCGCAGAAACAATCAACTGGAATCGAGTACTATACTTCATGACGATAAACGGGACCCTGCGAAAGCTTTCTGTACTGTTTCTTGTGATTTTTTTCCTCCTCGCGCTGACTGCCTGCGAAGAACGCCCGGGCGTCGCCGCAGCGGCGGCGGAAACGTTTCCTCCGGCCGAAACGGCATCTGCGCAGCCGACCGGAACGCCGACGGCGACCCCTGCGCCGACGGCCACCCCCACGCCGACGACCACCCCCGCGCCGACCCCGTTTTCGCTCGCATGGATGAGCGACACGCAGGAGTACGCGGCCAACGGCGCGGATATCTTCTGTTCCATGACGCAGTGGATCGCCGATTCGCGCGGCGAATGGAACACGATACTGACCGTGCATACGGGGGATCTGATCCGCGGGTCCTACCGCGAATACGAATGGGACAATATGAAGCGTGCGTTCGCGCTGCTGCCGTCGGATATGATGGTGATCACCGTGGGCGGCAACCACGATCTGTTCAGCTACACGGAAGACTATACGCCGTATCTTTGGAACCGACCCGATACCGACTTTGACCCGAGCCGCGCAACCGATGATGGGCTCGTTTATTACGTAACCTTCGACGCGGACGGCGTCCGCTTCCTCGTACTGTCGGTCTCCTACGGCTGCGAGGTGGATGCAAGCGGCTGGATCAATTCCGTTCTGGCCGAATACGGCGATCATTACGCGATCCTCCTGCTGCACGACTACCTGGCGCCGATTGGACTTTCCGGGTCCGAATTCGCGTCGGCGGGAAAATATCTCTTCGGCGCCGTCGTCGAGCAGAACCCGAACGTCCGTCTGGTCCTCTGCGGACACGAGCACGGCGACCGGTACAAGTGCGACGAGATCGACGACGACGGCGACGGAACGCCGGACCGGACGGTGCACCAGATGATGTTCAATCTGCAGGCGGAAGCGGAAGGCGGAGAAGGATACCTGCGCATCCTCCGCTTCGATTCCGCGCAGGATACGATCGAGGCCATCACCTACTCGCCCTATCTAAGCGATTACGGTTACGATGAAAAAGGCGGCGACGGATTCGGCGAACGGCATACCCTGGAGAACGCGGGACTTCGCGCCTACCTCACAAGCTGAACGTCGCTTTGAAGCCGCTTTAATCTACCGGCAGAAGGTACAAAACGCGATGAAATCTCCACGAAAAATTCATATTTGCATGGCGGAACCGGCGGCGGAGTATGATATAATAAAAGCGTGTATCGGGAGAGCGATATGAAGACCAAAATACGCAAACTGGACGGGCTTCCGATTGAGGAACCCGTGCTCGACGATGAGGGGCTGCGCATTCAGCACGAGCTGTCCGACCTTGTCGTCAAGGAATATGAGGAGACGGGAACGCTGACCGGCAAGACGGTATGCGAACAGGTGACCGCATATGAAACCGGTATTGCGGATCACTTAACTGAAGAGTAACGCAACTTCGGTTGTCGGTTTTCTGTTTGCGCGCCACCGGTTTTATATTTTCCGTATCCACGGTTTTCTTTATTATTTGATATAGCTGAAAGGAGATTCGCGGCGTGTCCTACAATAACATAGCCAAAGCGCTTGCGAGCGGTTTTTCCCAAATCTCCTTCCTCGATATCCTCGATATCGTGATCATTGCGATCCTGATTTACAAACTGATCGTCTGGACAAAGGAAACGCGCGCCTACGAGGTTTTAAAAGGCATCGGGCTGCTGTTTCTTTGCTCGATCGCCAGCCAGCTTCTTTCGCTCACGACGCTGAGCTGGCTGCTCGATTCCATCCTGACCTCCGGGTCCATCATCATCGTGCTCTTTATCCTCTTCCAGCCGGAGATCCGCCGCGTGCTCGAAAAGCTCGGCCGCAGCGGCAAGCGGCTCGGCAAGGCTTGGTTCGACGCCTCCGCCATGAAGAACAGCGAACTGGTGCACGATATGCACGCTACGATTCTCTCGCTTTCGCACCGGCGCGTGGGCGCGCTGATCGTGTTTGAGCAGAAAACGGGGCTCGGCGACATCGTCAGCACCGGAACGCGGATCGACGGTCTGCTTTCCGGCGCGCTGATCGAAAACATCTTTGAGCCGAACACGCCGCTGCACGACGGCGCCGTCATCGTCCGCGGGACGATACTGGTAGCCGCGGGCTGTTTCCTTCCGCTCTCGGACGATCTTTCCGTTTCGCGTGAACTCGGCACGCGGCACCGCGCCGCGCTCGGCGTATCCACCGTGTCGGACAGCATCACCATCGTCGTTTCCGAGGAGACGGGCGCCATTTCGATCGCGCGGGACGGAGAGCTGATCCGGCATATCGACGCGAAGGCGCTGCAGAACACGCTGGAGGGCCTGTTCCTGAGAACCGGACAGACGGTTGTGTTCCGAAACAGGCACAAGGCAACGGAGGGATCGCATGACAGGCCATAAATTCAACAAATATGCGCTCCTCGCGTGGCTGAAGAATTTCTTCACAAAGAATCTGGCGCTGAAGATCATCGCGCTTTTGTTCGCCGTACTCCTCTGGGGTTACGTGCTGACCGACCAGAAACCCGTCCGCACAAAGATCATTTCGGACGTGACCACGAGCTTCGACGGGGAAGCCGAGCTGATCGCGCAGGGATTCTGCGTGCGCGGAAACCGGGAGGAAATCCTTCAGGATGTGTCCGTCACGGTGCGCGCGCAGATCACGAACTACGCGTATATCAACGCGAGTTCCATCAGCGCGACGATCAGCCTGCGGAATATCAGCGAGGCACGCGTCTATGAGCTCCCCATCGAAGCGACGGTGAGTTCGTCTCTCGGCGTGGTGCAGTCCGTGTCCCCTTCCACGGTATCCGTGGAGATCGATACGCTCGTTACAAAGACCATTCCCGTAACCACGTCGTTCACGGGTACGCTGCCGGACGGATACTGGGCGGACATGGATGCGCTGACCGATACGTCCAATCTTGATATCACGGGCCCGAAAACCGATATCTCCACCATTACGCGGGCGGAATGCGTCGTGGACCTGACCGACCGCACGTCGACGATCTACAGCACGTTTGATGTGACGTTCTACGATAAGAACGACGAGGTCGTTTCCTCGGACGTCATCGTCGGCATGCTCCCCACGTCTACGGTGCGCCTGCCGATCTATCCGCTCAAGGACGTGCCGGTCGACGTTGACAGCTCCCTCGTGGGGACGGACGATCTCGCGGCGAACCATGAGATCGTCAGCGCCGTCGCCACGCCGTCCGTAGTGCGCATCGTGGGCGACCAGAGCGCGCTGGATGCGGTAACCAGCATACAGCTCGAGCCCATCGCGGTGAACGGAATGAGCACCACAACGACCGTGGAAAGCGACCTGATCGTGCCGGACGGCGTCCGCGTTCTGGACGACGACCCGGTTTCCGTTCTGATCGAAGTGCGGGAAATCGACGACTCGCAGACATTTGAGCAGCTTGAGATCCAGGTCTACGGAGCGCAGGCACGCACGAGTGTCTCCCTCAGCGTTTCCACGGTGGATCTGACCGTCGAGGGGCGGTACAGTCTCGTCAGCCTTCTCAAGCGAAGCGATATCACCGTACAGGTGGACGTGACGGGCCTGACGCCGGGCGTATACGATCTGCCGCTGAACACGATCGTGCGGGACGAGGATTCGACCGTGGAGCTGACCACGACGCTGTCCGTAACGCAGGTGACCGTTACCATCACCGAATCCTAGCGGCGTTCGGCGGTACGCTGCAACGAGGGCAATCAACCGGCGGAGCGAACGGCTCCGCCGTCTCTGTATCGGGAGGAAAACCATGCGGCTCTGGATCCGGGACGTGAAACAACCGATTTCCGAAGGAGACGAACTGCTCGCGCACCGGGTCGCCGCGCAGTGCGGGACGGACGCGTCCGCGATCCTCGGCGTGCGGATCGCGCGGCGCGCACTCGACGCGCGGAAAAAGCAGGACATCCATTTCCTGCTGCGCGTGCTGGCCGACGTGGACGATGCGGCGGCAAAGCGCCTGCTTACCGCGGGCGACGCGCGGATCGAGCGGTATGTGCAGGAAAATCCTGCGCCGCCGACGCGCGGCACGGAACCGCTTTGCGAGCGCCCGGTCGTCGTCGGTCTGGGGCCGGCGGGGTTGTTCGCCGCCCTTCTGTTGGCGGAGAACGGATACCGGCCGCTTGTCGTCGAACGCGGCGAGCCGGTGGAACAGCGCGCGCGGAAGGTGGAACGGTACTGGGAGACGGGCGCGCTCGACGAAGAGAGCAACGTCATGTTCGGCGAGGGCGGCGCAGGCACGTTCTCGGACGGAAAGCTGACGTCGCGCAGCAAGGACGCGCGCGGGGAGCGCGTGCTGGAAACGCTCGTCCGGTTCGGCGCGCCGGAGGAGATCACGATCGAGGCAAAGCCGCATATCGGAACCGACCGTCTTCGGATCGTGGTTTCGGGCATGCGCAGGGAGATCGAACGTCTCGGCGGCGAAGTCCGCTTCTCCACGCGGCTTGCCGGACTGGAACTTCATAACGGACGCCTCGCCGGCGCGGTGCTGTCCGCGCCGCACGGCGCGGAAACCGCCGCGTGCGGCGCGCTGGTGCTCGCCGTCGGCCAGGGCGCGCGTGATACGTACCGGATGCTCTTCGACGCAGGTGTCGCGTTGGCGCAAAAGCCCTTTGCCGTTGGCGTTCGCATCGAGCACCCGCAGGAGAGCATCGACCGCGCGCAGTTCGGCGCACTGGCGGGCCACCCGCGGCTTGGCGCGGCGGAATACCGCCTGACGGGCAGAAGCGGCGAACGCGGGGTCTATACGTTCTGCATGTGCCCCGGCGGACGGGTGATCGCAGGCGCGTCCGCGGCGGGCGAAGTCGTGACAAACGGCATGAGCAACTACCGGCGCGACGGGGAAAACGCCAACGCGGCGATCGTCGTGCAGGTGCGCGAAGAGGATTTGCCGGATGGCCCGATCGGCGGCGTGCGGTTCCAGCGGGGACTCGAACAGGCCGCGTTCCGGGCGGGCGGAGAAAACGCCTGCGCGCCCGCTTCGCGCCTCTGCGATTTTATCCGCGGGGACGCGCCGCGCGGCTTCGGCGGCGTATCCCCCACCTACCGGCCGGGCGTAACGCCCTGCGATCTGCGGCGCGTGCTGCCGCCGTTCGTGGCGGCGGGCGTGCGGGACGGAATCGCCGCGTTCGGCCGGCAGCTTCATGGCTTCGACGCGGGGGACGCCGTGCTCACGGGCGTGGAAACGCGCACCAGCGCGCCGCTTCGCATCCTGCGCGGAGAGACGATGGAGAGCGTTTCCTGCGCGGGTCTGTACCCGGTCGGAGAGGGCGCCGGTTACGCGGGCGGCATCGTGTCCGCCGCGATCGATGGGCTGAAGGCGGCGGCGGAGATCGTCCGCCGGTTCGCGCCGCCCCGCTGAACATATCGCTGATCGGGACCTGCGGAACGGGCGCGTAAAACAGCCGCCGGCAATTTCATACGCAAAAAGCGGGAATCGCCCTGCCCCGACGGCATGCGGCGGCTCCCTCTTTTGTGATTATAAAACGTCGCTTCCCAACGTTCGGCGCCGACGCGACCGGCATCGTCCCCGGAACGGCCCGTTTTCCCCGTTCGTTCAGGCGAACGGCATCGCCGCGCGGATCGTCAGCGCAAGATCGGGCTTGTTGCTCATGAGCGCAAAGATATTCCCGCAGCCGAGCAGCCGGCGGATTTCGGCTTCGCCGTCGACCGTCCACGGATTCGTTTTCACGCCGGCGGCTTCGTATTTGGCAAGCTCCGCGTCGCTGAGGAACCGATAGTCGGGGTGCAGATACTGCATGCCGAGGGAAACGCAGTAGCGCTGCGGCTCGGCGATGCGGCACTCATAGAGAATGCCGCACGGTAGCGCGGGCGCAACGGCCTTACAGCGCAGCAGCGTATAGTGGTTGAACGACGAGAGGATCACGCGGTCGTCCAGCCCGAACGAACCGATCATGTCGATCACCTTTTTCTCGATGCCGTCATACTCGAAGATCGCCGTCTTGAATTCGAGGATGTTCAGAAAATCGCGGTCCTTTACCAGCGAAAAATACTCCTCGAGCGTCGGGATCCGCTGCGGCGGGCACTGGCCGCGGAACCGGTAGGAAATATCGAACCGCCGCAGTTCTTTCAGCGTCAGGTCCTTGATCAGAAGATCGTCGCCCGTGATGCGTTTGAGGCTCTCGTCGTGGAAGACCACGGGTACGCCGTCGGCGGTGAGCTGCACGTCGAACTCCGCGCCGTCCGCGCCGAGCGCCGCGGCGCGCTCGAAGGCAAGCATCGAATTCTCCGGATAGCGGGACGAAAACCCGCGATGCGCGATGATCTTTGCCAAGAACAATCCCCCCTTTTCCTAAAAAACCGGCTGTCATGATACGGCCCTGCCGGAAATCGAATATGAAATCCGAACGGCCGGCTACAGCTCGTCGAGCGCGTGGACAAAGTACTGCCGGTCGGAATCGACGGCACGCGTGTCGCACGGCCTGCCGGTCCTCCGCGCGCGGTTGATCAGCGTATGCCGAAGCCGCCTGCAGGCACGGAGCGCCGCGCGCAGATTGACGCGCCGCGGCCGGTCGGCACCGACAAACGCAAGGAAGTTCTCCGACAGGATCTTATTGAGCAGATCGGCGTCAAAGTCCATGCCGTGCAGCGCGAACGGCTCCGTACCGATCAGAAACGCCCCGTCGGCGCGGATGCCGAGCGTGGCTTTGCTTTCGAGAAACGCGCCGCAGATCTCCGCGCGCCGGATGGATTCGTTCTCGTTGAGCGCCGTGACGGTTTCGGCAAGGACCGTGCGCCCGCCGATGTCCGTGCCGTAGAGGATGCGGTCGGAAAAACGCTCGAAGAACGCGCGCGTCTCCTCCGGCGTTTTGGAAAGGTTCTCATAAAGCTCGATGCCGGGGGTCAGGTCCACGCGCATGTTCGGGAACCGCTCCATCCATTCGGACAGACGCGGCAGGTCGGCCGAGAGGAAGAACAGATGCGCAAACGTGACGTTCAGGTTTTTATGCCGCTCCAGCACCGCGCGCACCTGCCGATACTGGTCCTCGTTATTCACGTCGGCGTCCGTGTAACCCCAGCCCGCGTCCCGTGCAAACGGCGGGATCGCGTCCGGGTCCCAAAACGTCTCCGGGTCGTTGACATGCCAGAGGATCGGCAGCCGCGCTTTCTCCGCATAGGCCCAGAACGGCTCCCACGCGGGCAGGTCGAAATCCGGAATCGGGAACGCGCGCCGCATGGTCGGCTTGCCCTCGAGCAGCTTTACGCCGTCGCAGCCGCAGGCGATCAGGCGTCTGGCGCGGCGCACGGACCGTCTGCCGCAGCGCTCCGGCCGGCGTTCGTATGCCGTGCAGTCGAGGCAGCCGAAGGCGAATGTCGTGGTCGGGTGCGCGGATTTATAGCAGAGGATATCCGGCGTGGGATCGAGCCGTGAGGTGCCGGGCAGCGCGGCAAGGCACACCGCGTCCGCGCCTGTGAGGCGCAGAACGCGCTCCAAGCTTTCGCCGGTGATCGGCCAGGCGTAGTGCGCGTGGCCGTCGATGCGCCGCAGGGGTTCCTCCAAGTTTTCCTCACCGCCTTCCGTCCAAAACGCCGCGTCACGGCTTTTTCCGGCGCTGCGCCTTTTTTACGGGCGCCTCCTTCCCGGCGGGGGAAGAAGGCTCCTCCGGCGCAGGAGGCCGCGGATTTCCGTCCGCCGGCGCGCCGGAATCCGATTCGCCGGTTTGATACAGATGAATGACGCCCTGTCGGTTCAGGCTCTGCAGCAGCGCGAGCGTGATGGGAAGACCCAGAAGCCCGATGCCGCCGAAGAGGTACGTGCCGACCACCATGGCCATCAGCGTGACGATCGGGCGCAGGCCGACGCGGTCGCCGACGATTTTCGGTTCGATGATGTTGCGTACGACGACGACGATCACGTAGAGGATGCCGAGTCCGAGCGCGCGGATATAGCTGCCGGAAAGTAGCGCGATGATCGTCCACGGCAGCAAGATCATGCCGCTGCCGACGACGGGCAGAATATCGAAGAGCGCGATGGCGGCCGCCGTGCCGACCGGGTTGTTCACGCCGATGATCAGAAGCCCAAGCGCGATCTCCCCGAAGGTGATCAGCAGGATCAGCGCGTAGGAGCGCGTGTAGCGCCCGAGCGTCCGTCCGAGGTGGATGCGAAGTTCACCGAGCAGTTTCCGGTTTTTTTCGGAAAACTGCCGCAGGAGGAACGCCCGGATGTTCGGCAGGTCGATCGAAAGGAATACGGTGGCGATCACCGTGATCACGAGGCTGAGCAGAAACGAGGGCGTCTTGAGCGTGAAGCTGGTGACCCAGGAAACGACCTGCTTCGACAGCGCGGCGACGCTCTCGCCGATCGTATCGGTAACGTTGACGGAAACCACGCCGTACGCCGTCGACGAACGCGGGTCGAGCTTCGCGGCGAAGTTTTCGATGGAATCGAGCAGATCGCTCATCCACGGCGCGATCCGGTCCTGGTAGACGGACGGAAGCTGCAGAAAGAACAGCTTCGCGGCGGCAAACAGCTTGATGCCGATGATGATGAGCAGAAACCCGATCAGCGCGTAAAACAGGAGGACGACAACGGCTCCGGCCACGCCCTTCTGCACGCGGCAGCGCTCGCACAGAAAGCGCACAACGGGCCGAAGCAGCAGCGAAACCAAAAGCGCAATGAGAAACGGCATCAGCGCGCCGAGCGCGTAGCGGCACAAAACCACCGCTATCCCCAGCAGGATCGCGAAGTACAGGAAGTTGATAATGAACCGTCTGCGCTTCTCGAGCTCCATCAGGCACCTCTTTCGCGGTTACTGTATCATGCCGCCGCCGACTTGTAAAGCGCGGACGTATCGAATATAATATTGCGCATGAGCGTGGAAATGATGCGCAAACAGCTTGCCGCACTGCTCGACCCCGCGGATGAAGCCATGACGACCCTGGCCAACGCCGCCACGTTTCTCAGCGGCGCGCTGGAGGGGATCAACTGGATCGGTTTCTATCTGCTGCGCGGGGATACGCTCGTGCTCGGGCCGTTTCAGGGAAAGCCCGCCTGCACGAAGATTCCCGTCGGACGCGGCGTCTGCGGCGCCGCCGTGCGCCAAAACAGGACGCTCCGCGTTCCAAACGTGCGCGCGTTCCCCGGCCACATCGCCTGCGACGCGGCGTCGAAAAGCGAGCTTGTCGTCGTGCTGCGCGACGGAAACGGTCTGCCTCTCGGCGTGCTGGACGCCGACAGTCCGGTCGAAGCGCGCTTTACCGAAACGGACGCCGCGCTGCTGGAAGCGGCGGCCGAGATCATCTCCCGCGTGATCGCGGGCTGATTTGCAAAAGAAACGGAACAGGAAAACGAAATCATGTCGCTG
>CAZIQO010000068.1:0-15845 GCA_964541465.1 uncultured Oscillospiraceae bacterium
CTCCCTTTGTTTCTCTTAGTCTGCTGCTCTACCCCAACTATTGACGGTGAGCCAATAAAAAACCGACTCCGTGAAATCGGAACCGGCAGCTTGTCGATCATGTGGGTACGTTGGAGGCTCCGCCACCAAACCACCGTTTCGGGCCGTAACGGCCCTAAGAATCCATTTTCGCAAGCGTCCTGTAAAGGGCGTTTGCGGTGTCAGGGATTCCCAAGGGACGTGTCCCTTGGGTGGGGTGCAGGAGCGAAACCCCTGCAAAGAAACTTTTTTAACTGATTGCCGGTTCCGTGAAAATGGAGCCGGTTTTTGTTCCCGACCTGCGGGCTTTCCGCTCATTCGTACGCCGAAAACGCCTCCGCGTGCGCGCGCGCCATTTGCTCGATCGTATAACGGCGCGCAGTCGAAAGGGCGGCTCCGCCCATCCGAGTCCGCAGCGCTTCGTCGCCGAGAAGGCGGCGCATCCGCTCCTCCAGCAGCTCCGCAGATTCGCTCGGAATCAGAAATCCGTTCTCGCCGTCCCGGATCATCTCGCACCCGGCCACGCAGGCGTCGGTCGTGATCACGGGCAGCGCGTTCGCCATGGCTTCGTTGATCACGAGGCCCCAGACGTCCCCGCGCGTCGCGAGCACGAAAAGGTCCGCCGCGCGGTAGTATGCGGCAAGCGTTTCCCTGTCGGCAAACTCGATAAAGCGAATGTTTTTCAGCCCCAGCCGTTCGGCCAGTTCCGCGCATTCCGGCGTCGGTTTCCCGCCGACGATGCAGACGCCGGCGTCGCCGTCCAGCCCCGCCGCCGCCCGGATGAGCAGGTCGAAGCCCTTCAGATGGAGCGGCCTGCCGACGCTCAGAATCATTCTTTTGTACGGAACGGAAAGTTTCCTTTTCGCCGCTTGCTTCTCCGCGTCCGAAAACGGCCGTTCGGCGATCTCCCGTTCGAACAGCGAGGTGAACGGATAACGAGTGATCCGCTCTTTCGGCACGCCGAAGCCCAGAAGGAAGCGGTCGGTCTGTTCGCCGGTGCTCCAGTAACGCGCCGCGCCCCGGATCAGGATTCCCTTTGCCGCGTGCAGCAGGGCGTTTTCCTTCCTCGGCACGGCGCCGTCGAGCTCCATTTCGTAGGGGATGCGCTTTGCCTTCAGCGCGAGGATCGCCGCCGTTTCGGTAAAAAACGCGTAGTTCGTCACGACGATTGTGTCGTATTCCCCGCGGTGAAAATGCGAAAGCACGTTCCAGTCCACCCTGCGCTCGCGGATATCGCCTTCGCGCAAAAACACGGTGCGGAACGTCCTTATGCGTTCCAGATTATAATTGAACGCCGCCGCCGGCGTGCTCTTGGCCTCAAAGAGCACCGTCAGGTCCACGAATCTGCCGAGTTCGTTGAAAAAATCGATCCGGTACGGCGCCGGTATGTTGCACAGGAACAGCACCTTTCTCATCGCTTTGCAATCTCCCGGTAAAAATCCGACAGCTCATGCGCGGCCGCGCCGATGTCGTATCCCAGCGACGCGATCTCACCCTCCGGGAATGCGCGCGCCTCGTCCATGCCTGCGCGGATCATCGCGTCCGCCCACGCGTCCCACTCCAGCGGCAGATAATCGCACCGCGAAATCAGCGTGTCCCGCGGCACCGCGGAGGATGCAGCGCATGCCAGGCCGCTTGCCTGCGCCTCGACGAGCACGATACCGAGCCCCTCAAAGCGGGACGGCAGTACAAACAAATCGAATCCGGACAGCAGCGCCGGCACGTCCTCCCGAAAGCCGGTCAGAACCACGTCGCGCTCCAGTCCGAGCGCGCGGACGGCGTTCTCGATTCGTCCGCGGTCCGGCCCGTCGCCCACGAGCACGAGCGCCAGCTCCGGGCGCGCCGCCTTCGCGCTGTTAAACGCGTCGAGAAGGAAAAGCTGGTTCTTCTGCATCAGGTCGAACCGGCCGATATGGCCGACCACGAACCGTCCGTCCAGCCCGAGCGCCGCGCGAATCCTGCGCCGTTCCTGCGGATCAAACCGAAAGCGCCTCGCGTCGATCGCGTTCTTTATCACGCGCACGCGCCCCGCTTTAAACAGCGCGTCGCCGTAGAGGAACCTGCCCGCCGCCTCGGAGCAGGCCAGAAGGTCCGTCGCGACGGCCGGAATACGCGAGCGCGCGAGCATATGCGCCGCGCGTCGGATCGGATTGCCCGTGAGGAACTCCGTGTTGTGGCTGTGGGAAACGCACGCGCGTACGCCGCACGCCTTCGCGATGGAAAGCGGATAGGCGTTCATGCCGTCCATATGCGCGTGCACCACGTCGTATCCGTTCAGAATCGCGTCCCGTATCCCGCGCCGGTTGCCGGCCGGATCGTTTCTTCGATACGGCACATGATAAACCTTCGCGCCGAGCGAAAGCGCCTCGTCCTCCCTCGGCCCCTCTTCCATGCCGTGCACGAGAAAATCCACCGCGACAAGCTCGCGGTCGAAGTGCGAAGCGTAGCCGAGCATCCAGCTCGCGATGCCGCCGCGGTCGAGCGAACCGCCGCTGACGTAGAGCACCCGCACGGGCTTCACGCGCGTCCCTCCCCGCAGAGCCGCCCGTATAACGCGGCGTATTCTTTGTAGCGGTCCCTCTGGTCGAACAGCGCCGCGCGGTGCAGGCAATCTTCCCTTGAAAGCGAAAACACACGCCGAACGGCGCCGGCCAGCGCGTCCGTATCGCCGCGCGGAACGACCGCTCCGCATGTTTCGTCGAGCGCCTCCGCGCAGCCGCCCGTATCAAATGCGGCGACCGGCGTCCCGCAGGCGAGCGCCTCGAGCTGTGTGGTCGGGAAATTATCCTCGAAAGTCGGGTTGACGAACGCGTCCGCCGCCGTATACCAGCAGGCCAGCTCCTTTGCGTCCGCCGTGCGCCCGAGTCCGATCATCCCGCTCGGCAGGCCGCTTCTCTGCTTGTCCGAAAGGCCAATCAGCGCGACGGTCACGTCCGGCCCGAGCCGCTCCGCAAGTTTGATACACTCGCCGAGCCCCTTGCGCGGCTCCCAGACGTTCGCCACGCCGAGCACGAGCTTCTTTTCCCCGATCCCGTAACGATTTTTCAAGTCGCTCTCCGTCGGGTGAAACACGTTCCTATCCACGCCGTTATGGATGGTCATGATCGGGTATTTCCCGAGAAATGACCGCCGCGCAAGATTTTTCAGCCAGTCCGACGGCGTGACGATCGTCATATCCGGCACCGCCGAGCACAGCGCTTTCTTCTCGACGAGGTTTCGTTTCGACCGGTCGAGCAGAACGCTCCTGGGGTACGCCGCTCTCAGCGGGCAGTGACCGCAGCCGGTGAGCCATCGTTCGCATCCGGCCGCGTCGAAGAACGCGCAGTGCCCCGTGAACGCGTGGCAGTCGTGCAGCGTCCATACGACCGGGCGTCCGGCGTTTGCGAGATAGGAAAACAGCGTTTTAAGGTCGAGATAGTACCCGTGCAGGTTATGGAGCTGTATCACGTCCGGGTCAAACGATTCGATGCGCGCGATCATGCGGCGCGTCTCGCGCGCGGATGCGAACCCCTGCCGGTCGGACAGCCGCGCGTAGGCCGCGTGCAGATAAAACGACGCCGCGCTTCCGAAGCGTTCGCAGGCGATTCCGTCCGCAGGGCCGCCCCGTCCGTAGAGCAGCAGACCCCCGCCGCCCTGTTCGCCGAGCGCGCGCGAAATGCCGGCCGCCACGCGTCCCGTGCTGCCGGAGCAAACCGAATTGATCTGCGCCACCTTCATGCCGTATATTTTATCATACCGAATCCGCGCGGGCAATTGCCGAAAGGCGCTTCAATATATTATAATGGTAACGCAACAGCCGGAATGTTTCACGCCGATGTGGAACACCTGTTTTTTCAGTCTGAAAGGAGCGCATAAAAGGATGGAAGCTGTCAGAAAGCGCGGCGTCAAGGAGCCGCACGGCCTTTCCAAACGCATCGAATGGCTCAGGGATTACTATTTCCTGGGAACGGAGCGCAAATGGAACAACGAATTCAGCGCGTTCACGACGGGCGCGCCATGGGACGAGGTGTTCGACGAAACGACGTTCTTCATCGTCCCGGAGGTGTACTCCTTCCTGCCCACGTTCCGCAGATCGTTCCAGCTCTCCGCGCATACGATCCTGCCGCCGAAGGATTTCTACGGCCGCAGCATCGCCGAGCGGCGCGCGTGGTTCGTCAAGGAAGCCATGGTCAACCATGTGCCGCAGGAGATCCTGCCGGGCGATCTGGTCGCGGGCGGGCGCTTCAACCTCATGTGCTCGCGCTGCTGGTCAAAACGCGAGGCGGCGGAGCGGAACGCGCTGCTCTTCGGCCGGCACGGCATCCGCGAGGATACGTTTGAATTCCGCGACAAGGGCTACGGCAACTGCGGCGCGACCAGCGGGCACCTGATCCCCGACTATCCGCGCGTGCTGAGCGAGGGGTTCTCGGGCGTCAAGGCGGATTTGCAGGCAAAATACGACGCGCTGCCCGAGGCCGACCGCGCGGGTGCGAAAGGCGCGCAGCTTCGCGCAATGCTGCTTTGCTGCGACATGCCCGTCGAGCTTTCGGCAAAATACGCCGCGCTCTGCGCCTCGCTTGCGGAGAAGGAAGCGGACGAAACGCGCAGGGCCGAACTCCTGACCATGCAGAAGAACCTGCTCCGCGTGCCGAACGAACCCGCGCGCGATTTTTACGAGGCGGTGCAGTCGCTCTGGCTGACGCATATGCTCGTGCTCTCGGACGAAAATTACCCCGGCGCCGGCGTGTCGTTCGGGCGGATCGACCAGTATCTCTTCCCCTACTGGCAGGCCTCGCTGCAAAGCGGCATGTCCCGCGAATTCGGCAAGGAGATCCTCAAGTGCTTCTGGATCCACTGCAACTATGCCTACGATGCGATGATCCAGACGGGCAATCAGGGCATCACGGCGGGATACGGACAGCTATTTAACCTCTCCGGCATGGGCAAGGACGGCGCGGACATGACCAACGATCTGACCTACGCCTTCCTCGAGGTGATCGACGAGATGACCCCGATCCTCGAGCCGAAGCCGAACGTACGCCTGCACGAGGGATCGCCCGACGCGCTGCTCGACAAGGTTGTCGATATGATCGCGGTCAGCCAGGGCGCGCCGTTCCTGCTGAACTTCGACGAGCGCTCCATGGCGGGCCTTCTGGAGGAAGCGAAGCGCGCGCACGCGGAAAAATTCATCAACGAGGACAGCGTGTTCGACTATGCGTCCGTCGGGTGCCTCGAGAACACCATGTGCGGCAACGACCGCTCCGCGACCGTGGACTGCAACCCGAATCTCGTCAAGGCCGTCGAGCTCGCGCTCGGGAACGGGCGCGGGCTGATCCCCTATACGGACGCGCTCTGGGGCAAGCCCTACGACGAGGACGCGGACACGCCGAAGACGGGCGACCCGCGCGGATTCAAAACGTTTCAGGAATTCTACGACGCGTTTTTAACGCAGTTGACATACCTGCTCAATCGCATGACGGCGCTGTACGAACGCTCCACGGCGGTCCGCGCGGAATTCGCGCCGACGCCGTACCTTAGCTGCCTGGTGCGCGGCTGCGCCGAGCAGGGGCTCGACGTGACGCAGGGCGGCGCGGAGCTTTCGTTCGTCACCATTGAAGGCGTCACGTTCGCCACGACGGTGGATTCGCTGCTCGCGGTCAAATACCTCGTGTTCGACAAGCATCTTTGCACCATGGACGCGCTGATCGCCGCGCTGCAGGCGAACTGGAAGGGCTACGAGGTCCTGCAGGCGCAGGCCAAGAACCGCGCGCCGAAATACGGCCGCGACGACGACGAGGCGGACGCGCTGGCGTACCGCGTCATGCTGGACTGGTCGAACGAGGTGTGGAAACACCGCACCGCTTCCACGAACGCGCAGTTCCGGCCCGGCATGCTGAGCTGGAACTACTGGATCGGCTCCGGCTTCGTGCTGCCCGCCACGCCGGACGGACGCGAACACGGACAGTTCCTCAGCAACGCTATCTGCCCGGTCAACGGCGCGGACACGAACGGCCCGACCGGCAACGCGAATTCCGTCGGCAAGGCGCTCGGCGGACGGGAAGACGACGGCCGCATCCGGAACTTGCTGCCGAACGGCGCGAGCCACACGATCACACTCTCCCCTTCGCTCATGCGCGACCGCGAGCACCGCGAAAAGCTCAAATCGTTTTTGCGCGGATACATTCACAACGGCGGCACCGCGCTGCAGATCAACATCCTCGACGCGGACATTCTCAAGGACGCGCAGAAGCACCCGGAGAACTACCGGAATCTCCTTGTTCGCATCACGGGCTACAATGCGTACTTTACGAGCATCGGCCGCGAGCTGCAGAACGAGATCATCGCGCGCGAAAGCCACGGCCGGTACTGAGCATGGCGAAGATCCGTTATCTCGATATACAGCGCATGTCCAGCGAGGACGGGCCGGGCCTTCGGACGACCGTATTCTTCAAGGGCTGCTCCCTTGCCTGCGCATGGTGCCATAACCCCGAGAGCATCCAGAAGAAGAAGCAGGTCCACTGGCTGTCGGCGCGCTGCATCGGCTGCCGCACCTGCGAAACCGCCTGCCCGACGGGCGCGCTTTCCTTTGCCGACGAAGGCGTGCGTATCGACCGACTGCGCTGCGAAGGCTGCTATGCCTGCGTAAACGCCTGCCCCACGCGCGCGCTCGAGGGAAAGGGCCTCGACGCCGAGCCGGCTACGCTCTGCCGCGAACTCGTCCGGGACAGCGCATACTTCGGGCGCGAAGGCGGCGTAACGCTCTCCGGCGGCGAAGCGCTGCTGCAGGACGGGGCGGTCGAGCTGCTCCGGCTGCTCAAAGACGAAGGGATACAGACCGCGGTCGACACCTGCGGCATGGTCTTTACCGAACAGCTCGAGCGCGCGCTTCCGCTGACGGACGTGCTTCTGTATGATCTGAAAATCATGGACGAGGCCGCGCACCTGCGCTGGACAGGGCAGAGCAACCGCATGATTCTGCGGAATTTCGGCGTGGCGGCGCTTTGGGCGAAGGGAGCCGGACGGCTCTGGGTCCGCACGCCGCTCATCCCGGGCGCAACGGATTCCATGGAGAACATCCGCGCGATCGGCGAACGCATCCGTGCCGTCGGCGGCGTGGAGCGCTGGGAACTCCTTGCGTTCAACAACCTTTGCGTCGATAAATACCGGCGTCTCGGCATCGACTGGGCGTTTGCAAAAACGCCGCTGATTACAAAAACACGTATGGCGGAACTGCTCGCGGCCGCGCAGAGCACCGACGCCTGCGCGGACATCCGCGCCACCGGCGCGCTCAAGGAGGAG
Source organism: uncultured Oscillospiraceae bacterium (assembly GCA_964541465.1). Lineage (GTDB taxonomy): Bacteria > Bacillota > Clostridia > Christensenellales > CAG-138 > UBA7703. The sequence continues at coordinate 7,297 of CAZIQO010000068.1, forward strand.
GACTGACGAATGAAACAGACCACCGTTTCCGTCATCGACGAAGCATCCGCCCGCATGATGGGCAACGACAGCAAGGTCGGCGTTCTCGCAACCGCCGACGAAAACGGATACCCGCACCTGACGTTTCTCTCGTCCATTCAGGCGCTCGGCGAAACCGGGCTCACGTTCGGGCAGTTCGCGGCGGGGCTCTCCAAGCAGTTTATCACCGAGCGCCCGCGCGTCGGGTTCCTCGTGCTCAGCGCGGATAAACGGTTCCTGACCGGCAACGCCGTCTATACGCACAGCGAAACAACCGGGCCGGAGTTTGACCTCTACAACAACAAGCCGCTCTTCCGGTATAATTCCTATATGGGGTTTTACCGCATCTTCTATCTGGATCTTGAACGGATCACGCCGCTGCAGGCGCTGCCCATGGGGCCGATCGTGCTCGGTGCGATCCTTTCGCGCATCCGTGCGCCGTTCGTTGCCTCGGGCAAAAGCAAAGCCATGCCCCGCGCGGCGCAGGACCTGTTTTCACAGCTGGATTCTCTGAAATTTCTCTGTTATTACGATGCCGACGGCGATGCGCGGCTGATCCCGGTCGTTCAGGCGACCGCCGCCGGTTCGGATCGCATCACGATGAGCGGGGTCCCGTACGGCCGCGAACTGCGCCGCATTCCGAACGGCGCGAAGGCGGCGATCCTTTGCCTGAATCTGAAGATGGAATCCGTTCTGGTGAAAGGCAGATACGATCGCGGCACGCTGAAGATCGAACGCGTCTATAACTCCATGCCGCCGAAGATGGAATACGTTTATCCCCGTTCGGATACGATTGAGCCGGTCCGTTCGTTTTAGCGGCGGCCGACCCGCCGCCGTCTCCCGCCATCGTTTCGTTTGCGGACGTTTCCGCTTTCAGTTGCTCTGCTGAAGGTGCCGGGCGACCGTATACAGAAATTCCTTGTTCCCCGGCGGATACTTCCCGCGGTTATAGAAAAGCTGGTCGAGCCGCTTCTGGTTCCCGTAGTTCCAGATGGCTTTGATTTCCTCCCGCACGTTTCGCTCGATCCGCGCGGGCTTGGTTTTGCATTCGTCCGCCACCTTCGGATACAGCACGCGCGTTGTGCTGGTAACCTGCTCTTCCTGCATGATCAGTTCAAGCGCCATCGCCATCTGTACATATCCGAGTCGTCCCGTCGGTGCGCCAAGCTTTAGCAGTTCCTGTTCGATTTTCGGCTTCACAGATTCGTCCTCCCCCATCCAAAATAGCACTTTATTTGACAATAATCTCCATGAAAACAAAAAACAATACTTCCGATTTTCTTCGTGGAATTACCCAATATATCGATAAAATGCGCATTAATTCTACTTGCGCGCCACCGCCGCATTTCATGCACTTTTTACCGTAATTATACCATTCCCGGGCTCGTGATCCATCGCCGAAACCGTACTGCCGAACGGTTTTATAAAATCCGCGGACTCTTCATTGCAGCGACGTTTCGTTTGTGCTAATATTGGACTGAAGTCCGATCTCCTTTCCCAAATTCCCATCCAATTCATTCATCTGGAGGCTAAACGCTGTATGTGGACGCTGAAAAAAATCTGGTACCGCATTTTCCAATTCTTCCTTACTTCCGCCGAATACCTGATGCCCTGGCGGCAGCCTGAGCTGATCGAGGGACCCGGCAGCATCAAGAAACTGCCCGCTTTCGTCCGCTCCAAGGGCATCGACCGCGTGCTGATCGTAACCGATCAGGTGCTGCACCGCATCGGGCTGCTCGACACGCTCTTCGCGGCCTGCGACGAAGCGGGACTCTCCTATGCGCTTTTCGACGGCGCAGAGCCGAACCCGTCCATCAAGAACATCGAGGACGCGCGCAAGCTCTATCTGGACAGCAACTGTCAGGGCATCATCGCGTTTGGCGGCGGGTCCTCTATGGACTGCGCCAAAGCCGCCGGCGCGCGCGTGGCCAAGCCGCATCAGAGCGTCAGTCAGATGGGCGGCACGCTGCGGGTCCTTAAACGCATCCCGCTGCTGTTTGCGGTCCCAACGACCGCCGGGACGGGCTCCGAAACCACGATCGCGGCCGTCGTAACCGACCGGAAAACGCATCATAAGTATGCCGTGCAGGACCTCTGCCTGATCCCGCGCTACGCGGTGCTCGATCCCGAACTGACCGTCGGTCTGCCGCCGCACATCACGAGCACGACGGGCATGGACGCGCTGACGCACGCGGTGGAAGCCTACACGAACAAGCTCGCGCCGAAGAGCACCGACGAACTCGCCGTCAAGGCCGTCCGCCTGATCTTCGACAATCTGGAAACCGCCTATAAGGACGGCAAGAATATCGAAGCGCGTCAGAACATGCAGCGCGCGTCGTTCTACGCGGGCGCCGCGTTCACGCGCGCCTGCGTTGGGTATGTGCACGCGATCGCCCATACGCTCGGCGGCCTGTACGGCACGCCGCACGGACTCGCCAACGCGGTGATCCTGCCGTACGTCATGGAGGACTACGGACCCGCGGTGTACTTCAAGCTCGCGCGACTTGCGGAGATCGTCGGCATTCAGGGCAGGGACGACGAGGAGAAGGCCAAAGCGTTCATACTGGAGATCCGGCGCATGAACCGCGACATGAAGATCCAGGAGAAGATCGACTGCATCAAGGACGAGGATATCCCGCAGATGATCCGCTGGGCGATGAAGGAAGCGAACCCGATCTACCCCGTGCCGACGCTCTGGAACGAGAAGCAGTTTCAGAAGACCATCGCGCGCATCCGCGCGTAACCGGAATGCGGCTCGAGCGTTACGTTCGTCAGCTTTCCATACCGGAAATCGGAGAAAGCGGGCAGAAAAAACTGCTCGCTTCCTCCGCGCTCGTCGTCGGCTGCGGCGGTCTCGGCTCCGTGCTGCTGTACTGTCTCTGCGGCATGGGCGTCGGCCGGATCGGCTTCTGCGATGGGGACGTCGTCTCGCTCTCCAATCTCAACCGCCAGTTCCTGCATGCGCCGCGGGATATCGGGCGGCTCAAAACCGAGTCCGCCTTTGAAAAACTTTCGGCGTTCGCGCCGGAACTGACGCTCGAACCGATGCCGTTCCCTCTGACGGAGGACAATGCGCATTCGATCGTCTCCCGCTACGACGTGGTCCTGCTCGCTGCGGACACGCTGGACGCGCGGCTGACCGCGAACCGCGCATGCGTCGATTCCGGCATACCGCTCGTCGACGGCGGCGTCAGCGGACTCAACGGCACGCTGCTGACCGTGCGTCCGCACAAGACGCCATGCCTCTTCTGTGTCTACGGCGGGATTCCGGCGCCGAAAGCGCCTGTTTCGAGCTTCGCCCCCATCGTCTCCGCCGTTTCCGCGCTGGAGGCGCAGGCGGCCGCGAATGTTCTGCTCGGGCTGCCGAATCCCTCGGACGGAACGATGCTGCTCTTTGGCGGCGCGTCCTGCACGCTTGAGCCGCTCTCTTTGAAACGGCGGCCGGAGTGCCCCGTCTGCGGAAAAGCGTAAACGCAGTACAACGAACAGACCGGTGCCGGTGAAAAAGGCGCCGGCTTTTCTTATGTTTTCTTTTCCGTTCGCCAAATGGAATATGAAGATCCTAATGGTTACGAATCGCGCGGTTCCGCTCCGGCGGCACCGGGTCCCGATACGGCTTGACATATACAGCGTTCGGATCTATCATTGTATAGAATTCCGATATATGGGGGCGATCCAATGGGCATTGATAAAAACCTGGTGACGCGCAGCACGTCCCTGCTGCTGCTGAAGCTCCTGCAAAGCGAGGATATGTACGGCTATCAGATGATCGAGGAGCTGGCACGTCGCTCGGATCATACCTTCGCGCTCAAGGCCGGCACGCTGTATCCGCTGCTGCACGATCTGCAGCAACAGGGCATGATCGAAGCGTACGAAAAAACGGCGGACACGGGGAGGCTGCGCAAGTATTACACCCTCACGAAAGCGGGACATCGGATGCTCGCCGAAAAGGAGGCGGAGTGGGCGAGCTTCTCCGCCGCCGTCTGCAAGGTTTTGTCTGGGGGGGCGAGCTTTGCGACAATCTGAGCAGACGCAGTCCTTTCTGAAAACGGTCTGCGAGCAGGTGCGCTGGAAACAGGCGCATGAGGCCGTCCGGCGTGATCTGGCGGACCATATCGAGGATCAGGCGGACGCATATGTGCGCGGCGGCATGAACGATTCCGACGCGGCGGAACGCGCCGTAAAGGAGATGGGCGATCCCGTCGACGTCGGCCTTATGATGGACGCGAGCTATCGGCCGAAGGTGGAATTTCGTTTGCTGATTGCGCTTGGATTGCTCGTTTTGACAGGCATTCTTGTCCGTGCAGTATTCTATCGCTTAACGGCGGCCGAATGGCTGAAATACGCCGGCGCTCTGCTGATGGGTGTCGGATGTTTTGTATTGATGTTGCGCGTGAATTTCTATCGAATGCTGCATTGGGCATGGTATCTGGAGTTTGCTTTTCTGTTGCTCGCCGTTATCATTCCGCTTTTGGGGGACTGGCTTTCTTATAAGAGATCCGGACCGGGTTTCGAATACAGCTGCGTTCAGTTTCTGTGGCTGTTATATCCTGTGATATACGCGCTTATCGTATACCGTTTACGCGGAAGCAATTTGTTCGGATTGCTCGCAGCGGGCGCACTGTTTTGCATACCGCTGTTTCTTCGCGCAACCAGCTTTTCGGCAATAGGTCTCTATGAGGTCGATGCAGCGGCGGCTTGCTTTGTCATTATCATGCTTGCCGTTTTTTATCAGTGTTTTCGCGGCAGCCGCGTAATTGCAGCGGCCCTTACCATGCTTGTCACGGCGTTCGGCACGCTGCTTACCGCCGTCTCGGAACCGTACCGGTTTGCAAGATTATATGGTGTATTATACCCATCAAACGACCCGTCGGGCGACGGATGGCTGACGCTGCGCATCCGCGAGTTGCTGGCCAAAGCGGTCCTGTTTGGACAGGGCGGTGCGCTTTCATCCCAAGCGCAGTCGTTTGTCGCACAAAATGATTCGTTCACAAGCGACTATGTCATGACGTACCTGATCTACAAATACGGTTACGCTGCCGCGATTGTATTACTTCTTATAATCGGCACGTTTCTCGTGTTTGGATTTCTTCGTACAAAACGCATCGGAAGTGCGCTTGGCAGGTTGCTTGCCGTTGGCATTCTCATGATATTTGTCATGCAGACCGTTTTATACATTGTGCCCTGTGTCGGTTATCCATTCTTGTCCTCGTCGTTTTTCCCGTTCGTTACAGATGGAAACCTTGTACTTATCGTCGATTTTCTGCTTGCCGGCCTGCTGGCCTCCCTGTTTCGCACAGACACGCTCTTTGCGGACACCCCGCCGCACCGGTGGAAACGCCTTCGCATTCGCATATCTATGAATGCGGAGCTCACAGAACCTAAGCCGCGGTAATGTTATGCTCTTGAGAAAAAAGCTGCACCGGCCGCAGCGGTGCCGCCCGAATCAGCGAAAAGCCGCATACGGCAGTGGCAGGAATCGTCCGCGGTTTGTTCCGCCGGACGTTTATCGGAATCAGAACAAAATACTCGAAAGGAAATCCGGTATGAAGAAGAAACTAATCGCCGTGCTGCTCGTTACGCTGCTGCTGACGGCCTGTGCGTCGAAGCCGACGCAGGAAGGAACGGTTTCCATCACCGAAGAGAACCTGACGAACTGTTTGCTGATTATGACGGACGGCTTTGCCGACGGCGATGCAGACAATCCGACGTACATTTCGTGCGCCTATTCCTGCGAGTACCAGCCGGACATTGCCGCAACCGGCGCGGACGTTTCGTTCGATATCGTTTTTGACGGAGGCGTGAGCGCGCACGTTCATTTTACAGGCGAACCGCTGATGTCGGACGATCTCCCTCTGTCGTCGCCCGTCCCAACGGAGGAAAGCGGCCTTTCGTATTCCTTTGAAAATGTAACCGGCTGGATCGCCTTCGGCGGGGATGCGGCTGAGCCCTCCGAAACGCCGTAATCCTCACCTGGCATCAATAGTTTAAGGGTGGCTAATCCGCCATACCCGCGGCGGATCCGAGCGCGGTCAGTTCTCCCGTGTCGACATCGATACGATACCATGCCGGGTCGTTGTAATCGACGAAGTACGCGCCCCCGTCGCCGTCCGTATAGATCGCGTCGGTGGTTTGATCAAACGTCCGCAGTATTTCAAAGCGATCCATATCGACACGGTTCACCCACGCGGATGAATAACTCCACATGGTTTCTTCCGCGGTTACGGACCGTTCCGGCGCTGATTTGGCGTGACGTTTATATATCGCTATTTACAACCTTAGTAATGCGTTCTAAAGCTTTGGCAATGGTTGCTCTGTCCGGCCCATAGGAGAAGCGAACCCAGTGGCGGTAGGGTTCTTCAGACGGACGAGTGCGGAAAGGTCTTACATCAAAGAAATGGCCCGGAACTGTCATAACCTTTTCCTTCAGGCAAGCAAAGAAGAATTGATCAGCGTCGGACAATTCTCCCGGCAAATCCTTAATGGAACACCACAAATAGAAAGTCCCCAAAGGTGCCCTCGCAGGCTTGATTCCCAACTTTGCCAGACCCTCTAAAAGCATATTTCTCTTATAAGCAAACTCTTTCCGTACAGCTAAAAGCTCCTGTTCAGCTTGACCGGGCTGCAGGGCAGCAATTGTTGCTCTTTCAGCACAGGTAGACGGGCCACCGTCAACAGCGCTGGCAGCGCGATTCACCATTTCAATAATATATTTGGGCCCTAAGGCCCAACCACAGCGCCAGCCCGGATAACGGAAGCCCTTCGTCAGGCCATCAAATACGACTACCGGGTCTTTTTCGATATCTTCAATATAACTTAACGCAGAAACAGGTTTCTCAGCCGGAGTGCCATCTGCATTATAGATTAATTGGGAATAGAATTCATCGGCTCCTAAAAGGCAGTTTTCGTTGCGAGCCGCTTCCACATATTTTTTCAGGTCTTCTCCTTTTAAAGCTTCGCCGGTAGGGTTGCAGGGGTTGGAGAAAACAAAGACGTCCAGTTTTTCCTGATGAATGAAGTCTATAAATTTTTCCGGAGGCACACTAAAGCCGTCTTTCTCATCAGCCCGTATTTCCATTAAAACACACCGCTGTCTCAAAGAATATAGATAATCCTCATAAGCAGTGTAATCAGGATTTTTATAGCCTATTCTGACGCCATCAGCTAGAATGGAATAAAGACGGGTCAAAGCTAAACGTCCACCGGAAGCAAAGCTGACATTATCGATCGTGTATTGGCTTTTTCCCTGACGATACGTACGATTGACAAAGTCGCAGATGGCTTGGCGTACCTCTACGGTGCCGCCAAGGGGACCATAGGCGTGGTCAGCAGGTTTTAGATCAATCCGGTTAATACGAACTGGTGCGCCTTGAATCTCACCAACCTCAGGCTGGCCCTGCCCCAAATTACACCAGTCGGGATGACCGTTGTAATAGCCCAACTTAGAAGCTTCGTTAGTAGCCCAGATAACCCCCATGTAAGGTACATGGCGTACCATGGAAAAATTTTCTTTCCCCATTATTAGTAACCCCTCTTTTACATTGATTACCGATTCCTCGAAACACCGGACTGTGACCTAACTTTACAAAAAACCTGGAATATAATAGCCGGCTCTGCAGCCAGTTTTTTGGGTTTAGACACAAATTACTTATTCCCACTCGCTCCTTGAGAACGTTTCTTAAACAATTCTGTTTAGAGAATAGCTCGTGGTATTTGTATTGTATCAGTTATCCATATCTTTTTGGCTATCTGATTTTTTGTTGCCAGAATGTTGCCGCATATAACTGCGTTAATTTTCTATTGGGTAAATTATATCATAATCCTCCCAAACTTACAGTACTTATATAAGCATTCTTTCCATTTTACTCATTGATTTTTTAAATCGACGGTAAAAGCGTGAATCGTCAGCGAACAGTGGAAAAAACGCGCCACCTGCGCGTTTTTAGCGAGGATCATCTATATATAGCTGCGAAGGAGTTAATCCCAATCATTTTGTATTTCGATTACCTTAACATTGACAAATAATGCGTCTCCTTCGTCTGGAATTCCAATCCATATCTCAGTAGCATAACCAATTTCATCGTATTTTTCACTGTCTTGCACTGACTCAATAAAGCAGTCTTCTCTTTGGGTATCTACTTCCGCTTCCCCAATAATTGCTGTTAATTCCTCCTGGAGCAAGTTTTTAAGTTCGTCGTACTCCATACCTTCGACAACGTAAAATCTGCTGAAACCAAAATACTCTTCTTCGCCTTCTTTATATATTTCATAAAAACTAACCGTTTGTTCATTGATGTCCAAGATATCTAAGTTGAGCTGTTTGATTTCTTTTAGGATATCAAACCTTGTATCGCTATCGTATAAATCAGAATCAATATCATAAACAAGCACGGTTAAGTTCTGTTCATAATCATACTGCAATATTACAATAGCCTGGGTTTCCTGATACAAAACCATTTGATCGTCATAATCGTCAGGGACTTCAACTATTTTATAGACAATTTGCTAAGCTGCCTTTGCCAGCCAGTCTG